>JAJCXQ010000831.1 GCA_029263355.1 Acidobacteriota bacterium | reverse complement strand
CGGTCTGTGGAGAATAGGCTCGGGTACGAGCCACCGTGCCCTGGAGCTCGAGGTGCCATCCAATTTTGTCTTTTGCTTGCTTTGAGGGTTTGTGGTGACTCGTCAGCACCAAGACTTCGGGAGCGAGCTCGCCGCGAGCGATCTTTTCGAGGCCGTCATCCAGATGCCTGGCACTCACCCCTGTGGCGGCGGGGCGTCGGCTGATCTCGAGCAAGCTTCCGGCCAATTTCAGCAGCGACTCCGCCGGCTCAACTCCCGTCATCAAGGTGACGCGTTTGGCGGTGTTGTCGAGACGTAAGCGGATCTGGCACCTGACACGAGGCTTCGTTGGTCCCTGGGGCACGGCTCCGCCTTGGTAGACCACCGGCATGTGCGCGAAGTTGGTGTCGCGAAGAGCACGCAAGAGAGCGCGGATCTCGTCATCGCTGACTTTGTACTGTTGTTTGGAGTTCCAGATGCCAACCCCATTGGCGAAGATTTCGGCGGTTGTGAAGCCTTCGTCTTGTTGACACTCGGTCAGCAGATTGAGCTCTTGCCACCCCTTCTCAAGAGCATGGCGAATCGCTGCCTCGACTTCGGCGACCTGTTGAGGCGACCCAAAACCGGACCTCGGGGTAGGCCGGAGCGTCTCGACTGGCGCCCCCGTTTCCTGCTTGGCCGGTATCGAATCGTCGCTGGCAGACGTCTCACCAGTGTTGGAACTGGCGGGCGCGATGACCTCTGCTGGAGGTGTTTGGCCAGAAGCGCCTTTAGTGTTGCCCATGGCCAGCACAATGATGGCCAGCGGGATGAATCGTCTCAGGGTGACCTCTCGAATACTCACCAGCAGAGATTAACATCGTTGCACTCTGGAGAGGACCTGGGCGGAGGCGCCCAGGTCACAAATCTCATTTCAGCCGATCAAGGTAACAGCACCCAGCCGATGTCCTGCAACATCGCTGGCGACAGGTCGAGGGTTGTCGCCGTCTCGAGGTCCGGAGTGATTGACGGCTCCATCAGCAGGCTCGGCTCGGCCGAAGTGTCCCAATGGGACTTCGACGAACCGGGATTGACGACACCCGGCGCAAAAAGACGCACGAAGTCCTGGGTGGTGCCCGCTAGGAAATCGCTGTCCAACAGTAACTTGGCGTTGGCGCCAGGCAGTTCGGCCTTGATCGAGTTGCCGAGGTCGAGGGTAATACCGACCGAGGGAATGCTGATCGCGGGATCGCTACCGCCCATCGGCGCCGGTCCACCAGCGATGTTGTTGGCGACGACAGCACCCTTGGCGCCAGCCGCCTCGGCGTTCGCGACCTTGGTGGTGAACGCACATCCGCCACGGTCGATGAGAGCAATTTTGCCGTTGAGGTTGTTGGTGATCGCCTCGCAAGCATCGCTGCCGACGCCAATACCGTCGTCCGCTAAGACGATTTGACCGGTCGTGCCGCCACCACCGCTGAGCGGTTGCCCAAAGCTGGCGGCTTGGGCTTCGTAGCTGCCCTTGAGGACCTTCGGTTGCAGAACCTTGAGCGATGGGCGGGGCCCGAGGAACGAAGGCGCCTGGTTGGTGACGTTCGAGCCGTTCCACACCAGATTGCCAGAATTGGTCTGAGAGAACAGGCGTTCGGCGTCGGTCAGTGTGTCCCAGGTTGCATTCAAGGTGAGGTCGAGCATGAACTTGGTGTAGATGTCCGGCTGGCCGAAAAAAAGCGCGCCGGTATTCGGATCCACGAGCTCGAGAAAGCCGAGACCATGATTGATCTCGTGCAGCACGACGGTTAGGAAGTCGAGATCACCCCCCTGATTGTTGTCGAAGCCGTAGTACCACTGGCGGCCGACCAAGCAGTTGGGGTCGTCGTCGATGTCGGAGTTGAAGCTCGAGCCGATGTCGACAAAACCGGGGACCTGATCAACGCCGGAGAGCGCGTCTCCCTGGGCGGAGGAATACCAAGTGGCCGGGAAGACGGCGCCTGGGAAATCGGTGACCACGAAGGTCGGGCCTGCGGAGCCCAGCACTGCGCCGGTTGGCGAGCAGGGTAGCGGCGTGAATTGAGCGGCAACGAAGATATTCTGGCTACTGGACAGCGTACTGCCCCAAATCTGAGCTGCCAGTAGATAGACATTGCCGCGCTGAGCGCCAAGGGTAGTGCCTGGGTTGCCGCCCACGGGCGCGACCGGTGTCGGATCGTTGAGACCGACGCCCGGCGGATCGAAGTTGATGACAACAACGTTGGCGGCAGTGGCCGGAAGGGCGGCCAGCAGTAGGAGGCTGGCGAAGACGATGGTCAGCAGACGATGGGGATGATGTGCTTGCATCGCTTACTCCTCCTCAGGGGTGGTGGTGGTCGCGATGTACTCGAGCGCTTCCTGCTGGCCGTTCGCGTGGCCGGTGGTCAGGCTGCCGTCGGCTTCGATTCGGACCACCGTGAACTTCAGCATGTCGGGGGTCAGCTCAACCGCGGTAGCTCCGCTCTTGGTGGTGAAGGCACGCGGCGCGGTTTTCCTCGGAACGAACATTTGGCGCCACTGTTGAGCCAAGTTGGCGGCTTCCTCGGCGGTGGCGGGACGGAGCTCGCCGGTCGTTTCGTCGATAGAGACTTGCATCCCGGCGACGTACATCGGCTCGCCTTGGGTTTGCTCTGCTGAGGCCGCAGGGGCGTTTGCTGGTTTCTCGTCCGTCGCGAGCGCAGAACCTGCGGCACCGAGAGCGAGAGTGATGGCGAGAATCGAAACTAGACTGAAACGTCGGTTCATTCTGTCCTCCTTGGATGAAAAGAACACTGTTGACACATGAGTGATCCGCTCACGAGACACATGAGTGATCGGATCACGTGACTCATGAGTGATCGAATCACAATGAGTCATGGCTGCGGCGATTCCCTTGCGCTCGGAGAAGTCTGCGATCAATGTTTCCTCCAGGCTCCTAAAGTCAGGACAATTTGCCAAATCGTTGCGTTTCGCAGCTGTTTTCTGCGGTTCGTACAAGTCGAGCATCGCCTCGAAGAGGTGCGGTGCTCGGATCGGCATGGCAAATAACCCGCGCAGTGAATTGGTTCAATAGCATATATCATTGTGATTTTGGGATCTTTAGAATGGTTAGTTATTATTTCTGGCCTCAAGATGTAAGGTATATCTGACATGAATCTGCTGTCGTCTCTCGGGATGTATCGTTGAACTCTCATTAGTCGAAGTCTCTTTGGATCCTGAGTCCTCTGATGTTCTTTTCACATCCTTGATACGGTGGTTGTCGTGGCTGGCATGATTGAGCTGCAAGGCATCGACACCCTCTGGCTTCTACTATGCGCCGGGCTGGCGTTTCTCATGCAGCCAGGATTCATGTGTCTCGAGTCGGGGCTCACGCGATCGAAAAATTCGATTGACGTCGCGATCAAGAACCTTGCCGACTTTGGCCTCTCGGTGATCCTGTTCTGGGCATTTGGTTATGCCCTGATGTTCGGTTCGACTCTCGGCGGATGGCTGGGAGGCTCCAGCTTCTTCGCCGATTTGAACGGTGGACGGTCGACGGCGTTCTTCGTTTATCAAGTCATGTTCTGTGGCACCGCTGTGACCATGGTGTCGGGCGCGGTAGCGGAGAGAATGCGTTTCGGTGGCTACCTGTTGATGACTCTGCTCTTGTCGGGTCCGATCTACACTGTGTTCGGGCATTGGGTGTGGAATGGCGCCGATGTCGGAGTGGCGAGCGGTTGGCTTGGGCAGCTTGGCTTTCGTGACTTTGCTGGCGTTTCCGTCGTCCACAGCGTCGGCGGTTGGGTCGCCTTGGCCGCGGTGTTGGTGCTCGGCCCGCGGCGGGGTCGGTTCGATGCCGACGGCAATCCGCAAGAGATCCAAGGCCACAATCTGCCGCTGGCAATCCTCGGCGTCTTTCTGCTGTGGCTCGGATGGCTGGGGTTCAATGCTGGCGGCTTCATGGGGTGGCAGCCAAGAGTGTCGGTGGTGGTGGCCAACACGGTGCTGTCAGGCGCTGCCGGCTTGGTTGTGGTGTTGGCGGTCAGTGCCCGCTTGCGCGGTCGGCCTGACATGAAACTGGTGATGAATGGCACTTTGGCAGGTTTGGTGGCGATCACTGGCAGTTGCCACGCAGTGTCGACGCTGGCCGCTGTCAGCATCGGAGCGGTCGGCGGTCTGGTCATGATGGTTGCCAGCCAAATCCTCGAGCGTCAAGGTATCGACGATGTGGTTGGAGCGGTGCCGGTGCATGCCGCGGCAGGAGTCTGGGGGACAATGGCGGTAGCACTTTTCGGGGATCTTGGGATCTTGGGCAGTGGACTGAGCCGCGTCGAGCAATTGATGGTCCAGGGACTCGGAGCAGCGGTGTGTTGCGCCTGGGCTTTTGGTGGCGGCTACCTGGGATTGCGTCTGATCGATCGGCTCGTCTCCTTACGGGTATCGGAAGACGAGGAGTTGCAAGGGCTCAATGTTGTCGAGCATGGCGCCACAACCGAACTGCTGGAGCTGGTCACAGCGATGGAGCGGCAAGCAGTTTCCGGCGACCTGAGCCTGCGGGTCGAAGCCGAACCACAGACCGAAGTGGGAGTGATTGGGACGCAGTACAACCGCGTGATCGGGGCCTTGCAACAGGCGATGCAGGATCTCCGCGACAGCGCCGATCGCTACCGTCGCATCATCGACCATTCTCTGGACGCCATCATCACAGTCAACGAGCGGGGTGTCATCCTGGGTTGGAATCCACAAGCAGCGGCGATTTTCGGCTGGTCATCGGACGTCGCGGTCGGCCAGGACGTCTTCGAGCTGGTCACTCCTGAGTCAGAGCGTGAGGCAACTCGCAGTGGATTGCTGAGCTTCTTGACGACCGGCGGTGAAAGCACCTACCTCGACCGCCGAATAGAGATTCTCGCGACGGATCGTGGCGGTCGACGATTTCCAGTTGAAGCTACCTTCACCATGGCGACTTACGGCGAGCGTCTGGAGTTTCATCTCTTTGTTCAGGACATCACCGAGCGTCGTCGGGCACGACGCGCGTTGCAAGCCGCCAAAGAGGCGGCCGAGACCGCTACCCAGGCCAAGAGTCAATTCCTCGCCAACATGAGTCACGAGATCCGAACGCCGATGAACGGCATCCTCGGCATCACCGCTTTGCTGCTCGAGACTCGACTGAATGAACAGCAGCGCCAGTATCTCGGCATGGTCGAGGCCTCGGCTGAGGCTCTGTTACGGCTATTGAACGACGTTCTCGACTTTTCCAAAGTCGAGGCCGGCAAGCTCGAGATCGAGTCTCACCATTTTGAGCTTCGCGCCCATTTGCGAGGGCTTCTGGGGACACTGAATCTGCAGGCTGAAGACAAGGGCTTGAGCTTACAACTCCAAGTTGGGGAGGAGGTGCCCGATGCCGTAGTGGCTGATCAAGCTCGTCTCGGCCAGATCTTGATCAACCTGGTGACGAACGGTCTCAAGTTCACAACGGCGGGTGAAGTTGTGGTCGAGGTTGACGTCGAGCCGGTTGACGACCACGCAGTGATGCTGTGTTTTGCGGTTCGCGATACCGGTCCGGGTATTCCTCGGGACAAGCACGAACTGGTTTTCCAGGCTTTCGAGCAAGCCGACAGTTCGACCACTCGGCAGTTCGGTGGCAGTGGGTTGGGATTGGCGATATCAAAGCGGTTGGTCGAGTCCATGGGAGGCCGCATCTGGGTCGAGAGTCAGCCCGGAGAGGGGAGTGTCTTCCACTTCACCATCCGTTGCGGCTTACAGGATCCCTCGACACCAGGGCGAGACAGGATGGCACCAAGCAGCGATGTTCTAAACGTCGGGTTTGCCTGCGCGTTGGTGGTAGAAGACAACCGGATCAATCAGGTGGTTGCGGCTGGATTGCTCGCTGGCTGGGGTATTGACTGTCAGGTCGTGTCCAGCGGCGCTGAGGCCTTGACGGCGGTGGGTGAGAGAGCGTTCGACCTGATGTTGTTGGACATGCATATGCCGGATATGGACGGTTTTGCGGTGACTGCCGCGATTCGCGCCAGGGAAAGCGGTGGGCCTCGCCTGCCGATCATCGCCACCACGGCCGACGTACTGCGTGGTGATCGCCAACGTTGTTTAGAGGCGGGGATGGATGGTTATGTCCCCAAACCGATCGAGAAAGCGGTACTGGCGGAAGCCCTGCGTCGTCTTGACCAGAGCCTCCCGATCGCCGTCGATGGCGATCCAGCCCACGAAATGGAGCCGATCTCTGAGACGGCGAGTAGCAACCATATTTTCGAGCTCGAGCGTCTGCTGGGACGAGTGGCTGGGCGCCGCGAGCGAGCCCAGGCGTTGGCCGAGATGTTTCTCTACGAAGACCTACCGCGTCACCTCGCGGCGATGACGAGTGCAATGGCAGCATCCAATTTCGAAGCTGTGGCCGAGGCCTGTCACGCCCTCCGGGGTGCGGCGGGTACAGTATGCGCCCCAGCTGCCGCCCGCGCCGCAGAACATTTGCAGTTTGCAGCGCTCGGCGCTGACTCGAAACAAGTGGGATCGGAGTATGAGACACTGACGGAAGAGATCCAAAAACTCACCGAGACCCTCGAGGCGTTCTCGAGGTTATGAAAGGCAACTCTGCGGATGCCTAACTCCATTGGAGGGGACAACAGCTACCGAGTGCTGGTTGCCGATGACGTCAAGGTCATCGCACAGTCGATCAGCTGGGCGCTCGAAGAAGCGGGGTATAAGACTGCGATAGCGCGGGACGGTGAAGAATGTCTCGAGTTGGCTCGTTCGTTCGATCCTCACGTCATTGTTCTCGATCTGATGATGCCGAAGATCCACGGCATCGAAGTTCTGCGACGCCTCAAAGCGGACGATTGGACGCGAGACATCGCGGTGATCGTCTGTACCGTCAAGGGCTACAGGACCGAGATCAAGAAGGCGAAGCAGCTCGGAGTCTCAGACCTCATCATCAAACCCTTCGATCCCCAGGATCTAGTCGCCCGGGTCAAGAAGGCCAACTCTCGTCGGGGCGTCGCGACCGCAACGGCCAAGCTGCTCGTGCAACGCGAGCCGCGTTCCGAAAACACCAACTATTTACCCCGACTGGATACGGAAGGTGGACGTTTCCAACTTTGGGGAACCCGTGGGTCGATCCCGATCTCAGGCCCGGATTTCATTCGCCATGGCGGTAATACGTCTTGCATGACGCTGGAATATGGCCGCGATCTGATCATTTTCGACGCCGGCTCTGGGATCCGCAACCTTGGTTTGGAGCTCGCCCGGGGGACACCGCGCAAGCTTCATCTGTTCATCACCCACACCCATTGGGACCACATCCAAGGTTTTCCTTTTTTTGCGCCGGCCTTCATTCCCGGCTTCGAGATCACCATCTACGGTGCTAGCGGCTTCAACAAGAATCTCGAGTCGTTGTTCAGGGGGCAGTTCGATCCCGACTACTTCCCGATCCAGATGGAAAACATGGACGCGGAGCTGGAGTTCGCTTACGTTGGTGACGATACGATCCAAGTCGGTGACATCCGAATCTCTTGCGCTTTCACCCAGCATCCGGGACCCACGTTGTGTTACAAAGCCGAGCTGCCTGGCGAGACCGAGCAAACTGGCAAGACCGAGCTAACTGGCAAGACCGAGCGGCCCGGTAAGACGATCGCCTTCGTACCTGACAATGAAGTCTTTCAAGGCTATATGGGCCGGCCGCAGGACAT
>JAJCXQ010000830.1 GCA_029263355.1 Acidobacteriota bacterium | reverse complement strand
CGCCGAGCTCGGACGACGAGCCGTTGGCGGGGGCGGTGATGTTCACCGTCGGCGGGTTGCCGGAGCTCGCGGTGATCGTGAAGTTGGCGTTCGAGATGTCGAAGAAGACGTTGCCCGAGCACTGCACCTTGACTCGCGCCGATGTTGTCGCAGAGTTCGGCACGGTGACCGAAGCTGAGCCGGAGTTGGAAACCCCGGTCGCCAGGTTCACCGGGTACGTCGTGCCGCCATCGGAGGACAGCAGGATGTCGACCGCCGAACAGCTGATGGGCGACTGGTCGGTGCCGGCCACGTTCCAACTCACCGTCTGGCTACTGTTTCCGGCCCAGTTGACCGCGGTGTTAGGGGCGGTGACCTGAAAGCTGTTGCCGACGCTGGAGGCGGTTACCGTGATCGCATCGTCGGCCACGCCGCCACCGGCGACGCTGTTGTCACGGGCGGTGAGGCGGAAGTTCATGGTGCGGGCGTAGGACGGCAGGATCTCACCCAAAGTCTGGGTGTTATTCACCAGGTCGCTGAGCTGCGGGAAGGACCGGCACGGCGAAGGACCCGGGGAGAAGCTGCGGAAGATGGCAGCGTTGCCGCTGGGGCTGTTGGGGGCGCCGGTTGGCCCGAGGTCGAACTCTTCCCAATTGTAAGTCAGGGACGAAGCTCCCTGAGGATCCGTCGCCGAGCCGCAGAGCTCGAACGGCGTGTTGATCGGAATCGTGTAGTTGGCGCCAGCGTTGACCGTTGGCGGGTCGTTGCCGGTTGCGGTCCGCACCGGGCAGTTGTCACCGTTTCCGGTCGTGGAGTAGGAGACGATTTCGTCCAGGCTGATGCCATGGAAATGATCATCACTGTTGGATTGAATGTTCTGTGGTGAACAGATGCCGGCATAAGCCTGGATCGTCGTGCCGCTGCCCGGCTCGTATGCAGTGGAGCCATTACGATTGCCGCCCGAGCAGTTGCCCGAGCTGCCGTTGAAGGTGTGGTTGCCACCCCATTGATGTCCCATCTCGTGGGCCACGTAGTCGACCCAAAAAGGGTCGCCGGTGGGGGAGGACTGGCCGGTGACGCCCCGTGCCTTGGAGCCATTGACGCAGGGGACACGCAGCGAGGCGACGCCGCCGCCACCGGTCGAGAAGACATGGCCGATGTCGTAGTTGGCGCTGCCGATCACCGAGTCGATGTTGGACTGGTTTTGGCCCAACATGGTGCTGCCGTTGTTGTTGGTGTAGGGGTCGGAGCCGGAGTTAGTGTAGACCAGCTGATCATTGCCTGCGATCAGCACCATGCGGATGGCGACATCACGCTCGTATATGCCGTTGACCCGGTTCATAGCGGTGACGATCGCCGCCTGTCCTTGAGCCACCGTACCACCGTGAAAGGCGGTGTACTCGCCGGTCGCCGCCACCGCCAGACGGTAGGTCCGCAGAGTGCTACCGGAGACCACCTTGTCGAATCTGGCGTTGCGTGGGCCGTTCTTGTGCGGCACGGTCAGGGAATCGTGGGTGTGGACTGCACACTCGAAACCTTCTCCGCGGTATTGTGCGTCGGCTTTGAGGTAGCTGATGTAGTGCTCGCTGTCATCCTGGCCGTAGGGATCGATGTAGAACGTCCCGGCAGGAGACAGCACCATGGCATGGAAGCCAGCCGGCGTCTGGTCGAGTCGGGCGATGGCCGCCGGATCGTCGATACCCTGGCCGCTGTAGGTCCGGATCTCGGGAAACTTGGAGGCTAGCCCGGGCGCCATGATCGGCGACTCCTTGACCAGAAAGCGTCCGAATCCACCTTCCGGCAAAGGAAGGCTCAGCATCACTTCGTTGCCGACTGCGTCGGCTCGGCTTTCGAGCGGCGCGGCGGACAATGCTACCGTCATGGCAGCTTTGTCGAGGTTGAGGGTGCGATAACTCTTCGGCTCGATGGTGCGCTTGGCGGTGATCCGCAAGTCGTCATCGTTGACATCGGTCCACATCTCATCACCCGTCTGGGCGAATGTGGCGGGGCTGATGAGGAGCAGCACCAGCAGGGCTGCGGTGGAGAACAGGAATTTTTGCGATCGGGATCTCATAGGTCACCTCTCAAAAGTTGCGATCTCGAAGGGCGTCGAGGCGCTGCGGCGATGGCTCGGGAGCTCAATCTAAACATGCAAGAGGACTGCCATCTCTTCGACCCATGTCGAATGATCCGATCGTGATCACAAGCCTAGCCATATCAGCAGTTTGAGAGCTAAGCTTTCGCTGTCGGCAAAAGCTGGGATTCTCATCTTTGAGACTGGCCCAATCTCAAGGGTGAGAATGGGGTGAGCGATATAGCTAGATTGCATCCAATAATGACCCTCTGCCGGTCGCGCTGATGGGCTGCGCGCAGCGCTGCGTAACTCGCCTTGGCAGCGTCGAGTCTTCCAGGTGGATTGTCTACAATGCTTTGTGGGCTAGCTACTTGTGTTCTGCTCAAACATACTCGCCTGTGCTCGCCCCACCAGCGCGACCTCACTGACTCGAGAATGCTGTTCCTGGATTCGATCTAACGTTCCGGGTCGTATTCCGCCCGCGGCTCGTGGACCGAGTGCCACCCTCCCGACCAGAGCTCGAAGCCGGCGAGCGCGAAGTGCCGATCGAAGGCGAAGGCGCGATGAATACGCTGGCTTTTCATCAGCGCGAACGAGACGCAATCGGTGAAGCTCACCTGCTGATCCGCGAACTTCTCGAAGGTGGTCAGCGCCTGCAGTTCCATCTCCTGATCCGGCCGAAGGATCTCTAGGATATTCGACGTCAGGAGGCTCCGCGCCCGGCCGGCAGCGAACTGATACGAGGTGCGTCGGGCCAGGAACGTGAACGTTTCATCGAGGACGAAGTTGCTGGTGAAGCAGCGCCAGGTCGAATCCTTCAGATCTTGCCAGCCGGCCAGCGCCTGATGGTGATACTGATCCTTTTCGAGGTAAGTCCCCAAGAAGGCGCCCGTATCGATGAAGATCACGCTGGCGGATCACCGTAGAGATAGCGGTCATGCTCCGCGGCTGAATCGGCAGGGGCATCGCCGGTGAAGACCGCAATATCGGCAAACAGCGGGTCGGCAGCTCGACGGGTCGCGCCGGATCCTTTGAGCTGCAATTCGATCGCTCGGCGAATGAATTCACCCAGAGACACACCCTGCTCGCGTGCCTGCCGTTGAGCCTGGATCTTGAGGTCGGGCGGTAACATGAGAGTGGTTCGGTGCATCGCTTGATCCTCCGTCTGAGTGTGCCTACATATTGGCACAGCCATAACTTTGCTGTCTACCCGCCTGATTGAGCCTATGGAGTGCTGCGATTGGCGGCTGTGGGATCGCCGCGAGTTACCGCTTCGCGGACCGCTGCGTAAAGCCAGTCCGCGGCTCTGGTCATTGCACGAAGGGGTTACCAATCAGTACGAAAGGTGCCCAATAGTAGGGGTTGGGATGAGTTTCGCGGAGCTCCAACATAGCTTGCCTCACAGCGTCCGCTCGATCACTGGCTGTCTCGAGGTGGCGATAAAGGGCGGTCATGAACTTGGCGGTTGATGCATCGTTGACGTCCCATAGGGTTACCAGGGCTGAGCGAGCGCCAGCGTACAGTAGCCCACGAGTCAGCCCGATCAGTTCGTCGCCGCTCTCGACGGTGTTGGCTCCGGTGGCACAGCCGGAAAGCACCACCATTTCGGCATCCAACTCCAGATGGTAGAGGTCGAAAAGGGTCAGTCGCGAGGTGCCGAGCTGGATCGCGGAGAACATCGGGTTGTCGAGGCGGAAGAAACCATGAGTGGCGATGTGCACTAGCCGACACTCAGGTCCGAGAGTGCGCAGCCGTTCCTCGGTGGCAGCCTCGCCGACAAGCAATTCGGCGCCGGGGAGCGAAGCCGCGATTGCCTCGACCTCGCCCAGGATCTGGGGCGTCAGCTCGTCGGGCACTCCAATCACCAGTGTCTTTTTGCCTTTGGACGCCGGTTTGGCGCAGCACATGGCGAAGACGCTGGCACTTGGCGCATAAGAGATGACGAAGCGATCGAGCAAGAAATCTTCGCCGTCCCAGAGTGCGTGGAAGGGTAGGTAGTGGAGCGCACCGTGAGGCACGATGATCAGTCGATCGGTCTCGAGACGATCGCGGATTGGTGCAATGAGCTCGTTGTAAAGGTTACCGAGATGGGCGAGGGAGTTTTGGTAGATCGCGGCGCCAAAAACTTCCAAGTAGCCCGGCGTGAGTTGGTATTTGGAGAGTTGGAACTGTAGGTAGTGTTGGATCTTCCGGACCTTGACGGCACTGCCGAGAGGCTGCACTTCGAGGAAATCACGACCGAGAAGACCGACGAAGAGGGTGCCGCGGGCCTCGAAATACTCCAACAGCAGCGCGCCCGGTGGGACCGCAGCCTGGAGCGATTCGAGGTCGAGGCTGCCAGCGGCCTGCAGCGAGCTGAGCTCGGCATCTTTGGCGCGCAGCTCGCCGAGGGTTTGCAGCAGCTGGTGTTCCTGTTCGCGGCACCGCTGGCGCAGCTCGTCGATTCGCGTGGCCCCGGCGGGTTGATCCCTATCGTTGTGACGGCGTTGTGCCCCTCCGCCCTCTTGGCCTGCCCCCGCCTGTTCCGCCAACTTCAACTCGTAGATGTCAATCTGACGGTAGGTCCAGTTGAGATCGTCCCGCCGCTGGCGCAGCTTCGCGGCCAGGGTTTGATCGCCGGTGCTGGGCAGCGCATCGGCCCGGAAGGCCACCAGATCGGCAAGGCTGCGAGACTTCGCCTGCTCGATGTAGAGCAGTGCCGCGCGCTGGTCTTCAGCGCTCGGCGCGTCTGTCAGGGTCATCCAGACGAGGCTCTCGTAGATCTCGTGTTTGTCCTTCAGGAAGGCGATCTTGAGCTCTTCACCCCGTAGGTGGCTGCGTAGGTTCTCGAGCATTTGGTGAGCCTGGCGATAGGTGTGTAATGCCGCGGTTGAATCGCCCAGAGCCTCCTCGGCCTGGCCGAGTACGTAATAGGCTTGATAGGTCGACGCCGGAACGTCGATTTCCTCCAGCCGCTGGAGCGCTGTGAGGCAGCGTTGTCGTGCGCTGTGCGGATCGTCCGTCGCTAACTCGATGCGAGCCAACAGCAGCTCGCTGATCACCACTTTGCCGACTTGATGGAAACTGAGAAAGCTGGTCATCGCCCTTTCGGCCAAGGAGTGGGCATCCTCGAAACGTCCTTCCTGATCGAGGATCAGCGCTCGGTAGAGGTCGATCACCGCCAGCCACACCAAGTTTCCTTCGCCCGCGAAGCGTTTGTGGGCCTGGGCGAACAGCTCGAGGGCTTGCCGCGCCGCACGCTGTTGGCTGGCGGCAA
>JAJCXQ010000829.1 GCA_029263355.1 Acidobacteriota bacterium | reverse complement strand
CAGCGGTACGGGTTGCAGGCTGCTATCGAGTAAAGAAACCCAAGTATTGGCAATTGGTCGCCCGATCGACGGTAAAACAGCATCGCCGGCTGACGACGTCCCGACCCGGCCACTGGTCGCCACGACGGTACCTTCGGTGGGTCCGTAGTTGTTGACCAGGCGCCAGGTCTGATTGGGGGCAGCTCTTCGACGCAGTCGATCACCACCGGTCAACAGAGTCCGCAGAGCTGTTCCCGTTGCTGACAAACCTGACGCTGTTAGACCTGACGCCGACAGACCTGGCAGCGCTAAGACGGCCTCGGCAAGAGGAGTCGGCAGGAAACTGAGCGAGATTCTTTCAGCCTCGAGCCAGGCTACTAACCGATCGGGGGACAGCACCGTATCCGCCGACGGGAGATACAGACTAGCTCCGGAGCACAACGCGGGCCACAATTCCCATACCGAAGCGTCGAAGCCGGGGGCCGCAACCATCGACGACCGGTCGTGCCGCGTCAACTCGAAAGCCTGCCGATGCCAATTCACTAGGTTGCTCAAGCCGGCGTGGGTCAATTCGGTGCCCTTGGGATGTCCGGTGGAACCCGAGGTGTAGATGATGTAAGCCAGGTTCTCCGGTCGTGGCGGGCTCACCATCGTATGGACAGTGGCAAGACCAGGGGTCACCCAATCGTCGTCCAAACAGAGAACCTGCCGACGATCCTCGCCGAGCGGCAGAGTTTGCCGCCATGAGTTTTGGGTCACAACGATCAACCGCGGACTCCGGACTCCGGCGTCCGCGAGCATCCAGGAGATTCGCTCCGCGGGTTGTGAAGGATCGAGCGGCAAGTAGGCGCCGCCGGCCTGGAGAATTCCTAGGACCGACACGATGAAGTCAGCAGATCGATCCATACAAACCGCAACCAGAACTTCGGGACCGACACCCATCATCCGAAGCCGACGAGCTAACTGACGGGACCGTCGATGGAGCTCTCCGTAGCTCATCGCGCCAGCATCAGAAGTAATGGCAAGCGCCATGGGATTCTGCTGCGCCCATTTTGCGACACGATCCTGGACACAACGAACCTCTGTCTCGGCCCGCGCGGTATCGTTCCAAGCCACCCGCAACTGATGGCGTTCCGCGGGGCTCAACAAAGGTAGCGCATCGAGGGGTGAGTCGGGACAGGTCAAGAGACCTGGCAGCAGCCGTGCGAACTGCCCCACCAAGCGCTGGATTCGACTCGAGTCAAAAAGTGATCGATTGTAGATCACCGCTCCTTGCAACTCGTTTCCTTCGAGCCATAAATGAAACTCGAGATCGAATCTTGCGGTCACGATCTCGAGGTCCATCGGTTCGACGTCGAGCTCGGGTAACATCGGCGCCAGGTCGATACTATTTTGATAAGAAAAAGTCACTTGAAAGAGCGGGTGACGGCTCATGTCTCGGTCGGGAAGCAATTCGTCGACCAGCCGTTCAAAGGGCACGTCTTGATGGGTGTAGGCGCCCAGAGCCGCCTCGCGAACCCGACCGAGGAGGTCGACAAACGTCGGTGCTCGAGCCGCTGGAGTTTGGCCAGCCTGACGGCTCTCGGTGACCTGTACCGGTGAAACATCACCCCGCAGCACCATGGCGTTGGCGAAAAAACCGATCACTTCTTCTATGTCTTGTCGATTGCGGTTGGCGATCGCCGAGCCGAGGGCAATGTCCTCCTGTCCGGTCAAACGGTGCAGCAAGGCGATCAGAGCACTCGCCAAGGTTATGAAATGAGAGGTACTCTGACGCGCGCTCAAGACACGCATTTGATCGCCGAGCCCTGTCGGCAGGGGCAACATTCGAACTGCGCCACGCGAAATCTGTACCGGCGGTCGTGGACGGTCGGTGAGAAGCTCCAGGTGGCTCAACCCGGCAAGCTGCTGCCGCCAGTAGTCGAGCTGTTTCTCCAGCACCTTGTCGGCCAGCCACGCCCGCTGCCAAATCGCGAAGTCGGCATATTGGATTCTTGGCTCGGCCAAAGGCGATTCGCGCCCAGCAGCCAAGGCGCGGTATAACGTGGTGAGCTCGTTGCGGAACACTCCGAGGGACCAACCATCAAAAATGATGTGATGGAACGTCAGAGCCAAGATGTGTTCCTCCTGGCCAAGACTCACCACACAAGGTCGCGTCAAGGGACCGCGAGCCAGGTCGAAAGGAGTCGAGACCACCCGGTGAACAACCCTGAGGCTCTCCTCATGCCGATGCGCTTCCTCGAGGCCGGTGAGGTCGACACGTGGTACCACCTGGTCTCTGGCAGGTGAAATCTTCTGATGGGGTGAGCCATCCTCGCCGACGGCAAAGGTGGTGCGCAACACCTCGTGACGCCGCACAATCTCGCTCCACGCAGCTTCGAGGAACCGTAGATCAACCCCGCCGCCCAGGCGATGAGCACCGTGCATGTTGTAGCCGGAATCCTCGGGATCTACCTGATAGAGGAACCAGAGTCGCTGCTGAGCGAAGGACAGTGGTGCTTCAGACAGTGGTGCTTCAGACAGTAGTGCGTCAGGCGGTGATGCGCCAGACCTTGGAGCCAACGGCAAAACCGAGATGGCATCGACACCCGCCTGAGAACGCAAAACCCCATCGAGAAAGTCGCTGAGGCCAGCGATGGTGGGCGATTCGAACATCAGGCTCAGCGGCAGTTCGAGCGCAAACGCCCGACGGACTCTCGAGATCAAACGAGTCGCTAACAACGAATGGCCACCGAGCTCGAAGAAGTCATCGTGAAGCCCAATCTGTTCGACGCCCAGGAGCCCCAGCCAAATCTGCTGCAAAATCTCCTGGGTTGGAGTCAGAGCCTCGGCCGGCTCGACCGACGTTGCCACCGACGCGATGTCGGCTGTTGGCACTCCCTGATCATCCCGCAACGCTTGCCTCAGAGCAGACCGATCTACTTTGCCATTGGGATTGAGTGGCAGTGAGCTCAGCTCGACGAATCTGTCCGGCACCATAGGCTCGGGCAGATGTTGCGCCACAAAACTCCGAAGCTCGCTCGATGACGGCGCCGCTGGCGCCTCAGTATTGAGATCGGTGCTGAGATCGGCGCTGAAAAAGGCCACCAACTGCTGGTCGCGCTCGCCGTCGTCGAGCCCTTCGTTGACGACAACCAGGAGTGCACAATCTTTGACTCCGGGAGCCCGCGACAGGACGGATTCAATTTCTCCGAGCTCGATCCTGAATCCCCGGATCTTGACCTGGTGATCTCGCCGCCCGACAAACTCGAGCCGCCCTTGGCCGCGAGATCGCACCACATCCCCGGTCCGATACAAACGCCGCCCAATCCCGAACGGACTCGCAACAAAACTTGCTGCGGTCAAACCGGGTCGCCCCAAATAACCCCGCGCCAGTCCATCGCCACCGAGGTAAAGCTCCCCGAAGACGCCGACGGGAACGGGGTTCGAATAGCGATCCAAGACATAGACCGTGCTGTTGGCAATCGGGCCACCAATCGGCACCGTCAATGCCCCCTCGCCGACCTCGGAGACTCGAAACCAGGTCGAGAACGTGGTGTTCTCTGTCGGGCCGTAAACATGCAGCAGACGATTCGGCGGGTGGTTGTCGAGTACCTGACGCACCCACCTCGGATCCACCGCCTCGCCACCGAAGAGGACGGTGTCCACGGCCGCAAATCCATCCGGCGCATCACTTGCCATCTGATTAAACAGAGCTGTTGTCAGGAAGAGCCGACTGACCCTCTCTTCTTTCAGTAGCCTGGCCAGAACGTTCGGAGAGAGCAACGCCTGGCGCGGCAACCCGACCAGCCGCCCCCCGGTCAGTAGGGCTCCCCAGATCTCGAAGGTGGCGGCATCAAACGAGTGATTTGCAGCCTGTGCCACCCGATCCTCGGAAGTCAGACTCAGGTAGTCGGTACTGAGCACCAAACGCACCACCGCCTGATGGGTGACGGCCACCCCTTTAGGACGCCCGGTTGAACCCGAGGTATAAATCACATAGGCCGAGTTCGAAGAGCTTGCCTGCGATCGGGGAGCAACAAGTAGATCCGTCTCCTGCCAAGGATGGTTCCGATCCAAACAAATCACCGACCCAGCGACCGTCGGCAGACGATGGCGCAGGCGATCCAGGGTCAGAACCACGTTCAACCCGGCGTCGTCGCACATCAACGCCAGACGTTCTTCGGGGTACTCGGGGTCGAGGGGAACGTAGGCCGCGCCAGCTTTTAGAATAGCCAGCATTGCAACCACCATCTCGAGCGATCGCTCGACGCACAGGCCGACCATCGATTCAGCCTCAACACCGACTGAACACAAATGATGTGCAAGCTGGTTCGAGCGTCTCTCGAGCTCGCCGTAACTCGAGGCTTCGTGCCCAAAGCTCGCCGCGATAGCCGACGGCTGTTGTGCGGCAACGCTGCTGAATAGGTCAGAGATCGAGGCATCTCGGGGATAAGCCGTCTCGGTCTGATTCCATACCGAAACAATCTGACGCCGTTCGCTCGCAGACAGCAGATCCAAATGCGCAACGGGGCGTTCGAGATCTTCGATTGCCCGCTCCACCAAGGTTTGTAACGACCCGCACCAACGTCGAATGGTCGAGGCGTCGAACAGATCCACCGCGTATTCGACCGCTCCTTCCAACCCCTGTTCGGTTTCGATCAAAACCAACAGGAAATCCCACTTTGCTGTGGTGGTGCCAATCGGCATCTGAGTCATTGACAACCCAGGGATTTGATACTCGGCCAACGGCACGTTCTGCAATGAAAACGCAACTTGAAAGAGCGGCGAGTGACTCAAAGAGCGTTGTGGCTGCAGCGCTTCGACCAACTGCTCAAACGGCATATCCTGATGTGCGTAGGCGCCGAGGGCGCTTTCCCGGACACGTTTCAACAACTGACCAAAACCGAGTTGTGCTGGAATCTTGCTGCGCAGTACAACGGTGTTGACAAAAAAACCGATCAGTTTTTCGAGCTCTGGCAAGCGGCGATGGGCCAGCGACGACCCAACGCAGATATCGTCCTGCCCTGAAAGTTTCGACAGCAGAATTTGAAAGCTGGCCAGCAAAGTCATGAACAGTGTCGCGTCGTGACGGCGCGCGACCTGGCGCAACGAATCTTGTAAATCAGATGGCCAACTCAAAGTTTCGACAGCGCCGCGGGTGCTCTGCCGAGCTGGGCGAGGCCGGTCGGTTGGCAGTTCCAAAACAGCCGGCGCATCCTGAAGCTGGCCTCGCCAGTATCCAAGCTGTGCCGCCAAAGCCGCTTCATCGAGCCACTGCCGTTCCCAATGGACATAGTCTGGATACTGGATCAAAAGCTCGGGCAACACCGGCGGCTTGTGCTGCGACAGGGCTTCATAAAGCACCGACATCTCGTCCAACAGAACGGCCAGCGACCAACCATCCGAAACGATGTGATGAGAGGTCAAAATCAGGATGTGCTCAGTGTCCGCAAGTCGGATCAGTCGCGCCCGAATCAACGGTCCCGACGAAAGATCAAACGGGCGCTGGGCCTCAGTGCGGATACTCTCGTCGGATTGCTGACGGCGTTGCTCCGCCGGAAGTTGCGAGAGATCCTCATGGTGAAGCGGCAGCTCTGATCGGCTCGCGATCACCTGCACCGGCTGCTCTCCTGCCGCCGGGAAACAAGCCCGCAACGCGTCGTGCCGCGCAACAATCTCGACCAGGCTGGCTTGGAGCGCTTCTTTGTCCAGGCGTCCTGCCAGGGAGACCACACAGGGCAGGTTGTAAAGCGCCGAGTCAGGCTGTAGCCGGTCCAGGAACCACAGCCGTTGTTGAGCGAACGAAAGTGGCCCGCGGCGTCGATCCGCTTCGTTCAACGGCGTGATCGACGGCAACTCGACTTCCAGGTTTTGACTTGCCAGCTGGTCGATACTTTCAGCGAGATTGGCCAGCTCCGAAGATTCGAACAGGTCCCGCAAGGGCACCTCGATACCAAACACCTCGCGCACCCGCGAGATCAATCGAGTGGCCAGCAGGGAATGGCCTCCCAACTCAAAAAAGTCGTCACTCAGCTCAATCTCGGTGGCGCCTAGAAGCTCTCTCCAGATTCCGGCCAGCACCTCCTGAGTTGGAGTCATCAGCCGTTCGAGTGCACGGTTCGCCGTCGTCGAAGCAGCGGTCGTCTCCCCTGGGACCATCCGGCTCAGGGCAGCGCGATCGATCTTGCCGTTGGCGGTCAAGGGCAAGGCGTCGAGGACAACAAAAACCTCCGGAATCATGTAGTCGGGAAGGTGTTGCTTCAAGAAGCCTCGCAGAGCTTTGTGATTCGGCGCCGGAACCGTTGCCGAGCTCACAAAGGCTTCCAGTCGCCGAGCCTCCCCGGGCGACCGATCGGTAGCGACCAGTACCGCACACTCGGTGACCTCGGGATGCGCGGCGAGCTGTGCTTCAACCTCTCCGAGCTCAATTCGAAAGCCCCGGATCTTGACCTGATGGTCGCGTCGACCCAAGAATTCGATCGCCCCGCTCGAGCCCCGTCGCACCAGGTCGCCGGTGCGATAGAGCCGACGCCCGGCCTCGCCCCAGGGAGACGGCACAAAACTCACCGCTGATCGTGCGGGCCGATTGAAGTAGCCGCGGGCGACCCCGGTGCCGCTAAGACAAAGCTCACCAGGGACTCCTAGGGGCAGGCTGCGCAGCTGGCGGTCGAGCACATGGCAAGTGGTCCCACTGATCGGATCGCCGATTGCGACGGTGGCGGCAGCCGGCGCGACCGCGGCCACCACATGGTAGGTCGAGAAGGTTGTGTTCTCGGTTGGGCCATAAACATGTAACAACCGCGATGGCGGCCCGTTCGCCAACAATTG
>JAJCXQ010000828.1 GCA_029263355.1 Acidobacteriota bacterium | reverse complement strand
CGTCGTCTAAGGACACTTGTGTCGTATAAAGGGCACCGTCTTCTAATCTTCTAAAGGACATTGTCGTTTAGAAGCACGCAGCAGAAAGCCCGTAGCAGGCCTCGTGAGCATATCCGGTCATCTTCGAACGGTTTGGCCGGTCGTGCGTCGACTGGCTCGGACGCCGCCTTCCCCCGCGTCCGAGCCATGGTCGACAACGGTTGCCGACCCTGGGCATGGCGCCGTTCGGCTGACTGGGCGCCTTAGCCGCCAGCCTGACAATGGCACATTGTTGATTTTGGTGCACGGCCTTGGCGGTTCGATAGACAGCACCTATATGTTGCGAACCGCAACGGCCGCTGGTCAGCTCGGTTTGTCGACGCTCCGCCTGAATCTGCGCGGTGCTGATCGGTTGGGTGGGGATCTCTACCATGCCGGACTGAGCAGTGATCTAGCGGCTGTTCTCGCCAGCCCAGCGCTAGCGCAATTCGACTCGATCTTGCTCTTTGGGTTTTCCCTCGGTGGTCATATCAGCCTGAGGTATGCCACGGAGGTTGCGGATCGGCGGCTAAGGGCGGTCGCTGCGGCCTGTTCACCGCTCGATTTGGATCGCAGCGTCGCGGCGATCGATCGGCCTTCGAGATGGATTTATCGGCGTTACGTGCTGGCGGGATTGTGTGAGATGTATGCGCAGGTGGCGGCCCGTCACGAGCTGCCTCTATCGCCAGCCGATGCGCGCCAGGTGCGATCGATTCGAGATTGGGACCGTCTCACCGTCGCGCCGCGGTTTGGATTCGACAGCGCAGAGGACTACTACCGTCAAGCCAGCGTCGGCGGTCGCCTCGAGCAGCTTCGTGTCCCGGCGCTGTTGGTGGCGGCAGAGGATGACCCGATGCTGCCTGCCGAGGCCATCCTCGGTGGGTTGGATCGAGCTCCGGACCATTGGCATCTCCGGTGGGTGCCGCGGGGAGGGCATCTCGCGTTTCCCGCCGACCTCGACCTGGGGGAAGACGCAGCGCCGAAGGGTCTCGGGGGCCAGGTCGCGGGATGGCTGTTACGCCAAGTGTAACCCGCTCCGTGCGTCCCGCCGACCGGTCCGATCAGCGCGATTGCCGATGATGCAGATGGTGGATGATGCAGTTGGTGGGATGATAGCGTCGGGATGCGAGCCGTCCACTCAACCAACCCGGGAGCAGTTCACATGCCAAGCCCCCTGCAGAGTCTCGAACCCAGTTCTATTTGGAGCCACTTCGACGCCATTCGCAAGATCCCGCGTCCCTCGAAGCACGAAGAGCAGATCTCTCAGTACGTTCGGGAGTGGGCAGCGGAGCATGGCTTCGATGTTCGGAGTGACGCCAGTGGCAATATGGTGGTTGTCGTCCCAGCGAGCCCTGGGCGGGAAGGGGCGCCTATCGTTGTCCTCCAGGCGCATCTCGACATGGTGTGTGAGAAGAATGCTGGTGTGCAGCATGATTTCATGAAGGATCCGATCCGGATCGAAGTGGATGGCGATTGGGTCTCGGCGGTTGGTACGACCCTAGGTGCCGACAATGGCCTCGGGGCGGCTTCCGCGATGGCGATGGCAGTAGATTCGAGCGTCGAGCACGGTCCCCTGGAGCTGCTCTTCACCCTTGACGAAGAGACCGGCCTGAACGGCGCCAGTGCTCTCGAGCCGGAGATTGTCACCGGTCGGATTCTGGTCAACCTGGATACGGAAGAGGACGATTCCGTGTACATTGGCTGCGCCGGGGCAGCTGGCATCGAGGCGAGCTTCAGCATCGCGCGGTCATCCCGGAGCGCCCGGGGAGAGTTGTTCGAACTGTCGGTGCGAGGGCTCCGTGGTGGCCATTCCGGGGTCGACATCATCGAGAACCGCGGTAATGCCATCAAGATTGCGGCGCGCTTGCTCGTCGCTGCGATCGATGACGGAGTCAGTTTTGACCTGATCTCGTTTGCCGGCGGCTCCAAACGTAACGCCATCGCTCGCGAGTGCTTCGTCCAGCTCGCTCTGGAGCCCGCAGCACGGCAGCGCCTGGAAGAGCTTGCCGACACGTTGCGGCAGGAGCTCGCCGCTGAGTTTGCTACGATCGATCCCGACTTGGCGATTGCGTTCCAGGTATCGCCTGACCAAGAGGGTGGGGTTGGACCTATTTCGTCGCAGGATCGAAATCGAATCTTGCGGTTGATCGCAGCGGTACCGCACGGGGTTTTGACCATGTCGCGGGAAGTTGCTGGCTTGGTCGAGACCTCCAATAACTTTGCAGTGGTGTCGACGGAGTCGCAGGCTGTAACGGTCCTCTGCTCCTTACGGTCTTCGGTGACGCCCGCTTTGACCGGCACGCTGCAAACCCTGAGATCACTTTTTGTTCTGGCGGGTGGCGAGGTGGTGGAGGAAGCGGGGTACCCGGGTTGGAAGCCAGACCCGGACTCACCCGTCGTCCAACGGACGGTGGCGGTTTACGAACGGTTGTTCGACGAGTCACCGCACATCAAGGCTGTCCACGCCGGGCTGGAATGCGGCATTCTTACGCAGAAGATTCCGGGCCTGGATGCGGTCTCGATTGGACCCGAGATTCGCAACGCCCACTCGCCGGACGAGAAAGCTCGAATTTCCTCGACTGGCAAGTTCTACTCACTGCTCCGCGAGTTGCTCAATGAACTGGGGACGCCAGACTCGTAGCGGCCGTTTCCGACCTCATGGGGTGGTGTTTCGAATCGAGGATTGATGCTACGATGAGGCATGTTCGGTATTGTTTTGGCGATGCACGCCCACCGGGCGAGCTAATTAGGATTTACACCCGTGTAGAGGAGTTCTACGATGTTCTATAAAACCTCCCTAAGATTCTTGGCGCTGTCTCTACTCGCCGTGGGTTGCCTGTCGGCAGTGCCCGACGCCTCGGCACAGGAGACAGTGTGTGAGGGTTTCGACAAGAAACAGCGGATTGGCAAACTGGGCGGGCGTACCGCATTCTACAAAGGTCCGATCGCTTCTCCGGCAGACCTTCGTGACCAACTCGAAGAGCATCGGACCGAGGTCGAGGCGATCATGGTCGAGAAAGGTGTTGGCCATCTGACCGATGCCCTCTACGCCGCGGTCGCCAGCGGCAACGGCCTTTCTGAGCGCAAGCTGGAGCGTGGTGAAGTTTTCGAGTGGATGACGTTCCGCAAACGCAGCGGTGCGACCACTCTAGGGCCGATGTGTTTTTCGGCGCGCAAGGAGTACTGGGGATACGAGATCCAAGTCACCGAGACGGTCGATGACAACTTCCCGCCGGTGGCGAAGTGTGCGCTGACGGCGTCGGGCGGGGCCTGCGTCGAAGATCCGGTCATGGTCAATGCCGGTGGCAGCTCGAAAGGGGTCAATGTCGAGATGAACGGCCCTGGCGGCGCCAAGTCGTCGATCATCTCGGGCGGCAAGACCGACTGGAGCGGGAAGGTCAACGCCGGGGGCAAATACACCTTCACCGCCAATGCCGAGGAGACTGGCACTCGGAAGGTGACCACCTACACCTTCATGGTTCCGAAGGCGTGCCTCAACTTGGCCTATATCGGGTCCGAGGAAAAGACGAAAACCGAGACCGATACCTGCTCTGAAACGGCCACTGTCGATGTGGCGGATTGTCAGGTGTCTTTGAACGTCACCGCTGAGCCGATCGAGGTCAAGCGTGGCGAGGACATCCAGGTAGATATCTCGGGGACCTATGATTCGGCGAAGGTGACTTTCGAGAAGGATGGCGCGGCAGTTGATGCAAAATCCGGCGAGGAGATGATCAGCGAACTGACCGAGTCGGGCACGATCTCCTTCCGCAAAACCGGCACCTACCAGCTCAAGGGCAGTGCGGTGAGCTGCGAAGGCAAGGACAAAGCTGGCAACGATTGGCCGAAGGTGTGCACCAAGAACGCCACTGCTGAGACCACGGTCACCGTCAAGCCGGCTTGGACGGCGCGATTCTTCGGCCTGGCCCTCGATCCAGACGACATTACCCTGGCGCAAGATCGGATCCGACCGGATGGCGCCTCAGAGCGCTCGGTGCTCACGCTCGACAAAGGGCAGGGTGTAGGCGCTGGACTGGAGTACCACTTCAATGATCGCGTCGGCCTCGAAGCAAGCATTCTCTACGCAGTGCTCGACTCGAAGCTGTTTTTCGACATCGGTTCCGATTGGGCCGAGGGAAATGCGGACGCTGACCTACTGTCCGTTGTGATCGGTCCGAATTTCCACCTTACTCCTGGTAAGAAGGTGGATCTCTACATCGGCCCGTTCATCGGCTTTGCCGATCTCGGCGACGTCAGCTTCAATGTGCTCGGTGAGACCCAGCGTCGTGACTTCGATACCGATACCGTGATCGGAGCACAACTTGGTCTCGACGTGCCGTTTGGCGCTGGCGACTGGGCAGCACATTTCGGAGCCCGGTATATGGACCTGTCGGCTGAGGTCAACGGAGTCGACATCGACATCGATCCGCTCGGAGTCGAGGTCGGCCTGGCTTATAAGTTCTGATCGCGAGCCAAACTCGGACCATCCAACAGCGCTCCCGAGCGTTGTTGGATGGGGCTAGTTCTCGTCCAGTTTTGCCGTTTTCGGCCCAGTGAGGGAGAGCTCGTGGAGCGAGCAAGCAGCGAGCGTGTTTGAGCTAAACGATTCTTGGCTTCTCGTATCGAGTTGTAATACATAGACTTATGCGTCTCGCAAGAGGACCGGCGAGTTCGGAGCTGCTGCGCAGCCCACGAGGTCGACCAAGCCCTCGATGCGTTCCTGGACGGGAACTAGTTAGCGACGCTGCGGCAAGAGGGTTTCGACAAGCGTCCCGCCAGTCGCAGGATTGAGCGCGCAGACTTGGCCACCGTAGCTCTCCACGATGGCCTTGACGATCGCCAAGCCGAGGCCGGTATGGCCATCTCTGCCGGTTCCGTTCTGGCGATAAGAAAAGAATCTCAGGAAGATCCGGTCGAGGTGTTCGTCAGGAATGCCTGGGCCTTGGTCGAGGACGCTGACGACGATGTCGGTATCCCTGGACTCCAGGGTGATGTGGATGTTGCCATCCGGCGGGGAGAAGCTGACCGCGTTGTCGAGCAAGTTCTCGAAAACTTGGGCCAGGCGCTCGGGGTCACCTTCTACCGTGAGTTCTTCTTCCGAAGCGGTCAACCGATAGCTGACGCGATTCTGCGGCATCATTTCATAACGCTCGATCAAGCCCTGTATCAACGTCTTGATCGCGACGGCTTCCACCGGCTGATCGTCGATCTCGGCATCAATGCGAGTAATATCGCGCACCCCCGAAAGCAAATGTTCGAGTCGCGCAATGTCGCGTAGCGACATCGCGATGAATCGTTGCCTCTCAGCAGGGTCCTCGACGTCTCCCAGCAGCTCGGTAGCATTACGAATAGACGCCAGCGGGTTCTTGAACTCGTGAGACACATCGGAGGCGAACGACTCGATGAAACGAATATGGCTCTCGAGGCGTCGGGTGAGCTCGGCCAGAGCTCGACTCAAGTCGCCGATCTCGTCGAGTTGCTTCGAGCCTTTGAAGCGCCTCTTGAGGCGTCCGCGGCGATCGAGCAAAGCCTGAGACTCGCGCCGTAAGTGTTGCAGTGGACGCGCGATGGTCGTCGAGACCAGCAAACTGAGTACGATAGCAGCGGCGACCGACGCCAGGACCGCCTTGAACGTACTGAGTCTGAGCTCGTAGAGGGCACTCAAGATTTGGAAGGTCGACTTGGAGATCAATACCGCTCCTACAACGTCCTCGCCACTGCGGATGGGGATAGCGCTGTAAAGCGTCACCGAGCGGGTGGACGGTGAGAGCCGAGTAGCGGCGCCGTAGCGCCCGGCGAGGGCTGCCTGGATCTCGTAACCGTCAAGGCGCTTGGCCGTCGCGTAGAGGTCGGTGTCCTGAAGCGGGGGCTCAGGTGGCAGGAACACGCGAGCGAATACTCGATAGAGAAACGAGCCCAAACGGTAAGTAGGACTCTGGCGTCCTGCCGCCTCTTCTTTGATGGTATCGGGCTGATCGGCCTTCTGTGGGCCGAGCCGGCTGGAGTCGGCCAACAAGTTGAGGTTGTTGTCGATCACCCGTAGTCGGGCTTCGAACCGACGGTTCATGTTGTCGAGAATGCGTCCAGCTTCGTCTGCCTCGATTGGGCCTCGCCCGGCCAAGGCGGCGGCCAACAGCCGCCCCTGTTGAACCATCGAACGCTCCTGTTGTTCGCGTAGCTCGAGCTCGTAGGTCTGGAGCGACAGAATCCCGACGACCGGCAGAAAGACAAGCAGCAGATTGAAGGCGAGGAGCCGGATCGAGATACGAGAGAGAAATCGGAGAACGGCTCGCATCAGTCCAGTTGGTAACGATAGCCGAGACCGTAAACCGTTTCGATACCTGTGAAGTCAGGGTCGATTTCGACCATCTTGCGGCGTAGTCGCTTGATGTGGCTGTCGATCGTACGATCAGAGATGTAAGCGTCGTGGGGATAACCCTCCTGCATCAGTTGCTGGCGGGTCTTGACGTGGCCTGGGCGTCGGACAAGAGCGTGGAGGATCATGAATTCGGTGACCGTGAGCGGAATCGCACGGCTCTGCCAGTGAGCGGTGTAACGGCGCAGGTCGAGTCGAAGCTCGTCAACCTCGAGTACCTTCTCCTCGGAGGAGTCAGAAGGCTGCCGGTTGAGGGCCAGGCGTCGGAAAAGCACCTTCACCCGCGCGATCAACTCGCGCATAGAGAAGGGCTTGCAGAGATAGTCGTCGGCTCCCAACTCGAGGCCGAGCACCCGATCGAACTCTTCGTCGCGAGAGGTCAGAAAGATGATCGGGAGGCTCTCAGATAGCGTGCGCAAACGTCGGCAGAGCTCGAGGCCGTCCATTCTTGGCATCGAGATGTCGAGCACGGCCACGTCTGGAAGCTCTTCCTCCACTCTCTCCCAAGCCGCTAAGCCGTCGGCGTAGGTGTCGACTCGATAGCCCTCGCGGCGTAGCGCAAAACTCACCGTCTCGCGAATGTTCTCCTCGTCATCGACCAGCGCAATCGAACCTTTTTCTGTCTCGTGCATTTAAAGAATCTACCGTATCCGGTGTCGCCAAAGCCAGCCGCTTGCTGTGTTGCGGTCAAGCGTGAGGTGAGGGGTCGAGGGAGTCGAGGATCCGCAGGTAGGTTTGATAACGCGCCGCAGAGATATCGCCGGTGCCGATCGCGGAGCGGACAGCGCAGCTGGGCTCGTGGGTGTGGCCGCAGTTGGCGAAGCGGCAAGCCTCGGCAAAGGGCTCGAAGTCTGCGAAGTACGCCCGGACTTGGGCGGTGGTTAGCTTCCATAATCCGAATTCGCGGATGCCAGGAGTGTCGATGATCTCGATACCACCATCGAGGTGATAAAGATTTGATCGGGTTGTCGTGTGTTGGCCTCGGCCGTGAGCTTCGCTCACACGACCCGTGGCAGCGTCGAGATGAGGACTGAGTGCGTTCAATAGCGAAGACTTGCCGACTCCACTGTGGCCGACCAGTACGGCGGTGCGTCCAGTTAGCAAAGACCGCAATTCCGCTAGCCCTTCGCCGGTCTGTGCCGAACAGGGCAGAACGTCAACGCCCAAGTCACGATAGGCCAACACGACGTCGAGCCCCTTCCGACGCTCGTCGATATTCTCGAACAGGTCCACCTTGTTGACACACACCGCGGCCGCCGCGCCACCGCGTTCGATGGCGATCAAATAGCGGTCGATGAGAGCCGGCCGCAACGGTGGTTCGACGACCGACGCGACGTGAATCGCGATGTCGATATTGGCTGCGATCACTCGCTCGCGGTGCGGGTTGAGGGGGTCCGGCCGGGAGAGGGTCGAGCGTCGAGGCAGAACCTGACTCAGCCGATAGGCTTTGGGGCCATGGCGACCGAACGTGACCCGATCACCGATCGCGATCGTGGCCCTCTGGTCGCGCGCCAAGTCCGACGGCAGAACACAGTCGTACACATCGCGGTCACCCTCACCGCCGTCGCCATCACCGCCGACGTCATCACCTTCTACGGTGCAGGCGCCAGAAGAGATCGCAACCACTCGCCCTTGAAGCTCAGGACCGATCAGGGGTGAAGGCTGATCCTCGAGAGGTGCTGTTTTCGAGCTCAGACGCCGGCGTCCACGCGCACGAGGAGGCGCCGGCTCTAGCAGAGCTTCCTCCAAGTTGTTTGCCCAATCTGACTCCTCGCCAGCACCTTCGCGGCCATCGGCAGGAACGACGACGGAGGCATCGCTGTGCGTTCCAGCAGACCGCCGCGCCGCACCCTGCGATGGGTAAAGCTCTTGCACTTGTTTGCTGAGCTTTTGGCCGCGTTGATCGTCGTGCTGTTGGCCCGACCTCTTGGGGCGTCGTCTGCGCGAGCGTTTCCTCATCGGTGACTGTCGAGAAGCAGGACGGTGGTGGAGGAACGTCGAGTATAACCGAATCGCGAAAAACAGATCCTGGCCGGCCTTGACTGTGACAGCACTCTGTTCGTTTGAATCAGTGGCGTCTGACTCAGTGGCGTCTGAATCAGTGGCGTCTGAATCAGTGGCAGTCTGATTTTTGCCCAGAAAGGCCAACGCCGGGCCCCGAAGCCCGGCGTTGATCTGAGGAGGAGGAATGTGAGAACAAATTCTTCTAGAAGCAAGCGCCGTGCCAACATGACTAAGCGGACATGCTGGGGGTGAATCGGCCAATAAAGCAGGTTTTAGAGACGCTTGCTGAGCACAGCTCCACGTATTCTTGGGCGTGCGGCATGCCAAATTGGAGATTGGAACGCCGGATTGGCTTTATCGGGGCGCGATTTCCTCGTTAGAGCACAGTCGTCAATCCGGCGCTTCAGTCAAATCTCGTGCTCCGGGTCCGACTTCTCCCGGATTTCCGGGTAAGGAGCCAAGACGCCCTTTTCCTCGAGTTGCCTGAGCGCTGCATCGTAACGGACCATCCGTTCACGAATTTCGCTGAGGGGCTGTTCAGAAGACGGTGAGGGATAGCCGAAGAGCCGGCGAAAGAAGGACTCAGGGGAGATGCCGAGGGCAAACACAATGCCGAATAGATGACGTGTTGTCAGCGTTACATGGCCTTTCAGCACCTGGCTCAGATATCCCCGGGTGAAACCATTGGCTTCTTCGACTGCCCGCTGGGTGAGATGACTCGCTTGGATCTCCTGACGAAGCTGTTCGCGCAGCCGGTCAACGGCGCCGTCTCGGCGCTGCTGCAAGCTGGCGTTGTCGATGGCAGGACCGTTTTTCATGTATTTGACGACAATCTTAGCAGGAAGTATTGAAATAATAGACGGACTTTGGAATACTACTTTTGTTACGCCTTAGTGCCGCTCTTGTCCAAATGCGCTCGAGGGCGGAAAAGGCTCTGAGGAGAGGTGAGAGCAAGTTCGTGTCATCGAGGCGAGATCAGGCAACCCAACGAGATTCATTGGAGGCGTGGGCATGAAACAGGGGCAATTCAGGTTTGCAGCACCGGTCAACGAGTCGTACATCGGCGACCGGGCAATCTCTACCGCAGGCTATTTTTCCAGGGATGACGACATGGTCATTCGGGAGCCTGCGTCGGCTTACGAGGTCGAGAGCGAGCCGACCGTTCGTTGGCCCTGGCAAGATGAGCTCGCAGCGGGTGAGTTCTCGATTCGCATCCCAGAGCCGGCAGGGCAGGCGCGTTGTGGCCGATGCCGAACCCGTTTTTCCGCAGCCGGACCGACAGGTTTTGCTGAGGATGTACCGATTTGCGATCTCTGCTTGTTGGAAAACTCGCCGGAGCTCGGGATGGTGATGGCTGTGGTCGCAGTCGTTCGCGCGTTCGGAACAGCGAGGCCGTCCAGTCACGAGGATTATCATGAAGCGTTGTACGAACTCGGCGCCTTTGCGCGAATCTATGATCGGTTCGCGTCCAAGTCCGGTCCAGCGAGAGTATTTCGCATCCCGAGCTTCGAGCAATGACTCAACTACAGTAGGTCGGCAACACCCTTTCGTTCCTCGAACAACTCGGCTTCGGTGGCTGTCATCTTCTCTTGGCTGAAAGCGTCGATGTCGAGTCCCTGGACGATCTTGTATTGTCCGTCCGTGCACGTCACGGGGTAGGAATAGTAGACACCCTCACGGACCCCGTAGCTGCCGTCGGATGGGATGGCCATGCTGACCCAATCACCTTCCGGTGAGCCTTGCATCCAAGTTCGGACGTGATCGATCGCGGCAGATGCGGCTGATGCGGCTGAGGAAGCGCCGCGAGCTTTGATGATTGCTGCTCCGCGTTTCTGCACGGTCGGGATAAACGTATCTCGCACCCAAGTCTGGTCTACCAGCCCGTTGGCCGCTTGCCCGTCGATGGTGCTGTGATTCAGGTCCGGATATTGGGTCGCGGAATGATTACCCCAAATGGTCATTCTGCGAACTGCGGTCGAGTGGGTTCCGGTCTTTGCAGCGAGTTGAGAGATCGCTCGATTGTGATCGAGCCGGGTCATTGCGGTGAACTGTCGCGGGTCGAGCTTGGGTGCATTGGCGCTGGCGATCAAGGCATTGGTGTTTGCCGGATTGCCGACGACGAGAACGCGAACATCGGAGCTGGCATGATCATTCAGAGCTTTGCCCTGAACCGAAAAGATCGCAGCATTGGCGGACAGCAGATCTTTGCGTTCCATTCCCGGTCCCCGCGGCCTTGCGCCGACCAATAGCGCAATGTCGGCACCGGAGAAGGCCTCGTCGGCATTGTCCGAGGTGACAATGTCGTGAAGTAGCGGAAAGGCGCAATCTCTCAGCTCCATGACGACACCTTCGAGTGCTCCGAGCGCAGGTGTTATCTCGAGCAGATGTAGGCTGACGGGCTGGTCCGGTCCGAGCAGCTGGCCCGAAGCGATACGAAAGGTGAGCGAATATCCGATCTGTCCGGCCGCGCCGGTAACGGCTACGCGAAGAGGCTGTTTCATGGCGGAAGTCCTCCAAGGGGGGGCGATGATTGCGCCTGTGGTCTGTGGGCGCGCCAAGTTCCGGCATGAAAGCGTCGAAGGAACAAGGTGCCGGACGACACTCGGCGAGATTAGACAGGTCTAAGAGCTAACACTCGAGATGCTAACACTTGCCGGAGACTCGTAGAAGCACCTTCGGTATGTTATAAATTCATATTGAGGCAAGACTATATTTTGAACCCACCTTGGAGGATGGAAAT
>JAJCXQ010000827.1 GCA_029263355.1 Acidobacteriota bacterium | reverse complement strand
GAAGACTACATCACCGGTCGTTTCGGCTGATCCACCTGTGGCTTCCACCAAGAGAGACCGACCATGGCCAAACACTTGCTCCGCGATCTAGAAAAGTTGAAGAAGGAGCTCCTCCTTGTGGGTTCAATGGTGGAAGACGCCACCCACAAAGCCGTCTTATCCCTGGTCGATCGTCGCGGTGACTTGGCCAAGGAGGTTATTGACGGGGATACTGAAGTTGACGACAAAGAAGTTCAGGTAGAGGAAGATTGTCTCAAGTTGCTCGCCCTGCATCAGCCGGTAGCGGCGGATCTACGTTTTGTCGTAGCGGCGCTGAAAGCCAACAACGATCTCGAACGGGTGGGTGATCTCGCCGGTAATCTCGCCGGTCGCGCGCTCTACCTGGCGGAAAATGAACCGGTCGAAATCCCGAGTGAGATTGAAAATATGGCTGTTGTTGTGCGAGCCATGTTGCGTGACAGCCTGACCGCATTCGTTCACGGGGATACTGACCTCGCTCGCCAGGTTGTTGTCGATGACGAGATTGTCGATCAGCAACACAAGGAGCTTTACGGATTCTTTGGGGGTCGTTTTCGGGACCAGCCCGACAAGATCGACTTGTACATTCAGCTGTTGTCGGTTTCACGGTATTTGGAGCGTATGGCAGACCTGGCCACAAACATCGCCGAAGATGTAGTGTTCATGGTGGATGGTGAGGTGGTGCGCCACCAGACGTCATGGTGATCTCTTGGAAGAGAGGCCCTGTTGAGCGAGCACGCAGCGAGTATGTTTGAGCATGAGGATATTCCGTAGGTTCTACAAAGCTCTGTAAATAAAGGGCTTGAGAAACATGAAAGAGCTAGGGCGAGTTACGGAGCTGGGCGCGCAACCGACAGGGCCGACCGAGCTCCAGCCCGTTCTTGGATGGGATCTAACCAAGCTCGAGGAGTCATGATTATGTCGCAACGCAGAATTGTCGTCATTGAGGACGAACCCGACATTCTCGAGGCGATCGAATACAACCTCGAACGTGAAGGTTTTCGGGTCATCACCGCGACCAGTGGTGACGCCGGCCTCGAGACGGTGATCCGTGAGGCGCCGGATTTGGTGCTGCTCGATCTTCTGTTGCCGGGTATCGACGGGCTCGAGGTATGCCGGCAGCTCAAAATGGATCCGGTGACCCAGAAGATTCCCATCATCATGGTCAGCGCCAAAGGTGACGAGAGCGACATTGTCCTTGGCCTCGGGGTCGGCGCCGACGACTATGTGACCAAACCTTTCAAACCCAAAGAGCTGATCGCACGGGTGCGGGCGGTGCTGCGGCGGGGGGCTTTTCGCGATAGCGAAGCGGGCAACGGTCGGGTGGTGCGGGGAAAGTTGGTGGTCGATTCCGCCCGCCACGAAGCCAAGATCGACGGCCAGTCCTTGGTCCTGACCCCAACCGAATTTCGCATGTTGCACCTGCTGGCATCCCATCCTGGGCGCGTTTTCACGCGGGATCTGCTGGTCACCCGGGTGATCGGCGACGGTGCGGCAGTGATCGACCGCAACATCGACGTCCATGTGCGTTCGATCCGGAAGAAGCTCGGTGAGCATCGGGATATCCTGGATACCATCCGCGGGGTCGGCTACAAGTTCAGAGACGAAGAGGGGGATTAGTCGCCGATGTTCCGCTCGCGCCTGCTGTGGAAGTTCTACCTCGGTTACGTTCTACTCATCCTCTTGACGACCGGCATCGTCGGTGGTTTGGTGGCGTTACAGATCGCGCGGCGGACGGTGGCCGATACCGATCGCCGGCTCGAGGCCGAGGCGGTCCTGCTGCGCGATATCGCCACCCATGCGGTGGGGTCCGCTGGCGAAGGTGACCTACAGCGGCGGATTCAGGAGATGGGCCAAAGAGTTGGTACGCGGTTCACCATCATCAACGTGGATGGCCGCGTACTCGCCGACTCCGACAAGAATCCGAGCTTGACCACCAACCACAGGGATCGTCCCGAGGTATTGCAAACCAAGACGGCGCCGGTGGGAACCGCAACCCGTTTCAGCGCGACCGTGGGACAGCGGTTGCGTTACCTGGCGATGCCGTTCGATGCTGGCAGCGAGCGCGGGTGGGTTCGTACGTCGCTGCCCTTGGATTCGATTACCAGCCGGTTGGCGGAGCTGCGCCGCGCCGTATTGGCGGGCGCGGTGGTGGCGGCGGTGATCGCCCTCGGCCTCGGTTTTCTGCTGGCGCGTCGGGTCACTCGTCCGGTGTTGTCGATGGCTGTTGCCGCAGACTCGATCGCCGCCGGCAACTACGAGAAGCAAGTCGAGATCGGATCCAACGATGAGTTGGGTACCCTGGCGCGGGCGTTCAACGTCATGAGTCGCCAGCAGCAGACGTCGATCGCAACGATCAATGCTGATCGTCGTAAGCTCACGGCGATTCTTTCCAGCATGGTCGAGGGGGTTGTCGCCGCGGACCGCAACGAGCGTGTTGTCCACATGAATGCGGCCGCTGGCAGCATGCTCAGGATCGAACCCGAAAGCGCCCTCGGGCAGCCGATCTGGGAGACGATTCGGGTGCGGGAGGTCTCCGAGGCCGTTTCCGAAGCCCTGCGCCGAGAAGAAGTTGTCCATCGTGTGGTCCGCATGCCGGGCTCGCCGGACCGTATCCTGGATCTCCACGCCTCACCTCTGGACTCTGGTGATGGTGAGATCACTGGCGTCGTCGTAGTGCTCGACGATGTGACGCAGCTACGTCGACTCGAAACCATGCGACGCGATTTCCTGGGTAATGTCTCGCACGAGCTCAAGACGCCGGTGACCGCGATCCGAGCCTTGGTCGAGACGGTGCTCGACGAGGACGACATGGCCTCTGAAACTAGGTCTCGGTTTCTCGGCAAGGTTCGTAACCAAGCCGAGCGGATGTCGATTCTCGTCAATGATCTGCTCTCGTTGTCACGTTTGGAATCGGAGTACAAAGCCCTGGAATTCGAGCCGATCGATGTCCGGGAGACGGTCCGCGAGACGGTCCGCGAGATCCAGAATTCAGGGGCGATAAACGCGTCTGCGATCGAGACCGACCTCCCCGACGAGGCGATGTTGATCGCGGGTGATGCGGAGGCGCTGCGGCAGGCGGTCGGCAACCTGATCAACAACGCGATCAAGTACGCCCAGAGCGAGACGATCGTCGTCCGGGTCGTCGGCAGCGGTGAACAGGTGTTGATCGAAGTCGAAGACCGCGGCGTTGGGATTGCGCTCCGTCATCAGGAGCGTATCTTCGAGCGTTTTTACCGGGTCGACAAGGCGCGTTCGCGGGAGATCGGGGGGACGGGCCTGGGTCTCGCAATCGTCAAACACATCGCGGCTGCCCACGATGGCAGCGTCTGCCTAGAGAGCACACCAGGGGTCGGTAGCCTATTTCAGATCCGTTTGCCACGGGTCACCGCTCTCGCCAGCGAATCCCAGATATTGCGGTCGAAGGATCTCTCGACCACTTCATCTTGAGGTTTGCGTTCGTATTGATTTTTCTATGAGGAGTCGCCAAAATTGGCGTAAGTTTTCACGTGAAACGGTTTAAGGT
>JAJCXQ010000826.1 GCA_029263355.1 Acidobacteriota bacterium | reverse complement strand
TGGGTCGTTATTGTCGGAATGACAATAACGATCGAAAGGCACTAGGCCGTCTCTTAGAAGATTCTGGTGGCCGCCAAGGCCCAACACTGGAGGGCGGAATCGATACGGTGGAGGACGACCGTAAGGCGGTTCCGCCTACGTAAGCGATAGATACCTAACCAATTGATCGCTTTAGGAATGCGATGCACGCGAAGAGCCTCGGAGGCGATACGGTACTGGTTCCCCTCAGATATGTGGTCGGCGCCAACTCAGGCAGGCACGTTACCAATTACCGGCCAGCGGTTTGTCACCGTCCAATCCGAAGCTGTATCCAAGGTCGGTAGCGGGGGTCCAAGTGCCGCCCTCGTCGTAGTCGAGTACGAAGACTCGGTTGGATGGTCGATGGACGCCGATGTTGTCGTCACCGTCGTCGTTCCAGTCGCCGATCAACGGGGTGTCGCCAATGAGGCCCATCAGGTATCCGCGGTCGGTGGCTGGGGTCCACGTGCCGCCTTCGTCGTAGTCGAGCAGGAAAACGCGATTGGACGGGCGATAGATGCCGATGTTGTCGTCTCCGTCGCCGTTCCAGTCGCCTATGATCGGGATGTCACCGATCAGCCCCATCAGAAAGGCCTGGTCGGTGGCCGGGGACCAGGTGCCGCTTTCGTCGAGGTCGAGCAGAAACAGGCGGCTGGACGGTCGGTAGACGCCGATGTCGTCGTCGCCGTCGCCGTTCCAATCGCCGATGATCGGGACGTCATCGATCACACCAAACTGAAACTCAGCGTCGGCGGGGGGATTCCAGGCACCGTTTTCGTCTGAGTCGAGCAGGAACCGGCGATCGGACGGTCGATAGACGCCGATGTCGTCGTCGCCGTCGCCGTTCCAGTCACCGATGATCGGAAGGTCACCGCTCTCCCCGAATAGGAAGGCGGTGTCAGCGGGGGGCGTCCAGTTGCCGCTGCCGTTGACGTCCAGCAGGAAGAGGCGGTTGGAAGGGCGATAGACACCGATGCGGTCGCTGGTAATGGTTGTGAAGGTCGCCTCGCAGGAACGGTCCCTTCTCATCATCACCAGGCCATCGGGAGTACAACCTCCACTCCAGCCTTCGAAGCGAGAGCCCGCGTTGGCGATTGCGGTGAGCGCCACGATCGTTCCTAGATCGTAGCTTTCGCTACAGGTCGAGCCGCAATCGATTCCGGGTGGCTCACTGGTCACCCGGCCGTCGCCGGTTCCGACCTTGTTGACGGTCAACGGATGCGACTCGACCACCGGTTTGAGGACGAGCTTTCGGATCCGGTCGTTCTTCGGCTTACCCGTTGTCTGAATATGTCGATGAACACCCAGGAAGAACGTTTTGGATCGCACCAGAGAGTCACCCGGCTCGAGCACGAGTACCTGGACTCCGATCCTCCGCAAGATGTCGTTCTCACCGGAGGAAACGATGACCTCGTTGCGTTCGGAGACCACGAGATTGTCGCTCAACGGGATGTTCACCTGAAACAGGATCTGCCAGGTATCGAGATCGATCACTGAAACCCGGCCGTCGCTCGGTATATCGGGACGCCCCGCACTGCCGACGATCAGGCGATGGCCTTCGGTCGAAAATCCCATCTCACCGACGAAGTCTCCCAGGCCAGATACGGTGGCGATCAGAGAGCTGAGATCATCGCGTGAGTAGACACGTACCCGGCCCGTGCTGAAGCTGTAGCTCGCTAGGAGCACCGCGCTCTCGTCGGGAGTGATTGTGATGTCGGTTTCGATGTCGGATAGAGTCCCCCGACGACGAAGCTCGGCTAGCGTTGTCCCATCGAGCTCTTTCATGTCATTGCAGCAGTAGATGACGTCTGACGCCAGGGGCATCGTTGGATCTCCAGGTACCGGCGCACTTGCCCACGAACCCGTCATCAAGATGGACTCGGCATCGGGTCCAACCGGTAGCAATTGGCTTGTTGTGACGTCGGCGATCTCGGCCCGGGCATACAGCCGGCTGCCATCCGGTGAAACGAAGAAGCCCTCGCTCAGCAGCGTTTGAGTGAATGGCAGTGTCCTCGACACTTGGTGGAAGGCGGTATCGAGCACCGTATTGTCTGCGAGGTAGATTTCGTTGCCATCGGGCGAGATCCCCCGGACATGTTGATCCTCGAGGATGCCCAAGATGTTGTTGTGGTCGAGGTCGATCACGATGGTTCCTGAAAGGGTGGGCACGTCACTGTCCACGTTGACGACGTCGACGTACACCAGGCGCCGACTCAGGGTCGAGAAGTTTGGATCGTAGATGACGGTCTTGGTTGCACTCCAGACCTCCACTCCTGCCGCTGTTTCGACTCTCAACAGGAGATCATTTGTACCTGGAGCCAGCGTCGAAGCCAGCGCGAAACTGCCGCCGGAGTCGATCGCGTCCGCCGGCAGCGGTGATCCATTCAATAGAACGAAGTGAGCCGGATCCGCAAAACCAGTGACCAGAAAGCTTGAGATGTTGGTCTCGGTGATGGTTGGAAGCCCACGGAAATCGATCAGGGGCTCGTCGGGTAGGGGTTGGCTCCAGTTGTCGGGAAGGGTCTTGTCGTCAAGTACAGCCGCCATGCCGTCTTTGAGTACACCCGTTCGGTCCCAGACTCCCCAACATGCCCCTTGGGGCCCTTCGAACCGCGCTTTCCACGGCTCGTCGAAAGTCTCGAAGTATAGGTATTGGACGTTGTTCGCACGCGCCCAGGATACGAAGTTGAGAAAGTAATAGGCGGCATTCTCGGCCGAGGGTATTGCTTGGCCAAGCTGGTTACCGCAACTTGGCCACCCGGTCTCGGAGACCACCACCTCTTTGCCGCCGGCCGCCGCTACCAGATCTTGGTGCCACCGGTGAACATAGGCTACGGCGAGCTCTACCGGGCGCCCCTCCCAATAGGGATAATAATTGGCAAACACGACGTCGACCGCTGCGATGACGGTGGGGTGTGCTAACAGGATGCCGTAGACCTCACCGGTAGTGACCGGGATCTCGAGGTTGGCCGCCTGCAAGGCTTGTTTGACTTGCTCGATATGAGCGATCAGTTGAGCTTCGCTAAGGTCGCCGCGCAGCAGGACCTCACTACCCACCACCGCCGTATCGACATTGCCCTCCAGCGCCTCCTCGATGAGGCAATCGATTTGTTTCTGATTTTCGATCGGGTCTCTGGCGAGCCAAGCGCCGATTGCCGCCTGCACACCATAGCTGTGCGCCAGAGCCCCTGCCTCTCGCAGGTCGGCGTTACAGCCGAAAGTCCGAATCCACTGGGTGTGGGGCGTTACTATCGCCAGGCGGTCCTCGAGCTCCTCGGGCGTGATCTGGGAACCACTCCGGCTCGGATCTTCATCTGCATCAATATAGGGACTGAAGCTCAACCCCCCGAGGACATAAGCGGAGGGCTGTGCCTCCGCGGCTCCCTGGACACGGCAAGCGAGAATCGGAGCGAGCAAACTATGAACAACAATTCTTGACAAGCTCCTACGCATACTCATCATTCCACCTCCTAGTCTGAGTTAGCCTGTGCTGATGACCAGAACACATCGGAGGATAGTGACTCAAGGTCCTCTGGTGAGTCCTTTGAAGTTACTGCTGCTTTCGGTTCAGATGCAGACGGATATTGACAATTTGGTGCGACTAAACTAGTGTTAGCAGCTATTGTTACAGCAGATGTTGACGGCTCTTGCAGCGTCACACCTTGATCTCGATTAGCTCTTGGGAGGTGAAAATGAAGGTGGTATGTCTCATTCAGGAGCTCATGAATGAACTTGACCTCGACGCGCCAGACCTCGCGCGCGAGACGCGAGTTGATCAGCGGACGATCGACAAGCTTCGGTTCGATACCTCCGACTGGAGACTCAGTCGAAAAGCCCTATATAACCTGACTCTGTTCGCCCATTCAAAAGGGTTTACGAAAGGGATTTTCGAGGTCCGCCCCCTCCCATTCTGGCAATCGTTCGAGGGCCAGGACGTCATTGTGCATCGGGAGTATCGTTCGTGGGATGCAAAGGGTGAAGTACAGCTCAGGGAATTCTTTTCGAAGCTCAACTCGAAGCCGCTGGTGGAGGCGTTGTCCGGGGACACTCTCGCGCAAGAAAAAGAGTGGCTGATCGAAAAGATATCGACTCAAATGCGCAACTACAATTGCGTATTCATTGGTTCTCCGAAGTGCAGCTTGGCGACTGAGATTGCACTCTCGTTGATTTGGGGAGCTGAGCCTTTCGATAGCTCACCTTCGAACGTCGCCAAGGTCCCGTTACACTTTTTGGGGATGCAGCCGGAACATCGATACCGCGCTTCCGCGATGATCGAAGGCGGAAACCAGACCGGTTTTAGAATCAAGCTGTCAAAAACTGGACAATCAATCTTCGTGCCTGTGGATCGGCTCCCGACAGAGTCCTACTTGCGGTCTTCCAAAGAAGGCTGTGACGCGAGTGCGGTTGTCGTCTGCTCGCAACCCTTGGAAACATCGAACCCGGTCACGACTATCGTCATCAGTGGTTATACCGGTCTTGCGACGTCGCTGGCGATCGATACGTTGATCTACGGCGACCCGTCAATTGAAGTCTTAGAGGTTGGGAGGCCTCAGATCGCAGCCTTGCGATTCAAGTACAAGAAGCGCCCGCTACGCCAAGAAGGCACCAGCGATGGGCTGCGAAAACCCATCGAGGCCACCTTCAAGTGGGGACCGCCTTGGGAGAACGTCGTCACACCGGCCGATGCCATCGCCCTTGAAGCGCTGAGCAAACGTTGAGCTATTGAGGCGGCCAATCCTTCGAGCCCCTCACTGATACCGCGATGTTCGACACCTGCCAGTAGTCCGTGGAGTCCAGCTCTAAGATCGGCGAGAAAAGTGTTGACCGATTGGTACAGACTCGGTAAAGTCTGTTCCGAGAGTTGAGCAAGGAGCTGAAGATCATGCCGTGGGAAAAACAATTCGACGTTGACGAGACTTTGGCCAAGGCCGGTCAGGCGTTCTGGTCGCAAGGCTACGAAGCAACGTCGATGAGTGCCCTATTGGCGGCGATGGGGATTCAGAAGGGGAGCTTCTACAGCACCTACGGGAGCAAACACGAAGCCTACCTGCGGTCTTTGGAGCAATATGCCAAGACTCGACTTGACGAGTTCGAGCAGCTTGCACGACGCTCAGGGGCAGTCGATTCCCTGCGGGCGTTTTTCGAAGCGATCTACGAAGATTGTGTCAGTCCCACGGGTCATCGCGGCTGCATGATCATCAATTGTGCTCTCGAGTTGGCCCATGACGATCCCAAGGCTCAAGCCATCGTGAAGACCGCGATCGCCCGCAACGAAGAAGTGTTGCGTCGGCTGATTCAAGCTGGCCAGGAAGCGGGAGAGATCAACCGCGCTTTGGACGCGTCCGCAACCGCCAAGGCGATGATGTCGTTCGTCATGGGGATGCGGGTCTACTCCCGATCGGGGAGCGATCTCGAAGCAGTGAGGATCCTCGCAGATCAGGCGATGGCTTTGATCGCACCCACCTAGCTCAGGTTAGACCCGAAGCAGCGAAGAGCCAGGACAGGCGACTCTGTGGAGTCGCTTTTCTTTGGCGCTAGTTTTGACCAATCAGTACAAACAAGGGAGTCATCCATGTCAGACAATACCCTCGCAGGAAAAGTTGCCGTCATCACCGGAGGAAACTCGGGCATCGGTCGGGCCTCGGCTTTGGCCCTCGCTGAGCTCGGCGCCGCCGTCGCGATCGGAGCCCGGCGTGAAGACCGAGGCCAGGCCGTGGTCGACGAGATCGAGGCGAAGGGCGGCAAGGCGGTTTTCGTGCAGGCCGACGTGACCGAGAAAGATCAAGTCGAGGCGCTCGTCGCAGCCGCGGTGTCCACCTTCGGCGGTCTCGATATCGCCCTCAACAATGCTGGTATCGAAGGCGCCGGGCTGGCGCCTTTGGTCGACGAGACCGAAGACAATGCGCGCCGAGTTTTGGAGGTCAACTTTTTTGGCCTGTGGCACTCGATGCGGGCCGAGATCCCAGCCCTCGCCAAGCGTGGTGGTGGCGTGATCATCAACACCACATCGGTGGCGGGCCTGAAGGGCTTTCCAACGTTTTCGTCCTACGTTGCGTCGAAGCACGCGGTCGAGGGACTGAGTCGATCGGTTGCAATGGAAGTGGCGGCGTTGGGCATTCGCGTCAACACCGTCGCTCCGGGACCCATCGACACCGATCTCCTCGAACGCACCACCGGTGGCGATCCGTCTGGATTTGTTCAGTTTGTGCCTCTGCAACGCACCGGAACCGCGGAAGAAGTTGCCGCGACGATCGCGTTCATGGCCTCGCCACAGGCGTCCTACGTGACCGGCCAAACACTCCGTGTGGATGGCGGCATGATGGCCTGAGTCGGTCGCCGAAAGATACAAGAAACGAGAGCTTGCCCACCCATCGTCAGCCGACGGTGGGTGGGTACTATCCCTTAGAGTCTTTCGAATAGATAATTCGCTATGAATCTATCAAAGGAGCTCTCATGATCACGAATCAACACCTCGCGAGCCGTCCTTCGAGACACCTGACCACCCCTTGCATCTTGGTAGCGCTGGGCTGCCTCGTCCTGACCGAGACGGTGTGGGCCCATGGCACGATGGTCACCCCGGAGAGCCGGATCTTCAAATGCCGTTTCCAGGACAATCCCGAAGACCCACAAGATCCTGCCTGCGCCGCTGCCGTCGCTTTTGCTGGCAATCCGCAGTTTCTCTACGATTGGAACGCGGTGCGCCAAGCCGAGGCCAATGGGCAGCACCAGCTGGTTGTTCCCGACGGTGAGCTGTGCAGCGGCGGCGGCTCGGATTACGCTGGGCTCGATCTGCCGCGTGACGACTGGCGAACCACCACGATCAATCCGAGGAGTGATGGCGCCTTCGAGTTTGTCTACTTCGCGACGGCGCCCCATTCGAGTCAGGACATGCTGTTCTTCATCACTCGGGAGGGTTGGGATCCACTCCAGCCGGTGACTTGGGAAGATCTTGATCTGATCGACGAGCCGGGTAATCCCAACGATCTGGTCGACCCGTTCTGTCATCTGACCTCGGTCACCCTGGAGCCCATCCCGGGCGTCGGCGACGGCTATCGCATGGTGTGTCCCTTACCTGCTCGCAGCGGACGCCATTTCATCTTCCACGTCTGGCAACGAGACGACAGCCCGGAGGCGTTCTACGCCTGTATCGATGTCGAGATGGGGGAAGGCAGCGGAATCTTCGAGAGTGGCTTCGAGACCGGCGACACCTCGGAGTGGTCTTTAGGAACGCCCTGAGTGCGCCACAAACCGGGATCGTGTCGTTGCCGGGATGTTTGTCAACACGGGCATCCATCCCGGTGGCAGGCGCGAACCTCGCCGGTCTCGGTCGAAGCTCGAGAACGGCTGCCCGCTTGATCTCATCAGCCGATACGACGATTAAGTCCGTCGCAGACTTTGTCGTGTAGAGCCTTTTCACGATCAAGCCAGAGTTGCGCTTTATCGTATAGAGCCTCGAAACGATCACGGCCTGGAGATTCCCCGGATCGTCCGAATTCCGCCAGGGTTTGGGCATATCTTCAATCGAACGGAACCTTTGAACGGTCATCCTCAGTCCTCCTCGAGCCCGAACCGATCGGCGAGCGGGTATGAACCCATCAACCTGCGTTGGACAGATGGGCTCCGAAGACACAAGGCTATCAGAGGGACCTCCTCCACGAGCTGGCCTCGTTTCGAGGTCTCCGCCACAGCGGGCGCGGCCGGCCACTGTCAGGGTGGCGCCATTGCCAGGGTTGTGCCACTGTCAGGGTGGCGCCGGGCATCCATCTGCCGGGCCGATTACGATCCAAGGAGGCCGACATGAACACGCCAAGAGCCGACAGTGTGGCGATCGACAGTCCAGAGCATCGGCTGAAGCTCCAGGAGTTGGTATCTGTTCACTACCTGGGATGCGACATCGGCGATTTGGAGATGGCGACGGGGATGATGCTGAGGGATGTGCGGTTTACGCTGCCCCCGTTCGGCCTGGTTTTCACGAACCGAGAACAGACGAAAGGCGGGCTGGCGGACGTCATCACGAAGCTACCGAGGCAATTCCGGCATCGGCCTGCGGGGTTTCGCTTCGCGACCCCGGATCGGGAAACGTTGAGGGCCTACTTCACAACGAGCATTGTGTCGTGCCTCAACGGCAGAGTGCACGCGATCGGTGATATTAAGGTCGATACCGTGATGGGGGAGGGAGAGTTGGTTGTTTCTGCCTGGGAGGTCTCGCCGATCTACTTCCGCGGCCTCATCTCAGGGGGGACGCTCGCCAGGCTTCCACGTTTTCTGCTCACCGTGGTGCCGTTCCTGTTGCCTTCCGATGTGCGTAAGCTTTTTGTCGCCGCGCGTTCATAAGTAAGACTCAGTGATCACCACGAACGGCCTCTCGGCACACCCCAGGTTGCGATAAGTTACGGTTCGAAATTTTCGCCACCGAGGGATCAACAAGGAGCGCACAATGGCAGAGTCAAAGACCGTACCCGAAGACGCCCAAATCGCAATCACCTTGTCGAATATCTCCTATCTGGATGTCAAGGGATCGCAGGATCAACAACGGGCGGCGATGGCAAAGGTCCTGGAGAACCCCACCCTGCCGACGAAAAACGAGTGGCGGATCGTTTGGGGGCCGGTCACCGTTGAGGAAAATCTCAGCTTCATTGCGGAGGGGCCGGTTGCGGGCTCCGGACCAGCGCGCAAGTACGCCTATGTCATCCGGGGAACCGTGATGGAGCCTTGGAATCTCTTCGAAGATCTCCTCGACAGCATGGGGTTGCACGATGTGCCCTGGGACGGCTTCCCGGGCGCCCAGATCTCCGACGGAATGGTGATCGGCTGGCACAACCTGACCGCTGCCAGCGACGGTGGAAAAACCGCGCTGGAGTTTCTGCGAGGTGTCCTGCCGGGGTCACAGCTCACCGTCACCGGACACAGCCTCGGCGCTATGCTGGCCACGGTCATGGCGGTCTACTGCGATCGCGAGCTGAGGCCCAACCTGCAGGTCGTGCCCTACACATTCGCCGCGCCAACCGCTGGCAACCAAGCCTTCGCGGATGCTTATGGCAAGCTGTTCGGTGGCGCTGGACGTTACTTCAACTGCCTCGACCTCATTCCCAAGGGGTTTCAGCACGACGACTTGGAAAGCGTCAAGTTGCTTTATCCTTGCGACGGCGCGCCGCTGTGCCAGAATCTCTTCGCCTGCCGTCACCTGGTCGACTTGGCTCAGGATATTGCCGGCCACCGCTATTTCCACGCCGTGGGCGGGACTCGGTTGCAAGCCAAGGTGTACAGTGAGAAGACCGGCTCGCTCAAGAACTTCGCAAAGGAAGCCCTCGACCAGCACCATGCCATGCACTACATGTGGCTCTTGGATATCTCATTGGAAGCGATTCATGTCTTGGACCCGTCATGGTTGCCTCCTGACAAAGAATGTCCGTGTCCTGACTGAACATGCAGGGTGAATTACCACCCACTGCGCCGAGCCTTTGCCGAAAGCTCGGGATCGGTTCCCTTCACGTCTTCGTGCTGAGCAGCCTTGCTATCGCTCAGCCAATCTACGATCTGCTCGGTCGGAACGCGGAGTTTTTTGTCGCGCGAGGATCGAAGCCGGTCGATTTGGTGGCTCTGATCCTGGTGTTCAGCTTAGGGTTACCAGCGGTTTTAGCTGGCGGGCTCCTTCTCTCCAGAGCCTTCGGAGTCGTTTGCTACACGGTCACGTTCGCAGTGCTGCAGATTGTTCTGGTCGCTATGATCCTGCTTCCGCCAATCAAGGTGTTGGGGGATTTGTTGATCGCGACGTTGATCCCGGTCGGTTGCGGCCTCCTCTTCGCCCTGTCCTACCGAAAGCTGCGCGCAGTCCCACGTTTCATGACTGCCCTATCGCCAGTGATCCTCGTCTTTCCTGCCTATTTCGTTTTCGCGACCCCAGCCTCGAAGGTCGCCTTTCCGAAAAATATGCTAGCGGAGGAGGCAGGCTTTTCAGTGCCGCCGCGGTCACATGTAGTTTTCCTAGTGCTCGATCTTCTGCCGGTGACGGCGCTGATGGACGAGAATCAAAATCTCGATGCCAAACGCTACCCTGGCTTTGCCCGCCTGCAGGCTGGGTCAGTCTGGTTTCGGCAAGCACGGACGGTGAGTCAAGTCACACTACAAGCGCTGCCCGCGTTGTTGACCGGACGGTACCCCCGTCCCCGAACGCTCCCAATGCTCGAGGAATATCCCCGGAATCTCTTCACCCTCTTCGGGACGGCGGGTGATATCCATGCCTATGAGCCGTTGACGAGGCTTTGCCCAGAGGCCTTGTGCGGCGCCACCAGGGCGCTCGCTTTCCCCTCGAGGCTAGGATTGCTGGTGAAGGATACGACGATCGTATTGCTGCACCTACTGTTTCCTCAGCGCTACGCCAGTTGGCTGCCGCCGATCGATTCCCAGTGGGGTTCTTTTGAGCGAACAGTGCGTGAACGTGCCGGCGATGCCGGCGACAAAGAGCCGAAGGGAAAGCGGCGAGCGAGGCTCGAGAAGGAGTTCCATCAGCTCGCTGCGAACCTCTCTTCATACGATCGAGTGAGAAAATTCGAGATTTTTCTCGACGGCCTGGGCGGGCGGGCAAGTCGTAATTTGTCGTTCCTCCACCTCGATCTACCCCATGGGCCTTTTCTGTACCTCGCGTCGGGGAAGAAATACGTCCCAGAGGACAAGGCTTTCAAGCGGCTCAGGCTTCAGGCTGCCCTCGGTAGAGGAGCAGCGCGTCAAGGGAGAGCCTTCTGGGGTCCCGACCCGTACCTTGCTGGTCTCGCGTATCAGCGCCTGACTCATCAGATTGTGTTGGCCGACAAACTCGTCGGCCAGTTGCTCGACCGCCTCGAAGATCTCGGCATCCTCGACCGTTCCTTGCTCATTGTTACTGCCGATCATGGTCAATCCTATGAACCCGGTGGCGCCCTGCGTTCGTTGAAGGATGCCGACACTGCCCATGTCCCCCTATTCATCAAGTTTCCGGGACAGCGCGAAGGTTCTATCGATGACAGGGCCGTCGAGAGCGTTGACATCCTCCCGACGATCGTCGACGTTTTAGACTTGAACATCGATTGGCAGTTCGAAGGCTATTCGCTCGCCGCTGGAAGTGCTGATGAGTCTGCGATCGAGCACAGGGGACGACCTGAGCTCGAGAGAGATTTGGCGACGCACCTACGCCTGAAGCTCGATCGAGTCGGTACGGGCTCGATCGAAATTCTTGGATTAGGCCCACATAGGAGACTGGTCGGGCGGCAGGTGGTCGACGCTCTTGCGACCGCTCGAGACGACGAAATGTTCTCACGTTTCGATGATGTCCAATTGGATCAAGAAGCTCTCCTGAAAGACGTCGACACGAGCTCGGGTTTTATTCCTGCGTACCTCACCGGTTCGGTCGAGTTGGGTGAGGAAAGCCCACCTATCGACTTGGCTATCGCCTTGAACGGCGTGATTCGAACCACCCTGACGACGTACCAGGACAAGCAAGGGGTGACACGTTTTGCGACCATGGTTCCAGAGGCGTCTTTTGTGGCCGGAAATAATCCTTGGGCTGTCTACCGCTTTCACAGCAAAAGCCGCCCCATGGTCCCAATCACCCCTCCCATCACCGCGCACGCGAAGAGGCTCAGCAGCCGGAGCGAGTGGGTCGAGCGGTCCAACTAGAGGCTGTCGGCTTGTGGGCGCGAATGTGCTGGCGGCGGGCGGAGCGTCCTCCACGCCCCGCCCGCCGACACCGCGTCCCTCCCGGGTTACAGCCAGTTTCTGGTGTCGCCGTCCTCGAAACCGTCGGCGAAGATTTCCGCGGTGCCGAGTACATTGATGCAACCGGGGGCATGGTTGGCGATGAACGAATCGAAGAGTGACACCACGGTGGGATGGAACTCGAGGCGATTCTGGCCGCAGGCGGCGCCGTTTGGGGCGCCGAAGTTGCAATAGCTCATGGTGGTGCCGGGGCCGCCCGGGCAGCTGACCGCGCCGGCATAACAACCAGGCTGAGCGCGGTAACACTCGTCGACAGGTGGTGAGTAGCAGTGCGTGTGGGGGGAGCCGAAGTTGTGGCCAAGCTCGTGGGCGACGAGGGTGGCGGACGAAAAGCTGGCGAGGAAAACCTGGTTGACGCTGTAGCCGCCACCTGAGCTCTGGAATTCGCAGTAGCCGTCGACCCAGGCGATGCCGGAGGCGGAGTTGTTCGAGCTCGATTTGCCGGACAGCAACATGGCGAGGACACGATCCACACCACCCATGGTGCTGGCCCAGAAGCCGCCGAATTCGTTGAGGTGAGCACTGCTGGCTGGCGACCCTGCGACGTCGTAGGGGTCGTTGTCGTAAGGCGGACTGCCAGTGCGTAAGATGGTGTCGCCGAGCAGCAAGGTCAAACCGACGTCACGTTCGTAGGCAACGTTCATCTGGGTGATGAGATCCGCGACATAGTTCCCGGCGGTGGTGGTGTTGTTGCTGAACTTCTTGTCGAGGAGTTCGGCGTCGGTGTCGACCGCAATGGTGGCGGAATGGGTCGGGACCGATCCGCGGTTGCCGCCGACACCGTCTGGCGCCCGCACCAGGAGATCGTCGAGGGTGTCGGGGAGGGGCATTTCGTCGGTGGCGCAGTCGGTGTCGAGATTGATGCCGTGGATCGCCAGCATCGCGTCGGAGCGTTCGAGTCGATGACGTGAGGCGCTGGCTTTGGGCGGCAGCAGCTGGATCTCGCCGCTGGATCCGGAGATCAACCCGGTAATGCCGCCGGTTTGGGGATCAACCGATAGGCCGATACGGGTTGCGAAGTCTCCCTCGACATTGCCAAGGAAGTGAAGGTGGGGCGAACGCAAAATCTCGCGCTCGCCAGCCGCGTCGACCACCAACACTCGGGCGCCCGGGGCGTAGACCTCAAAAGGCTCCAGGATCACCGCCGCGCGGACTCCGGGAGCCACCGGAAAGCCAGCGAGGTGGATCGGCGCCTCGGTCGAGCTCGAGATGAGTGTCGCGCTGAGGGTGATCGGAAGCTCGAAGGCTTCGGCGAACACGCCGAGTGCCTCGGAGGCAAAAATCTCACCGATCTCGACGGCACCAGCAGAGCCTGAGCCAGCAGAGCCTGAGCCAGCAGATTCTGAGCCAGCAGAGCCTGGGACAGGAGTCGCATGGGCAGAGCCCGTGGTGGTGAATAAGAGTAGACAAAGATTCGCCAACATGATGAGGCTGAGTCGATGCCTGGGGATGCTGCTGACAGCGGAAACATGAGGGGATGTTCGGTTCATTGTGACCTCCTGATCGTGAGCTCCCGATCGGCGATGTTCATTTCTTGGAGGTTGACAGCTCGGCCGACATCCGCGGGGAGTCCCGGTGCTTTGCGTCCCGCGGTCGCCCGCGGTTTGCCCTGAACGTGCTCCGTTTTGTTTGAACGTGTTCCGTTTTGTTGGGTACATCCTCAAGCAAGCTCGATGCCATCAGTGTGGCCGGTTTTGATCTCGAAAGTGGTGAATTCTTCTTGGATCTACAGCTTCGTGCGAGACGACTGACATCGATGTCACATGGGGGCGACAGAAACTGTCAATCCCAACTAGCCGAAGTCTCCGCTGGCGGCGAGGTTGGCCTACAGAGTCGGTTATGATTCGGCTCCACTTTTGGAAATTTGTAATGAAGACAGTTCTCGTGGTTGATGACGACACGGTCATCCTCAAAACCATTGTCGCGTACCTCTCTAGCTTCTCGGAGGATTTCGAGGTGGCGACGGCAGAGGATGGCCAACAGGCGTTGGCCATTCTCGAAAGCCAGCCGATCGACCTGCTGTTGACGGATCTCGATATGCCGGTCATGGATGGCTTCGAGCTCTTGGCGCACATGGTGCGGCGATTCGCCACCATTCCCTGCATTGTGATGAGTGCCTACGAAGTGCCGGAGATGGGCGACCGGGTCGGGCGTCAGGGCGCACTGTGTTATTTGGAGAAGCCTTTTGATCTTCAGAGTCTTGTTGACACGGTGCTGCAGACGCTGGGGCAGATCTCCAAAGGCCACCTGGCGGGGGTGTCTCTGCTCGGTTTGCTGCAGCTGCTGAATTTCGAGAAGAAGACCTGTATGCTGACGGTGCGGTCAGCGGGGCGGACCGGCAGGATCCACATTATGGACGGGGACTTGATCAACGGTGACTTTCATCGCCTGCAAGGGGAATCGGCGGTTTTCGAGATCTTGTCTTGGGCGGATTGCGAAATCGATATCAGCGTGCCGCATTACGTAGAGAGACTGATCTTCCGACCCATGCATGGGGTGGTTCTGGATGCCGCCAGGGATCTCGACGAGCACCCGGCGCCCAAGCGGCGCGCCAGCGACTCCGGCATCGCGACGGTGCCGGTCGCTTTGGGAGACGACGGCCTCGACCGTTTGCGTCTGCAGTTGCCGAGGGTGCTCGAGCGGCCTTTGATGCCGGGTGCTGGGGCGGTGGGAGTGGCGGTGGTCGATGTTCAGCAGGCTGAGCTTCTGGGTTATCGCTGTTTTCAGTATTGGCCTGACTTTTCAGAGCGCGCCATGGTCGCCGCCACCGCCTTTAGGCGCCGCATGGAGCTCGACGACGGTGAGCAGGTTGAAGAAGTTCTGACTCGCCTCGAGGCGTTGGTTGAGCTTTGGCGGCCCCTCGGGAGGGATCGCCGCACGGCCTTTTACGTGTTGATGACCCGTCAACAGGCTGATGTCGACGTCGTCCGACACGAGCTCGATGCCCTCGAGTCGCCGGTGCAAGCGTTGCTCAGGTCGTCGCAGGCCGCGGAGTAAGATCGAGGGATCCAGCTGGACCTACCCAAGAATGCCCCTCTGCCGGTCGCGCTGATAGGCTGCGCGCAGCGCTGCGTAGCTCGCCTTGGCAGTGCCGAGTCTTACAACTTCATTATTTACAATGCTTTGTTGGCTATCTACTTGTGTTCTGCTCAAACATACTCGCCTGCGCTCGCTCCACCAGCGCGACCTCACTGCCTCGAGACGTTGTAATGCCTCGAAAACGTTGTTTCTGGATGAGATCAAGCTAGGTCAGCCGGAGCCATAACTCGAGCAGGTTGCGGGACGGGCGACGGCGGTGAGTCCGCTCCCATTGGAGGGCGGCTCGGCGGTAAACTTCTCCCTCAGCGGGGTAGGGCACCAAGGTCTCGGCGAGGGTGATGAGTCGCATTTTGCGCCGCACGGCCAGGGTCAGGGGCGCGATCATGTCGGCGGCGTTGTCGGCGACTAGGGTGCCACCGAGAATCCGCCCGGTGCGGCGCTGGAGGTGTAAACAGAGGAACCCTTTGTCGTCGCGGTTGCGCTGATCGTCATCCCGCAGCGGAAGGGTCATCGTTTCGACTTTGTCGCCGAGTGCCCGGGCGGCTTCAGTATCGAGTCCAACCCAGGCAACTTCGGGGCGGGTAAAGGCGGCACTGGGTAAGGTGACGGGTTTGCGAGTTGAAAAACGAGGCCGCAGAGCGTTGCGCACCGCGCGCCTGGCCTCGTCGTCGGCGGCGTGTTCCAAGCCGATGGGGGAGAGCACGTTGCCGGCGGCGTAGATGTGGCGGGTGCTGGTCCGAAACTGGAGGTCTGTTTCGATCCCAGCGAGATCGTAGTCGATCCTGGCGGCTTCCAGACCGAGGCGCTCGACGTTCGGTACCCGACCTCCCACGACCAGGATTTCGTCGACCGGCACCTCGGGAAGATCGCTCGAAATGATCGACGCGCGGCCTGAGCTGTCGCCTTGGCGCGCCTGGATCTCGACCAGCCGACTGTCGAGTACTACCTGGACTCCGTCCCGCGAGATCACTTTTGTAACGGCTTCCGCGGCAACCGCGTCGCCGTTGGGAAGGAGGCGAGAGTCGGGCGCGAAGAGATGAACACGGCTGCCGAGGGCGGCGAACGCTTGAGCCATCTCACAGGCTTCGGCATTGTCGCCGAGGATCGCCAATTTGGGCGGTAACATGCTGAGGTCGAAAACGGTTTCCGGTGTCAGGTAGCCAACTTCGTCGAGGCCCGGAATTGGCGGTGTTGTGGGGCGAGAGCCGGTGGCGATCAAGGCGCGGCGGAAGCGCAGGCGGCGGTTGTTGACCTCGACCGCGTCCGCAGCGACGAATCGCCCGTCGCCGAAGAAGACGTCGACGCCCTGGCGGCACAGCCGGGCGGCGTTGGTGTAGACCGCAAAATCGGCTCGCAGGCCCCGAGTGCGCGCCATGGCGGCGGTGAACTCGCTGCTGTCGGTGGTCCGGCGTCTGCCGAAACCGCCAGGGTTGTCGCTCGGGATCCAGGATCTTGTGGCTTGGTTCAGGCCAGCGGAGGGAGCCGAGGAGTAGAGACGATTCCCATCGAGCTGGCGACTCTCGACCAGCGCTGCCCGTGCGCCCAGTTGAATTGCTGTCGCAATCGCTGCCAACCCGGCGGCGCCGCCGCCGATGACAACCAGGTGGTAGACGCGCCGGGGCTCTGGGTCGATCGCGCCACCCGTGCGACCGGCACGCCGACCCCGAGGGTGGTCTCGAGATCGACGCCGTGTCCCCCGTTGTTGCCAGCGGTGTGGGAGAGAGGTGGGGTCTGATTCAGCAGGGTCGTCCATCAAGTGTCCGATCATCGTCAGACCAGAAGATAACACGCCTCCAGCGACGGGTAGCCACAGCCTACTGATGGTTGGGCAATAAGACCAGGGGCGTGCGAGGTGATGGCGATTGCTGCGTCAATTTGCAATTTTATTCTTGATATTGGGCTTGAAATGTGTCTATCATTCGCCAGTTGATCGAATTTTCATAGACAATCTGCACGAGGATGCCATGACTAGAGACGAGATCTTACGCCTCTCGGATGCCGAGAATGTGCGGTTTTTGCGACTTCAGTTCACCGATCTTCTGGGCGTTATCAAGAACGTCGAAGTGCCGCGCAGCCAGTTCGAGAAGGCGCTCGATGGTCAGATCATGTTCGATGGCTCTTCGATCCAAGGGTTCACCCGGATCGAAGAGTCCGACATGTTGTTGGTTCCCGACTGGGAGACGTTCCGGATCAATCCCTGGACCAGCTCCGGGGGGACGCGGGTAGCGCGGATGATCTGCGATGTTCATTTGCCCGACGGCGCGGCTTTCCCCGGCTGTCCACGGTTGGCGCTCAAACGCCAGGTTGATCGTGCTGCTGCCCTCGGTTACACCATGGTGGCTGGACCGGAAGCCGAGTTTTTCTTGTTCCAGAAGGACGAAGAGGGCAAGTCGCTGCTCGACACCCACGATGTTGGCGGGTACTTCGACTTGACACCGGTGGATGGTGGCGAAGAGTGCCGTCGCGACATCGTTATTGTGCTCGAGTCGATGGGCTTCGAAGTTGAGGCGGCCCATCACGAGGTGGCGCCAGGGCAGCACGAGATCGATTTCAAATACTCCGAGGCGGTGGCCTGCGCCGACAATGTGGCGACGTTTCGCTTTGTGGTCAAGAAGGTTGCCCTCGAGCATGGCCTGCACGCGACCTTCATGCCCAAGCCGATCTTTGGCGTCAACGGTTCGGGGATGCATGTCCATATGAGCCTGCTGTCCGGTGGCGAGAACACCTTCTTCGACGAGAAGGCAAAATGGCAGTTGTCGAAGACCGCCTTGTCGTACATGGGTGGTGTGCTGGAGCACGCCAATGCCTTGGTCGCCATCACCAACCCGTTGGTCAACTCCTACAAGCGATTGGTGCCGGGCTTCGAAGCGCCGACCAATATCGCTTGGTCTGAAAAGAACCGGAGTCCGCTGGTTCGGGTTCCGGCACGGCGCGGAATGTCGACTCGCTGCGAAGTTCGGATGCCGGATCCGTCCTGTAATCCGTATCTTGCCCTGGCGTGCATGTTGGCCGCTGGCCTCGACGGGATCGAGCGTGAGCTCGATGCTGGCGAGCCGGTCAACAAGAACATCTTCACCATGAGCGAGCGCGAGAAACGTCGCCTCAAGATCAGCCAGCTGCCGGCGGACCTCAGCTCCGCCCTCGACAAGCTCGAGCGCAGCAAGGTGTTGAAAGAGGCCCTCGGCGACCACATCTTCGACCATTACCTGGCGGCCAAACGTCAGGAGTGGGCGGACTACATCTCCCACGTCCATCCGTGGGAGCAGGATCGCTACTTGCACGAGTATTGATCGGTCTTGCGATAAGGTCCCTGCGGGGGGAGCTCGGAGAGCCCTGCTGTAGGGAACGTTGGCTTGTTGCGGGCAGTCTTGAGGGTAAGATGCAACGGTGAACATTCACCGTGCATCGGAGATGACTTGGCCCGAGGTCCGTGATCTCGACCTCGACCGCACCGTGGCATTGTTGCCACTCGGCGCGGTCGAGGCTCATGGACCGCATTTACCGCTGTCGACGGATCGCATCATCGCCCAGGCGATGGTCGAGGACGGCGCGCGACGTTTGGCGAGTGATGGCCTGGCGCCGTTGATGTTGCCGCCGGTCGACTACACCGCAGCGGGATTTGCTGCCAACTTCGCTGGAACGGTGTCGATTCGACCTGAGACGGCGACCGCGCTCCTGGTCGATATCGCAGCGGCGGTCGCAGGGTGGGGGATCCGTTTCCTGGCGCTGGCCAACGCTCATCTCGATCCGATCCACCTGGGGTCGATCTACGCCGCGATCAAAGAAATACGTGCGCATGGTGAGCTGACGGTGATTTTTCCCGACATCACCCGCAAACCGTGGGCGTTGCGACTGAGCGACGAGTTCAAGAGCGGCGCCTGCCACGCCGGTCAATACGAAGGCTCAGTGATCTTGGAGCGGCGACCTGATCTGGTGCGGGACACCATCCGGCGCGAGCTATCGCCGAATCCCAAGTCGTTGTCGACCGCGATTCGTCAAGGGCTCGATTCGTTTGAGGCCGCCGGCGGTCCCGACGCTTACTTCGGCGATCCAGCATCGGCGACGGCGGTAGAAGGCCAGGCGACCATCGGCGCGCTGGGAGCGATTCTCGCCGAAGCGGTGTTGCAACACGTCGAGATCTGACGGATCCACACGGGTGGTTCGGATTTGTGCAGGGGCGAACCTTGTGTCGGCCCTGGGTTGACAGTCATCACCCTGGACTCTAAGGTCGCGGCCATGGAATTTCAGCGACAGAGAGTTGTCATCACCGGTGGCGGACGGGGCATCGGAGCCGCCGTAGCCGAGATGTTGGCCAGCGAAGGCGCTTCCGTTGTAGTGGCGGCACGTTCCCGGGACGAGATCGAATCGACGGCGAGCACATTGCGCGACGCGGGGCACAAGGCTTGGGCGGTGGCCTGCGATGTCACCGATCCAGCCTCCGTCGAGACCCTGCGTCGCGAGTCCGAGGACAAACTCGGTGGTGTCGACGTGCTGGTCAACAACGCTGGGGTCGGTTACTCCGCGCCGCTCAAGGCGGTCCGGCTGACGGATTGGGAGCGAGTTTTTGCGGTCAACGTCACTGGAACGTTTTTGTGCGCCCAGGCTTTTCTGCCTGCGATGGTGGAGCGGGGCTGGGGGCGGATCGTCAACGTCGCCTCGGTGGCGGGCAAGGTTGGAGCACCCTATATCTCGACCTACTCGGCGTCGAAACATGCGGTTGTCGGATTTACCCGCAGTCTGGCGGCTGAGGTCGCGACCAGTGGCGTGACGGTGAATGCGGTTTGCCCGGGTTTTGTGGAGACCGAGATGGTGGTCGAGTCGGTGGACCGGATCACCCGCAAGACCGGTCTCTCAGCGCTGGAAGCGCGGGCCAATCTCGAAGGTAACAGTCCCCAGGGCCGTATCTTCGAGGCAGCCGAGGTTGCCTATCAGGTCTTGTGCCTATGCGACCAGAGGTCACGAGGCATCAACGGTCAATCCCTGGTGCTCGACGGCGGAGCGGTGCAATCATGAGAAGAAGACGGTGAGCAGCTCGCGCCTGTTGCCGATCAACCCCGAGTCCCTCGGCGCCCCGCGTGGTTATTCCAACGGCATGTTGGCTCCAGCCGGTGGACGGCTGCTCTTTATTGCCGGTCAGATCGCTTGGGATAGCCAGCAGAACATCGTACCCGGCGGCTTTGCGGTGCAGTTTGCCCAGGCTCTGCGCAACGTTGTGACGGTAGTGCGGGAAGCTGGCGGCGAGGCGGAGCATCTCGGCAGTCTGACGATCTTCGTGACTGATCATCACGAGTATGTTGACGCTTTGAAAGAGATCGGGGCGGCGTATCGCGAAATCATGAGCAAACATTTCCCCACCATGGCCCTGGTTGAGGTCAAGGCGTTGCTCGAGCCGCTGGCCAAGGTCGAGATCCAAGCCCTGGCGGTGGTTGAAAGAGACGCACGGTAATGGAGAATAGCCGGTGATGGAGAACAGCCGGTGATGGAGAACAGACGGTGATGGAGAACAGACGGTGAGCATCGAGCCCAAGAGTTTCCTCTACGAGCTCGACAACGAGACCCACGTCGCAACCTTGACGTTGAATCGACCCGAGCGCCTCAACGCCTTGACCTTCGAGGTTTATGAGGAGTTGAAAGAGGTGTTCGAGGCTCTCGACACCGAGCCCGGTGTACGATCGATTGTGCTCACCGGCGCCGGGGATCGTGCCTTTTGCACCGGCGGTGACGTCCAGGACATCATCGGTGAGCTGTTCGGTCGGGACTTTCAGGGGCTGCTCGACTTCACCCGCCGCACCGGCGCGCTGATCCTCGCCATGTTGCGTTGTCGGCGTCCGATCGTCGGTGCCCTCAACGCCCAAGTTGCTGGAGCCGGCGCGGTGATCGCTACCGCCTGTGATCTGCGAATCGCGTCGGAGGACGCCCGGATCGCGTTTCTCTTCACCAAGGTTGGGTTGTCGGGGGCCGACATGGGGGCAACTTGGTTGTTGCCGCGGATCGTCGGTATGGGGCGGGCGACGGAGTTGTTGATGACCGGAGATTTTGTCGATGCAGCCCGCGCTGAGCAAATGGGCCTCTACAATCGGGTTGTGCCCAAAGAGCAAGTCCGGGACGAAGGCCGGGTCTGGGCTGAACGTTTGGCCCGCGGGCCGTCCTTCGGCCTCGAGGTGACCAAGAAGTTCCTGCAGCGCGAGGCCACGATGGACGTCGAGTCGGCCCTCGCCGCTGAGGTCGAAATTCAGGCGGCGTGTATGGAAGATCCAAATTTCCGCGAATCTTATGACGCCTTCGTCGAGAAGCGTCGGGCGCTGTTCCGCTAGCGATGCCGAATCCCGCGGTGGTCAGTGCCTTCCTCGAGCCTCGGCATCATCGCCTGGCGGAAGAGGTTGAACGCTTCGCGGCGCAATCAATCGCCACCTTGGAGCCTCAGCACGACGACGCCGGGGCGCGGGTGCAGGCGCGAGAGATCCTCACTCTGCTGGGGGAAGGTGGGTGGTGTGGTCACACCATTCCCGAGGCCTTCGGAGGATTGGCGACCGCTCCGGATCTGCGGGCCTGCTGCCTGATCCGCGAGGCCCTGGCCGCGGCGTCACCCCTAGCGGATTCGGTCTTCGCCTTACAATGCCTGGGCTCCATGCCCATCACCCTGGCCGGTGATGACGCGCAGAAGCAAAGGACTTTGCCGGCGGTGGCCGCCGGCCAGCGGATGGCGGCTTTTGCCATGACCGAGCTCGAAGCCGGCTCGGATGTTTCAGGGATGCAGACCCGAGCGCGCCGAGTGGGCTCCGAATATGTGCTCAACGGCGGCAAAGCATTCATCACCAACGCCGGTGTCGCCGACTATTACATTGTTTTTGCCGTCACCGACCCGGCGGCTGGTACCCGCGGGCTGAGCTGCCTGGTGGTCGACGCCGAAACGCCGGGGTTGCGCTTCGTGGCGCCGCAGATCCTCAGCGAGCCGCATCCGCTGGGGCAGATCGCCTTCGAGGACTGTCGCCTGCCCGCCAGCTGTCGTCTCGGCGGTGAAGGGGAAGGTTTCAAGATCGGCATGCGAACCCTCGATCGCCTGCGCTCGACGGTCGCGGCCGCCGCCTGTGGCATGGCCCAACGGGCGCTTGACGAGGCCCTGACCCACGTCAAGAGCCGCCAGCAGTTTGGCGAACCGCTGGCCAACTTTCAGCTCACCCAGCAGAAGCTGGCGCGTATGGCGACCGATCTCACCGCCGCTCGCCTGCTGACCTACCGAGCCGCTGCAGCAGCCGATGGCGGGGCGGAGCGGGTAACCCTAGAAGCCGCGATGGCCAAGTCCTTTGCCACCGAAGCGGCACAGCGCATCATCGACGACGCCGTCCAACTGCTCGGCGGCCGCGGCGTGTTACGGGACAGCCCAGTGGATCGTCTCTACCGTGCGGTGCGGGCGTTGCGGATCTACGAAGGGACAACCGAAATTCAGCATCTGGTGATTGCCCGCCAGGTGCTGGCTGCCGCTGACTGATGCGCCTGGGGCGACAAAGATCTACTGACGCACCCTGCGGCTACTCCAACACCAGCTTCAAGAAACGCCGCAGCAGACCGTTGGCCTCATGGCTATCGCGGAAGCTCCGCAACGTAGCCGCGAGCTCTTCGGGACTCATTATCGACGCGTAACCGTCGAGATAACACTCGAAGCGTTCGAGGTTGGAAGCGCGATCGAGCTCGGGATGGAATTGGGAGGCCCACACCGGTTTGCCAGGGATGCGCAGCGCCTGCACTGGGCAGCGTTTAGAAGAGGCGAGACTGCGGATGCCATCCCACGCAGCGGTGGCGCGATCCTTGCGCCCAAGCTGGGCGGCGAAGGTTGCAGGTAGGTCACCAAAGAGCTCATCCTGCTTTCCATCCGTGGTGAGGGTGACCGCGTAGGTGCCGACTTCGGTCTGCTCGGCGTCGTGGACAATCTCGCCGCCGAGGGCTTCGACCAGGCATTGGAAGCCGAAACACGAGGCGAAGGTCGGGAAGCCCGCATCGACGATCTCACGCAGACGGTTCATCAGCGCGTCGAAGTGGGGGAGGTTACGTTTGGAGACGTAATAGTCGCCGGCGCCACCAACCATCAACACGTCGTGCCGGCGCACTTCGGCCATCCCTGGCGGCCCGGTGAGCAGATCCCACGGCACAACCTGGGACGGCTCGACACCGCTGTGTCGGGCAAAGGACCGGACTTCTTCGGGCTTTGCGGGGTCACCGGCGTCACGGGCCTGAAGCAGTAGGATTTTGGGATGGCTCGTCATCGGGAAGTGTCCACCGGAAGTTTTATCGGAGAAGTTTCACCGGCAGACCGGTCAGTTCACGTAGCCGAGGGATCGGAGACGTTCGAGATACTCCTCGTCGAAGGTTTGTTCGTTGTCGGTCCCTGGTTGTGGGGCGAGGGTTTCGTAGGAATCGACCCATTCTATGGTTGGCGGATCGACGAACAACTCATCCAAGGGCCGGCCCGCCATGTCTCGTGCGGCCGGCAAGCCAAGGGCATAAAGCACCGTCGGGGTGAGATCGAGGGTGGACGCGCGTTCGATCAGCCCGACCCACCGCATCAGTGGCAGCAGCCCGTCGATAGCGTCAACCTTGTCGGTCAGATGCCACAGCAGGTCATGGAAGGCGGTGGGCACAACCTTGGGGCCAAGTGGGCCGCGGCGGACTCCGGGCCCCAAGGCAAGGAAGACGCCCTGGTGGTCGTGGTCGCCGGAGATATCCGGGTTGAGGCTCTGAAAGTCGGCTAGCGGCAGGAGCTGCCCGCCGATGTTGATTGTTTTCACTTTGTCGGTGTTTGGCTCATCGAGCCGGCGAGCAGCCCGTGACAAGGCGACTTCGATGTCGGAGCCCGGGCCTTTGCTACGGGCGGGATGACGCACGCGGCGGACGTGGCTGAACAGCGGACGGCTGTCGTCGAAGCGGATGGCTTGCAACTCTTCGACCAGTTGATCGGCCACCGCGATGGCCTCTTCTGGCGGTACCAGGCCGCGACGCTCACGGCCTTCGAGGTTGATGTTGACGCGTAACACCGGGGTCCACGGGGTTTCGACCAGGGTGTAAGCCCGGCTGTTTCGATACACCACCTGTTCGCGACCGTCGGCATTGATCTTACGCTCGGTGTAGCCCAGGGTCTCGAGGATCTTGTCGAGCCGCAGGCGAATCCGAGGCCGGTGCGCTGCGAGTTGGCCATGATCCGACACCACCAGCACCAAAGTGTCCTGCGGCAGCTTTTGCATCAGCTCACCGAGCTTACGGTCGAGAGTGCGGTAGATGTCGGGGATCAAGTCCTTCAGCTGTGGAGCGCGAGTAGGGTCGATTTGCCATTGGGGCTCGGGGAACTTCTGAGGCTCGTAGTACTTCCAATAGCGGTGTTCGACCCGGTCGATCGAATTATCGAAGACGGCAAGAAAGTCGAGCGGTCGGTTGGCGGCCAGGTCTCGGGCGAGCGACGATTCGGCTTGCGACGCTTTGTTGAGCAGATGCTCAGCGGTGGCGAAGGCGCGGTCGATATCCCACAACAGGCTGTCGCGCAGGGCCTTGGGCCGGGAGCCATCGAGGGGCAGCTCGTCCTCCAACTCTGGGGGAAAGGTGCGGTTGTTGGCGTCGAGCTTGAGGTGCGAGACGATGTAGCCGTTGACTTCCTCGGGGGGAAAGGTGATCAACCAATCGACCAGGCCGACCCGTCGACCGAAGTCGCTGAGGATATTCCAGATCGCCCGTGTCTTACGATCGAAGGAGCGCATCGGCGCCGCACGGTAGCCGGTGCCTCGCGCCTGGACAAAATCGTCAATGCCGTGATCGCGCACCCGTTTGCCGGTTGCCATGGTTGTCCATACCCGGGGTGAGGACGAGGTACCGTAGGTGAGGTAGCTGCCCCAGGCGCCTTCCTGCACGAAACGTTGAAACGTCGGTGTTTGACCGGCGCGTAGGAGTGGCGAGAGAACTCGGAAAGTCATGCCGTCGAGCCCGACGACCACCACTTGTTTCGGCCGCTGTGTGGCGGACTGCTGACGGTGCGTCGTCGTAGACGTTGCACGGGCGAGTCCGAGGTTGCTGGCGACGATCATCAGTGTGGTCGCCAACAACCCCACCGCAGCGATCTGAATGTGGCTCGCCATGCGCCGGGAGCGGTTGGGGGTTTCGGGTTGGCGCCTTTCGCGTCGACTCGTCAGCCATCCGGTCAAAGCGGCCACTAGCAGGCCGGAGAGGGTGGCGATGCCGGCGTGCAGCCAAGCCCCGTGACGCCGCGCCGGGTCGTCCATGGTGAGCCCCGCCAGTTCGTCGATTTGCCACCAGGCGGTGAGGTAGCCGAGGATGGTGATCGCCACCATAGCGCCCAAAATCAGGCTGAACATCCATCGGCGACGGCGTCCGAGAGGCCAGTGGAGCAGGGCTGCCAGCAGCAGTCCGAGGCTGCCGAACAGCAGGCCGTAGCGCCCCACCGAGCTGACGATCAACCAGCCGGTGTAACCCGTCGTCGGCCAATAGGCCATGATGTCGGCGCCACGGAGCGCCAACCCGACCGCCAAAAACAAACAGCCGCCAAGGCCGCCGGCTATTAAACCGGCTGCGAGAGAGTCGAGCCAGTTGATCCTCGCGGGAGGATCAGCAGCTGCGGTGCTCTGCGGTGAGGAGGAGCCTGTTCCGGAGGCGGAGTTCATGGTCTTGGATCGGAATCGGAGGGAGAGTTCAGAGGCCGCACACAGCGCACAGCGAGGGCAGCAGGATGCGGCGCCGTTTATAGCATGCCATGGATATTGGTGCTCGGTCCTTACAATTCGTCTGTTGATGCCACCTGCTGGGAGCGCCGACGTCTCGCCGGCATGTCCGGTGCCACGAGAGCGCTCGATGAGCCAATGAGGTCCCTCTGAGTTATAGTCGCTCGGAATGTGGAAACCTCCCGAGCGCATCAAACACTCCCTACCCGAGGCGACCTGGCCGACCCGCGAGCAGGCGGCGGGATCTCGCTGCTTCTCGCCGATCGAGATTGGGTCGGTGACGTTGGCGGAGCGTACCTGGGTGCCGGCGATGGTGCCCTGGCGGGCAACCGAGGAGGGGTTTGTCACCCCCGAGGTGCTGGCTTGGTACGAGCGGTTCGCGACCGGTCGTCCCGGGGCGTTGGTGGTCGAGGCCACCGGCATCCGGGACGTTCCCAGTGGACCCTTGCTGCGCATCGGCCATGATCGTTTCCTAGACGGGCTGCGCGAGCTAGCAGCGACGGTGCGTCGAGCCAGCGGCGGTCGCACCCGGCTGTTCATTCAGCTCATCGACTTCCTATCGATCCGCCGTCGACCGGAGCCCAGCAAATTTTTGCAGCGTTATCTCGAGATCACCGACCGCCATCGTCGAGCTCTCGGGGCAGATCTCTCAGACGACGAGATCCGCGAGCTGTTGCTCGAGCTGCCCGCCAGCCGGCTGGCCGAGGTGCTCAGCGAGCGTGAGCTCGAAGCCTTGAAGTTTGGCGCGCGCGAGCGCGTGACCGATGTTGACCAACCGCATATTCGAGAGTTGCCACAGGTTTTGCCGGGGCTTTTTGGTGCTGCCGCGGTGCGGGCACAACAGGCCGGGTTCGATGGCGTCGAGCTACATTACGCCCATGCCTACACCATGGCGTCTTTCCTGTCGGCATTGAATGACCGAGCCGATGGCTACGGCGGCTCGCGGCAGGATCGGAGTCGGCTAGCTCTCGAGGTCTACCGGCAGGTGCGGCGGAGTGTGGGCGCCAACTTTGTCGTCGGCTGCCGTTACCTGACCGAAGACTGCCTGGCCGACGGTAGCACCGTCGAGGACGCTTGTTTCTTCGGCGCTGAGTTTGCCAAGGCTGGCTTGGACTTCTTGTCCCTGTCTCGTGGCGGTAAGTTCGAAGACGCCAAGCCACCCAAGATCGGAAGGGCGGTTTACCCTTACACCGGTCCCAGCGGCTATGAATGTATGCCGACGGCGATCTCGGATGCCCAAGGGCCGTTCGGTCGCAACCTGTCGCCAGCCGCGGCGGTCAAGGCGGCGGTTCGTAACGCCGGTTGCACCACACCGATTGTGGTTTCAGGCGGCCTCTGCACCTTCGAGCAGGCGGAGGGGGTCCTCGAGCGCGGCGAGGCCGACATCATCGGCGCCGCCCGTCAGTCTCTCGCCGATCCGGATTGGTTCCGCAAGATGCGTCTCGGGCGCGGTGAAGAGATCCGGCGCTGCATCTACACGAACTATTGTGAAGGTCTCGACCAGATGCACAAGCAGGTGACGTGTCAGCTGTGGGATCGTCTCGACCTCGAGGCGGACGACGTCGCGCGATCGAAAGACGGTAAACGGCGATTGACGCCGCCACCGTGGTCTCCGGAAGATGCTCAGCAGCAGAAAGACTCCTGACACTAGGCTGTCAGGAGGGAGATGTCATAGTCTTCTCGTTCGACCCGATATTTTTAGAAATTGTCGCTTCAAAGGAGAATGCACATGGATCCTGAAATCCTAGTCAAGGAGCTCGAGTTCGCCAAAGAATACTTCGATCGTTCAACCAAATGCCTGGTGGAGGAGGATTCCAACTTCGCGCCGAGTGAAGGTTCGATGACCACTGCCCAGCAAGTGGCGCATGTTGCTCAGACCATCGATTGGTTCCTCGAAGGAGCCTTTCGTCCCGAAGGCTTCGATATGGATTTCGAAGGCCCGGCAAAGAAAATCATGGCGGTCGACTCGTTGGCCAGCGCCCGTG
>JAJCXQ010000825.1 GCA_029263355.1 Acidobacteriota bacterium | reverse complement strand
GCGGTGAACGAGGAGAACGGATCTTCGAACAGCACGAAGCCGTCCTCACCTCGATAGAGGCGTAGGTGTGTCTCGTCGCGATACACCACCTCGTAGCGTCCATCGCCGTCGAAGTCGAAGACGGTCGAGCCCGTCATATTGGAGCTGCCATCTTGGATGGTGCGCTGCCATTTGACCGTACCATCGGTCTCGAAAACGGCATATTGAGTCGAACCAGCAACGCCGATCTCGAGCTCACCATCAGCGTCGAAGTCAGCCACCGTTGGTGCGCCGCCGGCTTCAGCCCCTGCCCCCGGGAGATCCACCGGACCCCACACCAATGTGCCATCGTGTTCGTGGAGCCGGACCTGACCACGAGCCACCACCACGATCTCGGGGAAATCATCGCCATCGAAATTACCGATCGCCGGATAGCCATCGGCCATCGCGACCTGCCACAGAATCGAGCCGTCTGCCCGGTATGCAGTGTTACCGGTCACGACCTCCTGCACGTCGTCGAGATCGAGATCAGCCACCACTGAAATTGCACCGGAATCGACATTGTCGTCGTTCCGCGCTGATTGGTATGCCTGGCCGCCCGCACCTACCCAACGCAGACTACCGTTCGAGTTGAAGACATTGGCTCCTACGATGATCTCAGGCGTCCCGTCGCCGTCCAAATCCGCAATCGTCGGGTTGTCACGATTGGTGAAGGTTGAGCCCGTGGGATGGGTGTTGTAGTAGCTGCTTGACCACTTGCGCTGACCCGTATGTTCATACGCAGTCAACTTGTTGCCGAAGCCATCGAACGGTGGCAGCGGTGGCTCGGGAGTCGCCACCACGATCTCGACCACCCCATCGCCATCAATATCACCGGCTGCGAGCCCGGAGAGTGAGAACGTGAGGAACTGTGAAACTGGCGGATCCACCGCCCAGATCGAACGGCCGGTGTCACCGCGGATAGCCCGGAGCTTGAGCTTAGGATCGAGCGGATTCACCAGGTTGGCGGTGACGAAAACGATATCTGGCACGTCAGAAGCATCGATCAGGCCGTCACCGTTGTCGTCCGTCAACTGCACCACGATCGGCGTCGACATGGTTTCTTTTGACAACGGCTCGAGAAGATTCGTGTCATCTGTCGGCCATGACGTTTCCACTACTGGCGCAAAATCTTCCGGTACTGGTACCGCCACGCAACCGGTCGCCGAATGGCCGACATTGTTGCTCTCGTCGAGCTCCGCCACGACTGCTGTACTGTCGGCAAACCCGTAGATTCGATTGTCGCGAAACAAGACTGACCCAGACACCGACACATCAGCGAAGAGTGTCTCACCAGCCAAGATCGCTCCGGCCGTCGCCACGCCGAGCGTGTTGTCCGGCGCGCTCAATACGCCGTCTCCGTCGAGATCTTCAAACACGGTGACGTCGAACGGCACCCCAACGGACGTGTTGCCAGTGTTCTCGACCTCCACTCGTACCAGCCCGGAGACTTCAAGCGTTTGCAGATCCGTGATCGTCGAGCCAACGTCAACCGACTGCACAACCAAGTCTGTCTCCTGAGCGACCGGCAGGACATGGATCGCGGTGTTGTTCGCCTGATCGACGTCTACTATCGAGGCGGTCGCCCCGACAGTGTTCGTCAACTGCACCACCTCAGGACCCGTGTCAGCCGGCAACAAGACTCGGACCGTACGGCTGAGCGTCTCTCCAAGGCTGACTGATACCAAGGGCCATGTGACGACCCCGCCGATCTCGGTGCCATCATCCGAGGCGGTCTGGAAAATCACACCCTCCGGCAGCGTGTCTGTGAGTGCAACGTCTGCCGCATCCTGGAAACCGGTGTTGGTGATGCTCAGTGTGTAGGTCACAATCTCGCCTGGCCGAACCTCACTCAGGTCAGCGGTTTTCTCGACGACGAGGTCAGGCCCGCCGCCAACAAGGGTGTCGATATCGAACGCTGTGTTGTTACTTGGGTCTGGATCGACTCCGTCAGAACCGTTGGTGCGGACCGTTGCTCCGTTGGCGATATCGGTGGTTCCCGCGGGAAACGTTGAGGCAACTTCCACAGTCACAGTACGAACCGCTGCTGCCCCCACCGCCAAGTCAAAGACTGGCCAACTCACGACACCCGCAACTTCGGCCCCGCCGTCAGAAGCACTCAGGAGCGAGGTGTTCCCGGGCAAGGAGTCTTCGAGCACGACTCCCGTAGCAGCACGTGGGCCACTGTTATTTACCGTAAGGGTGTAGGTCAACACGTCCGCTGGCGAGGTCGATGTCACGCCATCTTCAAGGGTGACCGAAAGATCAGTTCCTGCTGTCGCCGTCAGGTCAACAAGTGTGTAGCTTCCATCAAGCCATGTACTCGCTTCTGGTGTGTCGGAGCTCTCGACTTGGAAGGTCACCGTCTGCCCGTCCGTGCCACCCTCGATCGCTACGGTTGAAGGATCGTCCCCCGGCACATCAAGGTGAAAGACCGACTCGCTACCGCTTGTGAAGGTGAAACCAACCGCAAACTCGAATCCGGCTACGTGCGCCGAGACACGCGTCCCCTCGGGAACGGGACTTCCGTCAATCGTGACCGTGCCGTAGAACCGAGAGGGTCTCGGGTTTGGTTCGCTCAGTGCCAAGACACCACCAGCGAAAGCGGCTAGGACAGCAACACCAAGAAGGAAACGTGTCGTACTTCTCATCGATAGCCCTCTCGAATCAAACAAGCTTCTGGCCGAGAGCCCGTACAGGACTCGGCTTCGATACTTCGAAAACATGAATCAATAGATAAAACAGAGACTCCACGTAGCCCCTCGCTCCCTTCGACATCATTCACTCTGATCTCATCGCCTCAGCAGCCCTCAGTCGCAATTTAGGACACGTTGTGCTCTGCGGATTGCTTCGCATCTTGTGCAGAAACACGATGGGTGCTGCACTCTCATTGGATAAGACAACGACTCTGAGATGTGCCGTACACCCTGCCAGCTCGACATTACGTTGCACCTTACGAGGCCCTGTTTGGATTCGCTTCTGGTACCTAGGGCGCAAAGTATCGAGCGATGTGCTCATTGCCAGGCGGAACGTTAGCTCTGCCTCTAAGCGCCCAACCATGTTCCATTCATAGAAGCCGACACTTTGAGAAAGCGAACAACTCGACGTAGGTTCAGTTGTCTCCTTCGGTCCAAGCTCTCCGGAAGGATAGGTTCGAGGTGAGCTGCTCTTGCAAGAGCACCTCGACAGAGGTGTGACGGCCGTGACAATGGATCGCGACACCGAAGCCAAGCAATACCACCACCCGTGCTTCAAGCCACTCACACGACGAGGATAAAACGCGTAGCAGCGTCTCAAGACACTCCGGGGCATTGCCGAGCGTCGCGTCGATGCGTTGAGCAATACCTTGAAAATCAACGAAGGACCTCATCGGCTCGGACTCGGAGCCCATCCATGCTCTCAAGCCAGTCACTGGCAAACTCCACCCAGTTGTTCGCAAAGAAGATCGCGCTTGCCAAGAGCGGTACCGCAGCTCGTCCACATCGCTCTCGTGTCTCCTTGTAAAACAGGACACCAAACTTCCGTGGCTCCTGAGACATTCGTGCTAAGTCCAGGCGGATCTCATGAATGACGGGCGCTGGTAATTGGACCTTGTGAACCCGACCAAGAAGCACCAAGGCGTCGACAAATTCGCCCAATTCGACCCGCAGAGCTTCAACGTCCATGAGA
>JAJCXQ010000824.1 GCA_029263355.1 Acidobacteriota bacterium | reverse complement strand
TTGAAATACTTCCAGCCGACGTTGTTGTACTGCACGTAGAAGTCAAGGCCGACGTCACCGTTGGTATCCGGCGGAAACAATGCACCCAAACCTTGAGAGACGTTGTCGGAGCTATCGTAGCCACCGAAGCTCAGCGTCGCCGCAGGAGTCTTGAGCGGCAGGAACGGCCGCAGAGTTTTGTCTGGAACCGTTTCGTCGATCCGACCCTCGCTCATCAGCGTTTCAGAGAGCGACGGATTCATGATGGCTCGGTCCGGCAGGCCGAAGGCCTTGGGCGCCGGGTAGGTTTCCATGATCTCATCGATCATCGGGGCTGTGCCGCGCAGCGCTTGGCGCACCACAACGGTCTCGCCGTCCGAATTCACCATTTCCTTACTACTCACCTCTTGGGCCCAAACTCCCGGCACCAAGATCAGGCTGGTCAATAGCATCAATACGAAAACAGGTTTTGTAACGACCGTCCTACGCATCTTGAAGAACTCCTCTCAGGTCGATTGGCGGATGGTCAACGCACATAACCTCTCTGCCACTCAGAGTGAGAGCTAGCCTAGATATGGCCCAAGACGCTGCAGGCGGATGGCCGCTACGTGTGGGGCTCCCTCGAGACAGCTCGGATCATCCCATGGAGGTGAGAGACAGAGTGCTCAGGCGCGCGACAAGTGCATTTGCATAACTAGAATAGCACTTGACCAATAGTTCATCAAATAAAGAATGTCCCAAGATCATCAAATGCTCCCGCCCCGTAGAACTGAGATCTCAGCGACTGACGCCTTTGAGCTAGCCCGCTAGCTGCGATCTACTGCTGTCTCGTGTCTACTACTGTCTCGTATCGATTACTGTCTCGTATCGATCAAATCGGCCGAATAGGCGGCCCGACTCGAGGCCGAGCCGGTTGCAGGCTTACACTCTCGCAAGACCGCTGGCTCCCATGAAGATTCGATAGAAACCATCCGCGAAAGACACTGCTCGACCTCGACAGCGGTTGGGCGTGCCGTTGGATCAGCGGTCAATAGATCAACGATCAGGCCACTGAGCGCGGCAGGTAGCTGCGGCCGAATTTTATCGGGTGCAACGGGTTGCGCCGCCAGGTTACTGGCGAGGAGATCACGCAATGTCTGGCCAGTAAATACCGAACGACCCGTGGCACATAAATAGAGGACAGCGCCAAGGCCAAAGATATCGCCTGGCGGTTCATGACGCTCCCCCAGGAGACACTCCGGCGGCAGGAAACCCGGCGTGCCGAACAGACGCCCGTTCTGTGCCAGTGATTCAACGGTCTGCGCCAGTCCGAAGTCGGACACTTTGATCGCGCCGCCATAGCCCAAGAGTACATTCCCCGGCTTGACATCTCGATGGGTGATGCCGTGTTGGTGCGCCGTCGCGAGCGCGCGTGAGATCGCGATCCCCAGGTGGATCACCTGGTCGGGCTCGATGTCCCGGGTGTGGGCCAGATCCAACAGGCTGACGCCTTCCACCAACTCCATCACCATGAAACCAACGTCGCCGTCGACCCCCGCGTCGTACACTGCAACGATGTTGGGGTGGTTGAATTGTGCCAGTGCAGCCCCTTCACGAATCAGCTGAGACACGAATTCAATCCCCGAGTCTGGGCCAACCCCCAGCTTGTCCAGACCCACGGTTTTCAGGGCCACCGGTCGCTGCAGGGTGGGATCCCAGGCACGTAGGATCACTCCCATACCGCCACGGCCGATCACTTCCTGGGCCTGATAGCGACCGAAGTAGATCTGCTTGGACTCGAAGTCTCCGGTGTGAAGCGCGTGTTCCAGGAGCTCCTGGCGACCACCATTCAACGCTGCAACCCGACGCGTCCTCTGGCACAAGCGTTCGATTCGCAGCAGCAGCTCATCACCGACGAACGGCTTCGCCAAATAATCATCAGCGCCTCGACGCAGCCCGCGGATCTTGTGTTCACTGTTACCGAGCGCCGATAGAAAGAGAATCGGCACATTCGCTGTCCCAGGATGCGACCGCAGTGCGTCCAAGGTCTCGAACCCCGAGCGCTGGGGCATGTTGACGTCCAACACGACGGCATCCACCGCGTGCTCGATCGCCAGCGGTACCGCCAGACCGGGATCGGTAGTAATCCACGGTTCGTGGCCATTGACGGCAAGGACTGCCTCAACGATGGCAAGAATGTCACTCTCGTCATCGATCACCAATACGCGACTCATCCTACGGCTCCCTGGGTTTGCTCTTGATGTGTACTCGTTTGGGGTCTGAACGCTGTGTCGTCGATGACTCGTGGCAGGTCAAAATAGAACGTCGTTCCGCCGCCTTCACGGGAAACGAAGCCGAGCTCGCCACCCATCCCCTCGATCAGCATCTTGGTGATACTGAGACCGAGACCCGAGCTCCCCTCTTCCGGTTGATTGCCGAGCTTGGCCTGTGAGAAAGGCTGGAAGACCTGATCTTGGAAGTCTGCGGGGATTCCGCTTCCATGATCGGTTACGGAGACTCGAACCCTCTCGCTGTGGGTCGCGACCGAGATCGAAACCTCCGATTCAGCAGGCGAATGTTTGACGGCGTTGGACAGCAGATTGGTGATGACCTGCAGCAGCCAGCCACGGTCAGCAGCCACCCGTCTCGCCTCGTCGCCTTCCGATCGCACCAGACGCACGCCATAACGATCGGCATAGGATTGGTTGTCTTCGATCGCCTGCGCGATCACCGCCGCTAGCTCGCAGTTCTCGATGTCGAGCTCGAGGTGACCGGCTTCGATCTTCTGGAAGTCCAGAATCTCGTTGATCAGCCAAGACAAGCGCCGCGAATTCCTCATGGCAACCGCGACAAAGCGCGCCACCGCGGGGGGCAAGTCGCCAACTTTGCCACTGGCCACCAAATCGAGCGAGCCGACGATCGAAGCCAGGGGGGTTCTCAGCTCATGACTAACGGTTTCGACGAATCGGTTCTTCAACAACTCCACCGCCTTGCGCTCGGTGACGTCACGAAAGATGCCGCGAATCACCACGCCATCGCCAGACCCGCGTGCGCACTCGACATTGCCTTCCACCAGGATCCGGCTGCCGTTCTTGGCGATGAACTCGGTCTCGACCAACCCTTCTTCCTCGCCGCTGACGAGGCGATTGAGGAAGTCCTCGAAGCTCTGTCGACAGTCCGGCGCCACAACGTCGAGCAGGCGAAGGTTCATCGTTTCGTCGTCGGAATAGCCCAAGGTGCGTTTCCAAGATCCGTTGACAAAAAGGCATCGTCCCGCACCGTCCACCGCCTGAATCAGATCGTGGCTGTTCTCGAACAGATCACGGTAGCGGGCTTCGCTCTCGCGTAGTTCTTGGGTCCGTTCTGCAACCCGCTGCTGCAATCCATCCCGCGATCTGCGCAGCGCCAGCTCCGCCGCCTTGCGCAGAGTGATGTCCCGCACTACCAAAGCCACCGTTGCAGCCGATCCGGTCACGAAACGCACCAGTCGAACCTCAATATCGATCAACCGATCATCACGTCGACGCAGCTTCGCTTCCCATTCCGCCGACATCGGTGGCTCGATGCCGCCGATGACGTCTGCATCCAACAGATTCACCTCGGCCAGGGAATGTCCGATCAGCGCGGCGGCCTCGAAGCCACTGAGCTGCTCCAGGGCGGGATTGACCTCGACGATCTTACCGGCGCTGGCATCGATCACGATCAGGCCATCACTCATCGACCTGAAAAGCGTTCGGAATCGCGACTCCGCAACGTTCAACGCTTGCTGATTGCGACTGCGTTCCTGCGCAAATGCCTGCTCCTGTGCCCGCTTCTGGCGCTGCAGAATCTCGAAACGCTCGCGATAGGTGAGAATCGCCCAAGTGCCGCTACCCGCCCCGACGCCAAGCGTCCTGACCGTCGGGTCCAGCCGGTGCAGGAAGGTAAAAAGCACCAACCCGTAGACCACCCCGGCGAGCGACTTGGAGACTAGCTGGCTGGTTAGAACCTGGACCAAAGCGGGATGGCCGCCAAAAGCCAGGAGCGAAAACACCACGGAGTCAAAGGCCAAAACCACCACCAACCCAAGTGGCAGGCGCACCGCACTGGGTAGACTCTGGAGTCGCTCGTTCAGAATCTCGAACACCACCACAACCGCCACCGCGTCGAGGAGCAGAACCGCCGTTCCAGCCAGGAAGATCCGAGGATTGACATGGAAGATCGCTTCCGGTATTCCGAGCAGATTGACGACATCTCCGGCCCGGATTTGCGCGGTCGTGAAGAGCGAAAACACTGCCATCGCAACATTCGAGAGGACGATCCCGAGGATCAACGAGCGCGCCCGCGGTACTCCGTCCTGGTGGTACAACAGCAGCACCGCCACCAAGGCCGCCGGAAACAACACGGCGGAGCCTGGAGAAATGAGATAGCCGTCGCCGAAACGAATGTAAAGGGTCGACGCCAGGATCGTTTGTAAGTATTGCGTACAGCCCACCAACACCGCCAAGGGCAGCAGGCCGAAACGCTCCCGCCCCTTGAAGAGCAGCAGGATCACGCCAGCGACAAACAACGATTCGGCCAACAGCAGGCCAACTTGAAGAAGGCTAGAGCTCATCTGGTCCTAAAGAAAGCAATTCTCATACCAGCACAGAACCGCGATTCGAGGCCAAAACAGTGGCCTGAGAGCTGGGCATAATTCCCCGCCGGGGTAGGACTCCGTGCCGACGCGACACGCCTTGGACGGAGTCAGCGATCGGTCACGGCTAAGAAACCGATCTACTGGGCCAGATGCCGCCGCAAATCTTGCAGCTCTTCTTCGAACGCTGCCACCAAGGCCGACGGATTCGGCATCAAAGCGGTGTCTGCAATGACCCCAACACGCACTGACCCATCGAAGCTGAGCACGGAGATCCCGATGCCGATCTTGCCGCGTTGGGGTACCCAGAACACCATCGCACGAACCCGGCGTCCCTCGACATGGAGAGGATACTGCGGTCCCGGCACGTTGGTCAGTACACAGGTGGTTTTGTTGCCGAAGAAGTCGACGAGTCGACGGCCAATCTTCGATGGCAAGGTGTACAACAACAGATTCTGGGCGCCGAACATGACGACCGGCTCCACCGAGCGTTTCAGGCGGTCCATCCGCTGCTTGGTCGCCAGCACCCGCTGGCGCAGATCAGCCACGCGGGCCGGCAGCTTCACCAACACGGTGGCGAAACGGTTCTCCATCTTCAGTGGCTCGGTTGGCCAGCGCACGTTGACCGGCATCGAGACCCGCAGACGATCGAGGGTCTCACCGTCATGGGTCTCGGCATAACGCTGGAAAGCGCCCGCAACGCAGGCCATCAAGACATCGTTGACGGTCGCGCCGAAAGCGGTCTTCGCTGCCTTGATCAGGCCTAGATCCACCGGCTCGGTCCACGCCACGCGTTTTTCGCCACCACACTCCGGACCGTGCATCGAACTGTTGTCGCGTAGCGCCAGCGCTTTGCCAAGCAGCACCGGGCCGCCGGCCAAAGACGCCATCGCATTGACCGCCAGCTTGCTGCGACCACTTTTCCCCGCACCCACTTCCACCGACGGATTGGCGAAAGCCTCAATCGCCGGATTGTCGCGATCCATGAGCGAGAACAGGAGTGGGATCAAGGCGATGCCGTCCCCCATACAGTGATGGATACGGAAGATGATCGCGCTGATGCCTTCCACGAACTCGGGAATCAGCTCCAGCCGCCACAGCGGTAGCTCGCGTGCCAACGGCTTGGAAGCGATCGACCCAATATAGTCCTGCAGTTTCTCCTTGCTGTCGATCTCGTCGGCCTGGGGAGACTCCACCACATGCTGAGTGAGATCGAAGTCCAAGTGCTCCTGCCAGAACACGCCGCGACGATCCTGTGCCACCCGCCACCGAAAGCGCGGGAAACGGCGCCCGGCGTCCAGTTGCATGACCCGCTCGTCCCACAGGCTCCGCAGGCTTTCGAGGTCAATCCGGTCGAGGGTCGTCACCGAGTTGACGACCATCAAGTTTTGTGCCGTGTCCTGCAGCCACATGCCGTCCTGCGGACGCATGGTCCAGCGCCGCGGTTGTACCGCTGCAAAGGCCGAGGCAGCTTCGGGAGTCGTCGACGTCATCTGGGATCACCCTTGGAAAACGCGATGATAACAGCGACGACGCATAGAATGCGGCGCAGACTCACCGACTCGATCAACCTGAGAGGCTTCACGATGTCAACTCGACGCTCCCTCACTGACGCACGCCCACTCTTCGCCTACCTATTCTTTGCTGTCGTCCTGCTCACGATCACTGCGTGTGCCGCCGAGCCCGAGACGTCAGAAACCACAGTTGCATCCGACACAGCATCCCCACCCGACATAGCGCCTGCCACCGTGACACCCGCCGCTCCGTGGCCCCGGCTTACTCCCCCGCCGGGCTTGGCGGAACGATCCTTGGCGGTTGGTTTCCTGATCGTCGACGGCGTCTACAACACCGAGCTCACCGCACCCTTCGACATTTTCCAGCATGTGCGCTACCACTCCCCGCCCGGTATGGAGGTCTTCACCGTCTCCCCCACCGGCAGGTCGGTGACGACGTTCGAGGGCCTCACCATCGGCGCCAACTACAGTTTTGCCGACGCCCCCGCAATCGATGTTCTGGTGGTGCCAAGTGCCGAGCACAGCATGGACACCGACCTCGAGAACGAAGCCATGATGACTTGGGTGCGTGAAGTCGGTGAACAAGCCAGCTTCCTGGTCTCGCTCTGCGACGGCGCTTTCGTTCTCGCCCACGCCGGCCTGCTCGACGATGTCGCCTCGACCACCTTCCCCGGCGACCAGGATCGTTACGCCGAAATGTTCCCCAACCTGGATCTACGGCGCGGCGTCTCCTTCGTCCACGACGGCAAAGCCCTCACCTCTCAGGGCGGCGCCCGCAGCTTCGACGTTGCGATGTATCTCGCCGACCACCTCTATGGCGAAAAGGCCGCCCAGGGCATCGGCCGCGGCATGGTGATCGCCTGGCCGCCGACCGCCGAGACCATGCCAGCGATCGTGATCGAGCGCTGAGCTCTGGCGCCGTCGAAACCTACCGGCAACCCAGCACGGTCACCATAGGAAACGGCCGTGCTTCTTACGCTGTTTCTCCATAATCCGCAGTTCTTGATCGCCGGGAATGACCACCCGTTCATCTGCCTCGAAATCTAGGGTGCGGCTGCGCCCGCGATAGGCATTGAGTTTCAAAATCAGCTTGATCGTCTCCCGGCGAGCTAAATGTTTGTCATCCGACCTGATGACGTACCAAGGTGTCTTAGGTGTATGGGTCCTCTGGAGAAGGCGGAACTTCTTCTCGGTAAACTCGTCCCATAAGGCCTGGGCCTGAAGATCGACCTCACTGAGCTTCCATTGACGTAGGGGATCGTTGCGACGGCGCTCGAAGCGACGCCTTTGCTCTTCTTTCGAGACCGAGAAGTAGAGTTTGATCAGACTGGTCGCGCCATCGGCCAGGATTCGCTCCTCGTAGCCGACAACACGTTTGATGAATGCCCGATACTGTTTGGGCGTGCAGAACCCCATCACCGGCTCCACCATCGCCCGGTTGTACCAACTGCGATCGAATAAGACGATTTCCCCGGCATGCGGGAAATGTTCGATATATCGCTTCATGTGGAGCTCAGTCTTCTGCTCTTCCGTCGGCTTACCCAAGGCGATCGCGCGGTAGCGTTTCTCGTTCAGGTATCGGGTCACTCGGCGAATGGTCCCGCCTTTGCCCGATGCATCCCGACCGTCGAACAGGATGATGATCTTCTTGCCGGTACCCTCGATATGGCTGAGGAGCTTGATGAGCTCTGCCTGGTAAGGCATCAAGTCCAGCTTGGCGAAGTGACGCTCCAACGCCCCTTGGACGACACGTTTGGATTCCTTTCGTTTGAGCTGTCGCCGCGCCGAACGTGCGGCTTCGAAAGGTGCATCCGTCGGTAGGCCGTCGAGAATTCGAGCAACAGCCTCACGAATCTGAGAGGTCGAATCGATCCGCCTCGGTACACTTTGAGTTGGGGCGCTGTTTTTGCTCACGTTCGACCTCAGTTCTTTTCGCCCGCCTCAACCGTCGGCACCGCGGCTTGCGCCATCCGTTTGGCGAAGAAATAAATACGTTTCAGACTCTGCAACACATCTGTCTCGAGTGTGCAGTGTTTCTCCTCTTCTTCGTCATCCCTTGCTTTGAACTTTTCCGTCGGAAGATGGCGACGATTTGGGTTTGCCTTTCTTTGCCGGCCGTGCGGGCTTCTTTTCAGCCGTGGATCCTGCCGGCCGTACGGCCTTCTTTTCATCGGCGGCCACGGCTGGAATCGTGGGCAGCAGCGCGCCTTCGATCTCGTCGTTGAGCTCGGCGAGTTGCTCGCTGATCCCCTGCCGCTTCTCCAAGAGGCGCCTGATCTCCTCTTCATTTCCAGGTCCGCGGCCATAGACCTCGGGTACCCATTCCAGCTGTTCGAGGGGTGGGCGTTCGTAATCGTCCACAGCCTTCTTACGGGGCGGCAGCTCTGCCGGCGGCGGTAGGACATCGTCGTATGGAATCAGACTCAGCAGATGGCGGATGCAGTTGAGGCGGGCGTGTTTTTTGACGTCGGCATTCACCATGTGCCAACGGGCTTCGGGAATGTCGGTATAGGTCAGCATCGCATCCTTCGCTTTGGAGTACTCGACCCAGCGTTGACGGGCTTCCTCGTCCATCGGGCTGATCTTCCACCGCTTCCGCACGTCCCGCATGCGGTTCCCAAAGCGTCGCTCCTGCTCCTCTGCACTGACCGAGAACCAGTATTTGATCAAGATGATGCCTGAGCGCACCAACAGCCGCTCGAACTCGGGGCAGGACTTGAGAAACTCTCGATACTCGTCGTCGGTACAAAAGCCCATCACCCGTTCGACTCCGGCCCGGTTATACCAACTGCGATCGAACAGCACCATCTCCCCTTTGGTGGGGAGATAGGGCACGTAGCGCTGGAAGTACCACTGGCCTTTCTCTCGTTCGGTAGGTACACCAAGGGCGACAACCTTGACGACACGAGGATTCAGCCGTTGAACAATGCGCTTGATAGTTCCGCCCTTGCCGGCCGCGTCCCGTCCCTCGAAGAGCACCACAACCTGAAGGCCCTCTCGCCGGATCCATTCCTGCAGCTTCACCAGCTCTTCCTGGAGTTCCCGAAGCTGCGTCTCGTAGTACTTTCTGGTGGTATTGCCGCTCTCGTTGTATCGCTTCATGGTGTCTCTCCTGGCTTGAAAACAGCACTCTGCAGCAAGTGCTCAGGGCGACGACAGATGGTCGCTCAGGACTGCCAAGCCTACTATGCCTCTAGGGGTAGGCGAACTGACGGTAGGCCCACCCTCTTGGGTAGGAGCCAGGCCCATGACTCGACCTGGTTAGGACGGCGAGTATCCTGCCGCCTAGCGATCTAGAAGTCCGGCGGCCTGATGAGGACGAACACGATGAGGGCGTGCATCGCGATGTTGAGGAACAGTACGAAAAGCAGCAGCCCGTACTCCCCTCGCGACGTGACCGGCCCCTCGGTTGTGCCCGGAGAAACGGAACCTACCAGCACACCGTGGCGACTCGGCACAATGGCGCGCTGCGAAGCGTCGAACACTCCTTGCACGACGACCTCGTCGCCAGCATCAACCGTTTTCTCATACATGACTTTCGGTTTCCCAGTTCGCACAGCAGGTGACCACGGACCCTTGACCCAGTCGAGTCGTACATCGCCATCTTCGTCCGCGAAGAGCTCATCGAGCCGGGTCAGCATCGAGCCGAAGCTCGGCGCACCTTCCACAACCTCGAGTCCCGGCAAGTCGCGCAGTCGCTCCGCACGCTCTACGCCTACCGCACGCTTGATACGCTTGGCATCCATGTCGAACATTGCACCGGCGCGAATCGGAATGCTGCCGTAGGGCATGACGACTTGAAGGGCGACTTGACCGATGCCGAACCACTCGAAGTTGTGCAGTGGATCCACTTTGCCGGCATCGTCCAGACCCGAGGTTTCGAACTCGTACTCCCAAGCGACGCAGGGATTGCCGCTGAGGGGCGCTTCGACCGATCCCGAGACGGCCTCGAGCCGACCGTTGAAGACGGCATACCCGCTCTCCCGCGGTAACCGCAGACGCGAAGCTTCGACTAAGCGGGCCGCTCGACGTTGACGCAGGAAGGCCAGGAAGACCCCCACCAAGACCAAAAATATCAGCGCGCAGAAGAAGCCCATGATCGCTCCGGGGCCCCAGCCCAGGGTCGTCTGCAACACCGCGGCGTAGGCCAGCCACACTGCCAAGACGAGGACAAGGGTCAGAAATGCCTGGAGCTTCAGACTCATACCGACCAACGCACGCTGAATCGCTTCACAGGTCCAATAACCCTACCCTTTCTTGGCTGGTGGCCAGGACGGCGGCTGTACTTTGAAGCCAGGATAATTTTGGCCGGTATTCGGTACCCGGACCGGGTCACCAACCTTCGGAGCAATGTAGACCGGGGGCAGGCTCGGATCCATGAGGCTCGGAATGTTGGGGTCGAGAAAGGTGAAGTTCCTGACGTAGGACTCCTCTAGGGTTGGCCGTGGGTAGATACGGTCGACATCCTTCGAGCTCTGCTCACACGGCACCTTGGCATCCGCGACTTGGTTCCGTTTTTCGG
>JAJCXQ010000823.1 GCA_029263355.1 Acidobacteriota bacterium | reverse complement strand
GTGATGCCGACGATCCACAACACGGTGAGGACGGCATCCACCGCCGTGGGCAACGCTAGATCGACGAATAGGCCAACCGCCAGCAAAATGCTCGCGGCGGTTAGCTGGGCGAGCAGTTTGACGGACACCGGCAGGCCTCGTCGATCATCGAGCAGGCCGATGATGCCAACCAGCGTGACCGCGCTCAGGATGCCCCATTGGCGCATCGAGCTGGCGCTCAATGGCAAGATCAGGAGAGATGCCAGGATCGACCCGTAGATCGCCACGCCGCCCATCAACGGTACTGGCTGATGGTGGCGTTTGTGATCTCCCGGGTGGTCGACGAACGACCAGCGCAACGCCAAGCGCCGGGCCAGCGGTGTCGCCACTACGGCGACCCCCCAGGCGACCAAAAATCGGGTCAGTAGCTCTTGCGATGTCAAGTAGTTCTCTGCTGGTCTGGCGAGTAGGTGCGGAGCTTATACTGCCCGCGTCGTAGGCTCCACCATGGCGTATCTCAGCCGTCACCATCATGGTATGCTGACGACGATTCGTTGACCCCCCGTCTCGCCCGCCTCGTTATGGCGTCTCCACCTCCCAGCATCGAGCCCCTCACCTCCCTTCAACGCGGGATCCTAATGACGGTGCTCTATGGAGATCTCTTCGATTATCCGCTGACGGTCGACGAAATCCACCGTTACCTGGTGGCTCCAAGCGATCGTAGGGATGTATTGGACGAGGCTCTCCAATCCCTTGCGGAGCGCACCTTGAGTGTGGGGGATGGTTGGGTCTGCTTGCGCGGGCGCGAGTCGACGATCGCCACCCGCGAGCGCCGCCGGCAGATGGCCGCTGGACGTTGGTCCCAGGCGCGGCGTTTTGGCCGTTGGCTGAGCCGGATACCGTTTCTGCGCATGGTGGCGGTGTGCGGATCGCAAGCGATGGAGAACGGAGATGAAGACGGAGACATCGACCTCTTCTTGATCACCGCTCCAGGGCGTCTCTGGCTGGTGCAATCCCTTACGATGATTTTCCGGCGCGCCGGTCGCTGGTTGGGTGTTGAGCTGTGCCCCAATTTTCTGGTGACGACCGAGGCTCTGCAGCTTGAAGAGCGTAATCTCTACACCGCGCGGGAAGTTGCCCAAGTCATGCCGCTGTGGGGTGAGGAGGCCTACGATGCGTTCCACACCGCCAACGGTTGGGTGCGGAGTTTTCTTCCTCAGTTCGAGGGCGCGGATCGCCGCCGGTTTCTGCAGCCACGTCCGCGCCGCGGGTCAACCGCCGCGCTCGAGTGGTTGCTCGGTGGAGTGGTGGGGGACAGTCTCGACCGCACGGTCCATCGTCTACTGCTGACCTATTATCGCTGGCGCCTGCGGCGACACGGCTGGGATCGAACACAGATCGAACGATCCTATCGTCGTGACCGACAGACCGTGATCACCGGCGGCTTTTCAGCGGCGGTAGCGCGCCGTTTCGTCGAACGCGGCGCCCGGTACTTCGTCGGCGTGATCTCCGCCGACGAGCTCGAACGCTGTTTCTTCGGCGCTGCTGAACCCGTCGACGATCGCGACAAATCTCGCGTTGAGCCGGACCCCCTATATGCGGGGATTTTGGCCACTCGTTACGGGGGTGGACAGTGAGCGCCAGCGGAGGTAGACCATGAGTACCGGCAGTATCCTGCTCGGGCAGTCGTACTATCTGCGCTTCGATCCCAAGTTATGGCAGGCGATGGAGCCCTTTCCGCCACTCGGCACCCTCTACGCGGCGAGTGTCCTGCGCCAGCATGGTTACGACGTGGCGCTCTTCGACGCCATGTTGGCCGAGTCAGAGAGCGAGTGGGATGCCGCCCTCGATCGGCATCAGCCGGCTTTTGCGGTGTTGTTCGAGGACAATTTCAACTACCTGTCGAAGATGTGCCTGTCGCGCATGCGTGAGGCGGCCTTCCACATGATTCGCAGCGCCCGTCAGCGCGGAGCGACGGTATTGGTTTGCGGCTCTGATGCCACCGATCATGCCGAGGGATATATCGCCGAGGGTGCCCAATTTGTGATCCATGGCGAGGGCGAGGCGACCCTGGTGCAGCTGATGGACCGTCTCCAGGGGCGGAGCGAGACACCATACGGTGACATTCCCGGGCTGACGGTCTCTGGTCAGCCGATCTCTGGGCAGCCGATCTCTGGGCAGGCGTCAACCGACTCAGCGACCGACTCAGTGAGTCGCACGGCTCCACGGCCGGTGATGCGTGAGCTCGACACGATTCCTTTTCCGGCCCGCGATCTGATCGACATGGAAGCCTATCGGCGACTGTGGCGTCAACGCCACGGCCATTTCTCCCTCAACATGGTGACCACCCGCGGCTGCCCCTTTCATTGCAACTGGTGCGCCAAACCGATTTGGGGCCAGACCTACAACATGCGCAGCCCGGCCAATGTCGCCGCTGAGATGGCCGAAGTCAAGGCCACCTACCGGCCCGATCAACTGTGGTTTTGCGACGATATCCTGGGGCTCAAGAAGGGATGGCTGGCGGAGTTTGCTGACGAGATCGCGGCACGGGATGCTGGCCTGCCGTTCAAATGCCTGAGCCGCGCCGATCTCCTGCTGCGCGACGGTGAGGTCGAGGCGCTGCGCCGAGCGGGTTGTCGGGTGGTGTGGATAGGGGCTGAATCCGGTTCGCAGAAGATCCTCGACGCCATGGACAAAGGCACCCAAGTCGAGCAGATTGTCGACGCGACCCAGCGTCTACGCGCAGCTGGCGTCGCGGTCGGTTTCTTCTTGCAGTTCGGTTATCCCGGTGAGAGCCGTGAAGACATTGACCTCACCCGCCAGATGGTGCGCGACTGCCGGCCGGACGAGATTGGCATTTCGGTGTCGTATCCCCTGCCGGGCACTCGCTTTCACGATCTGGTCAGCACGCAGCTCGGCGAGAAACGTAATTGGGTTGACTCCGGCGATCTCGAGATGATGTATCGGGGGCCGTTTCCGACCCGTTTCTATCGCCAGTTATGGCGGGTAGTCAACAAGGAGTTTCGGGCTCAACGGGCGGCCGACGCGGTCAAGGCGGCGGCGCGTCGTCCCAGCAGCCTGCGACCGGCACACTTGCGGCGGGCGGCCGCGTGGGGATTCCATCGTTTGACGCTGCCCTTCGAGCATCTGGTGCTGGAGCGCCGTAGCCGCGAGCCGCATCTCGGTTTACCGGCGTTAGACTCTGGCATGTCGCCAGGGGAAGCGTCTCAGCCAACCCCGCAGGCTGGCGGGTCGTGAATGGCAGGTCCTAGGATTCCTAAGTCTGGAGCAAGACAGCGTCGATGAGCGGTAAACCCAAAGTGGTCCTCTACAACCCGGAGGCGGTGTTCTTCACCATGCCCCTTGCCCTGGTGGCGGTGGGTTCAGCGGTCGATCGCGAACGTTTCGACGTGGTGGTCATCGATGGACGTTTGGAGGACGATGCCGTTGCCGCGGTGCTCGCTCACCTCGACGACCCAGCTTCGGGTCGCACCGTCTGCGTCGGTATGTCGGTGCTCACCGGTGGGCCGATTCGTGACGCCTTGGCGGTCAGTCGCGCGGTCAAGGCTCGCCATCCCGACCTGCCGGTGGTGTGGGGCGGCTGGCATCCGTCGCTGTTCAGCACCGAAGTGCTCGACGAGGCGAGTGTCGATGTCAGTGTCCAAGGGCAAGGCGAAACAACCTTCGCCGAGCTGGTCGAGCGTCTCGCCGATGGGGTGGACCTCGCTGGCCTCGCAGGCATCAGCTACCGGGTCGATGGCAAAGCGGTGCGCAATCCGCCACGGGCGATGAGCGACATGGAGCAGCTGCCCTCCCACGACTACGACCTGATCGACGTCGAGCGCTACTTCGAGCAGAAGGGGAAACGTCAGCTCGATTACATCTCGTCCACCGGCTGCGCCTTCCGCTGTGCTTTTTGCGCCGATCCTTTCGTCTACAAGCGGCGTTGGGTGGCGATCTCCCCGGAGCGGGTGGGGGAAGAAGTTGAGCAGTTGTGGCGGCGTTACCAATTCACCGAGCTCGCCTTTCAAGACGAGACCTTCTTCACCTACCGCGACCGGGTGTTGAGCATCGCCGATGAGTTCCTGCGTCGTGGACTCGACTTCCAGTGGACTGCAACCCTACGTGCCGATCAAGGCGTTCGCCTGGGTGACGAAGGGTTTGCCCACTGCGTACGATCCGGGCTGTCGCGGGCGATGATCGGTGTCGAGTCCGGCTCGCAAGAGATGATGGACTGGATGAAGAAGGACATTAAAGTTGAGCAAGTGATCGAGGCCGCCGAGAGTTGTGCGCGCCACGGCATCGGCGCCATTTTCCCGTTCATCGTCGGTTTTCCCGACGAGAGCCCGGAGAGTGTCCGCGCCACCCTCGCCATGATGAAGCGTCTGCGGGGGATGAGCCCCGCTTTCGACACCCCGTTGTTCTACTTCAAGCCCTATCCCGGTTCACCGATCACCGCCGAAGTCGTCAAGAGTGGCTACCAGCTACCGCAGACTCTCGAAGAGTGGGCCGAATTCGATTTCATCGGCACTTCCAGTGAGTGGGTCAGTCCCGAGAAGGAACGCCTGATCGAGCGCTTCAAGTTCTACAATCGTTTCGCGGGCGGCCCGGAGCGTTGGTTCAAATGGCCGTTGCAGCAGCTGTCCCGTTGGCGTTGTCGCCACGACGCCTACCGTATGCCAGTGGAGAAGTTTTTGGTCGAGCGTTTGGTTCCGTCTCCCAAGCTGTCCTAGTGGCCACCGACTCACATACAGCGCAAAGATCCTAGCGAATCGATACGCGAGGCTTGTTGTAGGCCGTGAGCTACGGCGAGTAGCGACTCTGAACAAATTTTGGTCTGTGAGCGTACAGAGACCAGGTGACGATCGGTGTCACATAATAGTCGAGAGGAGGGCCTGATGTTCAAGGTCAAGATCGATCCCCAATCGAACGAATTTCGAAAGGGATCACTCTTTGGGTTGGCTGGATTCGCTTTGGAGTTGCTTGGTGCGGTTGCCAACATTCCCTACCACGGAGGTGAAACGAGCTCCTACGCTGGGACTGCATCAGCGCTGGTCGGTTTAGTCTTCTTTGTGGTTGGCGTCTACTACCTCGCCCAATCCAAGGGGCGCAGCCCGGCTTGGGCTGTCCTCGGCATATTCTCATTGGTAGGCTGGATTCTCGTCGCTTTCATAGAGGACCACACTGAGGTTGTTGGCGAGGCTGCCGACGGAGGAGTTGTGGGGGCTGATTTCCAACCGATTCGATAAGATCGCTGGAACATTCCCGCAGCTCCCATAACCCAGCCGGAGTCGACGCTCGAGTCTGTCTGTCTGTCTGTTCGCCGCAGGCTCACCCGCAGCGGCTCGGCTAACTGGAACCGGCAAGATCGCCTTGCCGTTTCCGGAAAGGCCTCCCGGACCCGGCAAGGGATCACTGTAAGGAGTTATTTGCCGATCCAATTCTCTCGGGTGAGCTCCGGAACCCCTTCGAAGTCCCTGTCTGTCGTCAGCACGATCAAATCGTTGCGTAGTGCGATGACGGAGATCAGGGCATCTACCGTTTCCAGTTGCCACCCGCGGCGTCGCAGCGAGATCTGGAGCCTCGCCGCCAGCTCAGCGTCTGTTTCGTCGACTGGATAACAAGGAAGATACGGCCTGAGCCGTGCCCACTCAGCCAGATTCTGATCGGCTCGTGGCAGAATTCCGATGCCGAATAGCGTTTCCGTCAGCACGGGTGTGCAGATTGAGAAGCTGTGACCCACCTGCAATTCTTCCAAAATTCGTTGTCGTAGGGGGTGCGACAACGTAACCAGTGAAGCTGCGTGATTGGTATCGAGGAGGTAGCGGGCCATAAGGCTTCAGCTAACCACGACCCTCGGCGAGATCGTTAGCTCGCGACACGGCCTTGATCTCGGCCTCGGCTGTGGACCACTCGCGACGCCAGGTCTCGAGCTCGAATTCCGGATCCTCAGGTGCGCTTCGCAGAGCTTCTGCCAGCGAACCGTTCGCAAGATGAGCGGTAGCAGGCCCAGCCGCTCGGATCTCGGCCACGATGTCCTCCGGCGAAGGTGAAAGGATCGTCTTAATAGCGTTGCCGAGCAGGGCGAGAGCGAGTTCCTCGATGGACGACTTTCTAGCCTTCGCAGCGCTCTTCAGCTCAGCTTCTAGATTCCGAGGCAAAGTTATAGTGATGCTCATCTTTTTCTCGCTTTCAGCTTGCTTCGCTCCGGCCCCGACAATCTAGCCTACCATGCCAGTCTGGCCGCGGCTCACTCCCAGCGGAGAAGGAAGGCATAAAGCCTGAGTCCCAACCGATTCGATAAGATCTCTGGAACATTCCCGCAGCTCCCATAACCCAGCCGGAGTCGACGCCATGCTCAACGTCAGCGATCTCGACTTCACCTATCCCGGTATGGATCGGCCCGCTGTCTCAGACCTCGCGTTCGAGGTTGAGGAAGGCGAGGTCTTCGGCCTCCTGGGCCCGAGTGGCGCCGGCAAGAGCACGACCCAAGGGGTGTTGATCGGCCTGCTCAAGGGCTGGGGAGGAAGCGTCGAAGTCATGGGCCGGCTGTTACATGAGTGGGGTGCGGATTATTACGAGCACGTCGGAGTCTCGTTCGAGATCCCCAACCACTTCCTCAAGTTGACGGCGCGGGAGAATCTCGACTACTTCCGGTCGCTGTATTCGTCGGAGACCAGCCGCGCCGAGGAAGTGCTCGAGCTGGTGGGTCTGGCGGACAGTCTCGACGTGCGCGTTTCCGAGTTCAGCAAGGGGATGAAGAATCGACTCACCTTTGCGCGCAGCATGCTGCATCGTCCGAAGCTGTGGTTTCTCGACGAGCCCACCGCTGGGCTCGACCCGGTGAACGCGCGCAACATTCGTGAGGTTGTGCGTCGACGCCAGGCTGAAGGGGCCACCGTTGTGCTCACCACCCATAACATGCAACTCGCCGACGATTTATGTGATCGCGTCGGCTTTATCGTCGACGGCAGGCTGCGGGTGATCGAGGCCCCCGATGTCCTCAAGCGCCGCTACGGTCGACGCGCGGTGCGGGTCACCGTTGAAACGGCAACCGGCCCACGAGGCCACGAGTTCGAGCTCGAGGGACTGGCCGACAACGCTGACTTCCTGGCGACCCTGCGTCAGCCGGTGCGCGCCATCCACAGCGAGGAGACCTCCCTCGAAGACGTGTTCATCCAGGTGACCGGAACACAACTGACGTGAGTGACCTTGGCCTGACCCGATTCGCCGAGACTCGATCCGCCGCGGCTCGACTCGGCGCGACGGTTGCCCTCGATATTCGCCTGCAGGCTCGCAACTACCTCTATTCGATCGGTGTCGGTGTTGCCGTCTGTCTTGGCCTGGCAGCGCGGTTCTTTCTGGAGATGCCGACGGTTGCCGCTCTACTGCCCGGTCTTTGGCTCGGCGCCATCGGCAGCACCACTTTCATGTTTGTGGCGGGGATGATTCTGCTCGAGAAGAGCGAGCGGACGGTTGACGCCTTGGTGGTGACGCCGCTGCCGGTGACCACTTACCTGACCTCCAAAGTTGTGACTTTAACCGGCTTTGCCGCGATCGAATCTTTGATCGTCTTGGTTGTAGCCCACGGCTTGGCACAGGTTCGGTTGGTTCCCTTGTTGCTCGGCATTACCTTCCTCGGCGTGATGTACACCCTGGCGGGGATCGCCCAAGTGGCCTCCCAGGCGAGTGTCACCGACTTCCTGGTACCCGGAGGAATCGTCGCCCTCACGATCCTGCAAATCCCCTTCCTCGACGCCTTCGGCTTCTGGTCCCATCCGGCGCTGTACGTGATCCCGACCCAGGCGACGGTGGTGTTGATGAAAGGCGCTTTCGCCGGCATGGAGCCGTGGCAGTGGTTTTACGGTATCGGCTATTCGCTTGTGTCGATCGTCGGCGCCAGCTGGCTGGCCCGCCGGAGGTTCCAGCGTCACATGGTCGAGAAGAACGTCGAGAAGAGGTCGTGACAGCGTGACCTGGCTCGAGATCGCCCGTGGCTTGGTCGTCACCGACGTCAAACAGATCACCCGCGATCGATTCCTGGGCTTTGTTTTGGTTTATTCGATCATGCTGGCGGTCGTGGTGCGTTTTGCCGTGCCGCGTCTAGCCGTTGTCACGGTGGATCGTTACGGCGTCGACATCGTGCCCTACTACAGCTTGATCTCGAGCTTCGTCGCCCTCACCATGGGCTCCGGTATGGTGGGGCTCGTGCTCGGTTTCCTATTGCTCGACGCCCGGGAAACTCGAGTCATCGAAGCCCTCTCCGTGTCGCCCGTCACCTTCGAGCGTTTCCTGAGCTACCGTATCGCCCTGCCGATGGTGGTGGCGTTGGGACTCAATCCGCTGTGTGCCTGGATCGCCGGCATCGGGTTGCCGCCCCTGGGGCCGATGCTCGCCCTATCCGTCGTCGGAGTGTTGTTTGCCGGCATCGCCACCCTGACCCTGGCAACTTTTGCCGACAACAAGATTCAAGCCTTCGCCATCATGAAGCTCGTCAGCGGTACGAGTATGGTGCCTTTGGCGGCATACTTCGTTGATGAACCGTTGCAGTACCTGTGTGGACTCTTCCCACCCTACTGGTTGTTCAAAGCCTGGTGGGTCGCCGCCTCCGGCGGGTCGACGTGGTGGATTTATGCCGTCATCGGATTGATCACCAATACCTTGTTTCTGTGGTGGATCAAGCGTCGATTCGAGCGGCTAGTCCACAAAGGATAGGGTGGATAGCTTGGTCGATAACGGCCTCGCCGCCGATCTCGAGATCAGCGGTCGGTTTGGCGGAGCGCTCGATCTACCAAAACGCCTTCGAGATCACGGCGGCCATCTAGAACTCCGACGAGGACAACCTTGCGACGATCGAGCCGGAAGAGGATCCGATATGGGTTGAGCAACAGCTCACGGAATTCTCCGACAGCGATCCGCTCTAGCTCCGGAACGACTCTTGCCCGCCTAGGATGTGCAGAGAGGCTATCGATCTGGTCGCGTACTTTCTCATAGAGCTTCAACGCTCGATCGACACCAGAGTCGGCAGCCACATAGTCGATAGTCGCATCGAGATCGCTTAGGGCCGTGCTGCTCCAAACAACTTTGTAGCCTTCACCCACCGCCGCGCAGTTTCTCGAGTCGGTCTCGGAAGTGGGCGTCCGCTTCGACGTCAGAGATTGCGTTGCCCCGTCTATAATCCTGGTCGCCTTGCACTGCAAGCTTGAGAAGCATCAGGGATTCGTGTTGGCGCTGAAAGCTGGCTACGTCTTGGAGGATCGCGGTTGCTTTGCCATTCTGGGTGATGACTACGGGCTGCCTGGTTTCATGTACTCGCCTGATGAGCTCGGACGTTCGAGTCTTGAGGGCAGTGACGGGCTCGATAGCATTAGCATAGTTCACGGCTGGCTCCTTTAAGCTGAATATAGCACCTAATTAGGATCGAACGTCGACTCTTTCAGCTCAAACAGGTTCGGCGTAGCCACCAGCAATGTGAATCGCTGCGTGAGATAGCAGCCAGGGAAGGATCATGATTAGCAACCGGAGAACCGCATGTTGACGGATAGATTTCGACGGCTGATTCGCTTGGCGCTTTTTACCTTCGTGGTGGGGGCAGGTTCTGGTTGTGCGTGGGTCGGCCAACCCGCTACCCCTCCTGGACCATCAACGGCTCCCGAGGCGTCGTCACCCGGCATGTGGCAGGTCTCCGAGGATCTGCGGATCTCGGAGCTGCGTCCCGACATCTGGCTTCACACTTCGTGGCGCGTTTTGTCGAGTGGACACCGCGTTCTCTCGAATGGATTGATCGTCCGCGAGGGCAACCGGGTTGTGCTGGTGGACACCGCTTGGGGCGTCGAGCTCACCGAGCAGCTCGTCGGCTGGATTGACACCACCCTCGGGCTCGAGATCGATCGCGCCGTCGTCACCCATTTTCATGCGGATCGCATGGGCGGCTCGCCGGTGCTTGCTGATCGTGGGATTCCGTTCATGGGCTCGGAGCTGACCCGCGAGCTCGGCACGGACGAGGGCGTGCCTCTGCCGTCACCCTTGGTGGGGTTGGGGCTCGGCAAGGCGGTCACTTTCGGCTCACTCGAGGTCTTCTATCCCGGTCCTGCCCATACTCGCGATAACGTGGTGGTGTGGGTGCCCGAAGCACAGGTGCTTTTCGGCGGCTGCGCGGTCCGTCCTGGATCCGCGTCGTCCGCCGGCAACACGGCCGATGCCGACGTCGAGGAATGGCCCGAGTCGATCCGTCGAGTGCAAGCCCGTTATGGAAATGCTGAGATCGTGGTCCCGTCCCACGGCGAGCCGGGCGGAGCAGAGCTCTTGACTCACACTCTCGAGATCTTCGAGCGCCAGAAACACGATCGATCGTAAAACTAGGGTTCCACAACGAGTAGAGACCACGTTTTATCCTCGATCCTGGTCTCCTGACGCTACCGAGACCGCGATTTACGCTCAATCCAGGTTCCTGACGCTACCGAGGCCACGTTTTATCCTCGATCCTGGTCTCCTGACGCTACCGAGACCCCGATTTACGCTCGATCGGGGTTTCCTGACGCTACCGGGACCACGATTCGCGCTCGGTCGCGGGTTTCGGATTCTTAGCGCCGATTGTTGCTGGCTGACATCAAATCTCCAGCCGTCATGACGAGCACCTCGGTCTGCGCCGCAGCCATATCGACCTCAGGGACGAAGAGCGCGCGGACAATCTCGCGCTTGGCCAGTTTACCAGTGAGCTGCGGGGGTTGTCTCGCCATCAAATCACGGGCCAACTGCTCGAGTTTGCCGACCGTGAAAGGCTTCGCTGAGAATTTCGCCTCACCGAGGAGCAGCCGTTTGCCGTCGACAGATTCGCTGACGATGTCCCACTCTGGCATCGATCCCTGCCACCACCGCGACGCGGGACCCCACGGTCCTACGTGGCCGAGGGTGCTGTTTTCGTCGAGCTTCGGCAGGCGCAAGCGGCACAGATCCTCCCAAGCTTGCGCGGTCAAGTGTTGCCAGGTACGGTCCAGGATCTGCAATCGCACTGATCGCGGGCTTGCCGCCAGTTGACCGCGATGTGGCGCTACCACTCGGAACCAGAAACGAAAGAAAGGATCGCTGATCTTGTAGAGCGCCCGCCGGCTCTTCTTCTCGAGCTCTCCGAACGGCACCTCCCGGCACACCAAACCCATCTCGACGAGTCGGTCGAGGGGACGCGACATCGAGGTCGCTTTGCGTCCTAGGCGGCCAGCAATCTCCGAGACCCGGTGAGCCCCTGCGCCAATAGCGTCGAGTACCGGTCGTGTTTCGAGGGCTGATGGGATCTCCTCGAGCAGAAGCCGATCCGGCTCGCGATGCAGCAGGCCCATCGGATCGAGGGCCAATTGCTCGAGCCGCGAGCGGACGTCACCGTCGAGCTCGGTTGCGAGCTCCCAATAGCGAGGCACACCACCCCAAGCGGCATAGGTTTCGACCCGTTCAATGCCATCACGAGGATGAAAAACTTCTTCGACATACGATGGGTCGATTGGCCCGAGCTCGAGAATCTCGCGCGCTCGACCGAAGAGTGGTGCGTCCCGCGACAGAACGAGCCCTTGCATCATCCGTTGGCTCGATCCGGCGACCGCCACCAGCAACCCCGCCTCCCGCGCCTCGTGGTCGATCCAGCGTTGGAGGACGCTGGGCATCTCAGGCGAAGCCAACACCAGGTAAGGCAACTCGTCGAAGATGATCGGACCTCGCCAACCCTGGATGCGTGCCTCTCTGGCGAGCCTTTGCAAGACTGCACGCCAGTCGCGGTAGTCGACATCGGCAAACCCGGGCAGGCGCTCGGCAATGGCCTCCGCGAAGTAACGCCGCTGGACCTCCGGTGCCGATTGATCGGCGACGGTATACAGGCCACCGTGTCGGCGCGACCACTCCAACAGCAATCGTGTCTTGCCGATCCGTCGCCGGCCATAAAGCACCGCCAAGGCGCCGTCTTTGCCGGCCACCAGGCGGTCGAGTCGATCAAGCTCCTCGATACGGTTGATGAAATCCATGATTATGCAGCTCAGCATAATGCAAGTCTGCATAATCTTGAAGTTGGCCGAGTGGAAGCGGCTCGACGAGTCGATCTTGTACACTCGCCTTCAGCACTCTCAACGTTTTGCAGCGCGTGGGCATCTCAGGGAACAGCTTGTGGATCATAGGCTGGCGCCAAGTCACAGCTGCAGGAATAGGACCAGGTACGCCATCAGGAGGTCGCATGTCCAAAGAACCAGCAGGCGGACGACACATCGGTAACATTCAACCCATCTTTGGCCTGGACGACAAGCCCGCGTTCGGGCAGACACTGGTGTTGAGCGCACAACATGTGTTGACGATGTTTGGGGCGACGGTGAGTGTGCCGCTGTTGTTTGGACCAGCGATGGGGATGACTCCGGGGGAGATCGCGCGGTTGATCTCGTCGGTGATGTTGTGCTCGGGGCTGGCGACGCTGGTGCAGACGACCATCGGTACCGGTTTGCCGATTGTGCAAGGGGTGTCGTTTGCGTTCTTGGGGGCGTTTTTCCTGATCGTCGGTGGCGCCGCTGCAGAGGCGGAGGTGACCGGCGTGGCGGTGGGGCCACTGGCGATGCAGTACATTGCCGGGGCGATCATCCTGGGGGCGATTGTCGAGATGGTGGTGGGGTTCAGTGGTTTGGTGGGGGTGTTGCGGCGGGTGCTGTCGCCGGTAGTGATCGGGCCGGTGATCATGTTGATTGGCCTGGCGTTGTTTCAACATGGCGCGCCCAAGGCGGGCACCCATTGGCCTATCTCAGGGCTGACGATTGTGCTGATTATCGTGTTCTCGTTGATCCTGTCGCGGCGCAGTCGTTTCTTCAGGCTGTTTCCGATCCTCACCGCCGTGGTGGCGGTGACGACGCTGTGTTTCATCTTGTCGAAGACCGGCGTTTTCCCGACCGGCCATCCCTCGAACGTCAATCTGGAAGCGGTTCACGAAGCCCAGTGGATCCGGCTGACCCCTGGTGAGCTGCTATTTCCCTGGGGCTGGCCGAAGTTCCATCTGGGTTTTTTTCTGGCGATCCTGGCGGGTTATCTGGCGTCGATGATCGAGTCGATCGGTGACTACCACGCGGTTTCTTATATGGCTGGCGCCGGTGATCCGACGTCCAAACAGCTCAACCGTGGGATCGGCTCCGAAGGTGTCGGCTGTTTTCTGACCGGGGTGTTTGGCGGCTTTGCTTCAACTTCTTATTCGGAGAATATTGGGCTCGTCGGCTTGACCAAGGTGGCGTCCCGGTGGGTGGTTCAGGTCGGCGGTGTGATCCTCATCTTGTTGGGGATCTTCGGCAAGTTTGGTGGTTTTGCCGCGGCGATTCCGGGCTCGGTGGTTGGCGGGCTCTATTGTGCGCTCTTTGGGCTAATTGGTGCGATCGGCGTTCAGCAGCTGGCAAAGGCGGATCTCACCAGCGATCGCAACCTCTTCATCGCCGGCTTTTCTCTCTTTATGGGGTTGTCGATGCCGGCCTACTTCGCCGCCCGAGCGAGCGTCGAAGGTTTACAGCCCGGGCAGGTGTTGGCGGTGTACACCCCAACGGTGGAGGGGCTGCTGGCGACCTTGGGGCCAACCCTGGCAGGCATCGTCAGCTCAATCGGCTCCACCGGCATGGCGGTGGCGGCGATCTGCGGCATCGTGCTCGACAATCTGGTGCCAGGCACCGACGAAGAACGCGGACTGATCCCGAGTCTGCTGGTGCCCGAAGGCGGTGATCTCGGCGTCGGCGACGACTGAGCGTCGCCTGATCCACTCATCGACGCACATAGGCGAATCCCCTGCAAGCTACGACAACCGGCTCAGGCCGGGTATCATGACGCCATGCCAAACGCTGGAGACATCACCCGCTTGCTGGTCGCGGTCCGGCAAGGGGAGAGGTCGGCGATGGATCATCTATTTCCATTGGTCTACCAGGAGATGCGCGGCATGGCGCGGCAGCGGTTGCGCATGCGTCGTCCGGGCCAGACGCTGGACACCACCGCGCTGGTTCACGAGGCTTATCTCAAGCTCATCGATCAGACTCAAGCGCAGTGGAGTGATCGCAGCCACTTCCTGTCGGTGGCGTCGATCGCCATGCGTCACATCCTGGTGGATTACGCCCGTCGACGAACCGCCCAGAAGCGGGGAGGCGAAGACCAACAAGTGGTTCTCGACGAGCGTGATCTTGGGGTTTCCGCACGTGCCGAAGAGATCTTGGCGATCGACCAGGCACTATCGTCGTTGGCGGAGCTCAGCGAACGATTGAGCCGGTTGGTGGAGCTGCGGTTCTTCGGTGGACTGTCGGTGGCAGAGACCGCACAGGTGCTCGATGTGTCGGAACGGACGGTCAAACGTGACTGGCGTAAGGCGCGGGCCTACCTATTTCGTGAGCTTGGGGGGTCTAAAGAATCAGTACCAGTGGAATAGGTCTGATTCGCTCGAGGTCGTCCGCGGTCGGCGAGCATCGAGAGTAGGTATTTGGGGAGTGAGCATCGGAAGAAGGATGACCCGCACCAAGTCACAGCGTTGGGGACGGATCGACGAGCTTTTGGATCAGGCTCTCGAAATGCCACAGGAGAACGTTTCGGCGTTTCTCGACGACGCTTGTGGCGATGACATGGAGCTGCGTCGCGAGGTCGAGAGTCTGCTCGACGCCGACCGCGCGTCGGGCTCCTTTATGGAGTCGCCGGTCGAAAACTATGCCGCAGCTCTCGCCGATGAGACGCTGTTACTGGCAGAACAGCCGCCGACGGACCAACTGACTGCAGACCCGCTCGCCGGACGTCAGCTCGGGCCGTATCGGGTCAAACGCGGCATCGGCGGTGGCGGCATGGGAGTCGTTTACGAGGCGGTTGATACCCGGCTCGATCGTAAGGTCGCCCTCAAGCTCTTGCCGCTGGCGGTAAGCAGTGTTCCCGACGCCAAAGAGCGCTTCGTGCGTGAGGCGCGGGCCGCGTCCGCCCTCGATCACCCCAACATCTGCACCATTTACGACATCGGTGAGACCGAAGGTGGTCGCATGTTCATCGTCATGGCGTATTACGAGGGGGAGACTCTCGAGCGCCGGATGAGCCAGGGGCCGTTGGCGATCGATGAGGCGCGGGACATCGCGATCCAGGTGGCGCTGGGGCTCGAGCGGGCGCACGCCGCCGGTATCGTGCATCGTGACATCAAGCCGGCCAACATCATCGTGACCGCCCATGGTGAGGTCAAGATCCTCGATTTTGGCGTTGCCAAGATGTCCGGTGTCGCGGATTTAACGGTCAGCGGTGCGTCACCGGGAACCCCGGCCTATATGTCGCCGGAGCAGGCGCGCGGTGAGGCGGTGGACGCACGTACGGACATTTGGTCTCTGGCGGCGATGCTGTACCAGATGCTGGCGGGCCGCCGGCCGTTCGCCGGACGTAGTGAGGTCGAGATTTATCTGGCGATCCAGGACCGGACTCCGCAACCCCTCGGCCAGTTGCGGGATGCCGTGCCGGAGGCCCTCGAACGAGCGGTGATGGCCGGCTTGAGCAAAGAACCGGAAGATCGGCCAAGGAGTATCGGCGAATGGCTCGAGAGCCTCGGCGTCGAGGCACGAGATGACATCGCGAGCGGCAAGGTTCTGCTGCCGCAGAGCTCAGCTCAGAGCGCGTCGGCGTCTGGCTTGCCAGGCCAGCGAACCTCGGACGCGTTGGCGGAGGGTGCTGCGGTTCGCACTCTGTTGGTGACCGACCTGGTGGCCTCAACTCAGTTGTTGCAGGAGCTAGGAGACCGTCGGTCGATCGCAATGTCGGTGGCCCACGATCGACTCGCCCGCGATCTGTTTGTCTCCAACAACGGGCTGGAGATCGACAAGGCGGACGGTTTCCTGGTTCTCTTCGAGCGTCCGATCGATGCGGTGGGCTGTGCGTTGGCCTATCACCGGGGCGTCGCCGAGTTGGGAGAAGAGCTCGGCATCGACTTGATGGCGCGGGCTGGTTTACATCTCGGCGAGGTGTACCTACGCCGTAACGCGCTGGAGGACGTGGCGCGGGGCGCCAAGCCAATCGAAGTCGAAGGCTTCGCAAAATCTTTGGCGGGCAGGGTCGCGTCGCTCGCTGGGGGGCGGCAGACTCTGGTGACCCGAGCGGCTTTCGATCTCGCTCGACGGGCTGCCGTCGACCCGTCGAGTCCTGCCGGCGGGACGCCGGCGCTCCCGGCAGGTGGCGGTTTGCTTGAGGGTGATGCTGAAGCCGGCGAGACGTCGGCGCCGGTTGATGTGCGTTGGATGGCTCATGGTCCCTATGTTTTTGCGGGGGTTGACGAGCCGGTTGAGGTTTTCGAAGTTGGAACGGTTGGGCAGGCGCCGCTCAGCGCGCCGGCCGATGTCGCCAAGGTGCAGCGTGCGACCGGCGTCGACAATCGGGTGATTCTCGGCTGGCGCGCCGCCGCCGGCCAACCCATCCCCGAGCGCCGCGATTGGGTGATGCGGGAGAAGATTGGCGAGGGTGGCTTCGGCGAGGTGTGGTTGGCGCGTCATACCAAGACCGGCGAGCGCCGAGTCTTCAAGTTCTGTTACCAGGCCGAACGACTGCGCAGCCTCGAACGCGAGGTCACCTTCTTTCGTTTGATGAAGGAATCCCTCGGCATCCGCCCGGATATTGTCCGTATCCTCGATTGGAATTTTGAGCAGCCGCCGTTCTACCTCGAGTCGGAATACACTGAAGGCGGCGATCTGGTGGAGTGGGCGACGAGCCAGGGTGGAATGGCGGCGGTGCCGTTGGCGACCCGCCTCGAGCTCGTGGCGCAGGTGGCGGAGGCGCTGGCAGCGGCTCACTCGGTGGGTATTCTGCACAAAGACGTCAAGCCGTCCAATATTCTGGTCAGCCGGGATCCTAGCGGCGAGCCACGAGCTCAGCTGACCGACTTCGGCGTCGGCCTGGTTGCGGACTCGTCGTTGTTGCCGCAAATTGGGGTTACATTGTTGGGGCTAACCGACGACGATGCCTTCACCTCCGCCGGCACCCGGTTGTATCAGGCGCCAGAGATACTCGAAGGCAAGCCGCCGAGTATGCAGGGTGACCTTTATGCCCTCGGCGTCATGCTTTATCAAATGGTGGTCGGAGATCTGTCACGGGCGCTGGCCCGAGGCTGGCAACGTGAGGTCGCCGACGATCTGTTACGCGAAGACATTGCCTGTTTTGTCGACGGCTCCCCGGATCTCAGGCCGAGTAGCGCTTCCGAGATCGCGGAGCGGTTGCGAAACCTCGAGCGGCGTCATGCTGAGCGCGACGCGGAGGAGCAGGCGCGGCGAGTCGCCGAAGAAGCGCAAGACGCGCTCGAGCGCGGACGGGCTCGGCGTCGACTGTTGGCGGTGGCGGTGGTCGTGTTGGCGGTATTTGCAACCGCGATGGCATTCCAGGTCCGCCGGACCCGAGTGGAAGCGGCGCGGGCCAATCGCGAGGCCGAGTCGGCGCTGCAAGTGGCCGGTTTTCTAGAAGATCTGTTCAAAGTTGTTGATCCCAACCAAGCCCAGGGTGAACCGGTGACCGTCCGCGAAATTATTGATCGCGGCGCCCAGCGAATTGAGGACGAGCTCGACGATCAACCCGCGATCCAAGCGCGGTTGATGGAAGTGATCGGTGGTGTCTACATGAACCTTGGGCGGCCCGAAGTGGCGCGGCCGTTGTTGATCCGCTCGTTGGAAGAACGTCGGGCCCTCTATGGCGCCGAGCATCCACAGGTAGCGGATAGCCTGCACTTGCTGGCACGTTGTGAGTATGCCCTCGATGACTATGAAGTTGCTGAGCCACTGTTCCAGGAGGCGCTCGAGATGCGTCGTAGGCTGCTCGGCGACGACCATGTGAACGTTGCCAAGACCTTGTGTGCGTTGGGTGACTTGCAACATCGGAAAGGCGATCTGGCAGCCGCGGAAGGCTTGTATACGGAGTGCCTGGCGATCGTGAAGCGAAGATCCTCGAAGCCGGACGAAGCGCTCGCCGAGGCGACCGCAAATTTTGCATGGGTAAAGGATTTTCAGGGCAAGACCCGCGAAGCTGCCGAAATCTACCCACGGGCGCTGGCGATGTCGCGAGAGGTGTATGGCAATCGTCATCGGGAAGTTGCGATCACCCTCAATAACTATGGCTACTTTCTGATGACCCACAAGGGTGACGCCGTGGGCGCCGAGCCGTTGCTGCGCGAGGCTTTGGAGATCGACCAAGCGCTGGCTCCCGAAGGCATCGGGTGGCTGCTCGTACAGAGTAACCTGGCGATGGCCCTCAACATGTTGGAGCGTTATGGCGACGCCGAGGCCCTGGCGCGCACCGCTCGATTACAGCTGATGGAGAGAGTTGGTGAGGACCACTGGGCATTTGCCTACGCCCAAGGTGTGCTCGGCTCCAACCTCGCGGCTCAGCGTCAGTTCGAGGAGGCGGAAGGTTTCCTTCTGGCGTCCTATGAGTTCATGCGACAGAAGATGAACGAGACAGCTTATGCACCACAGTCGGTGGAACGCTTGATCGAGCTCTACGAGCGTTGGGGTAAAGAGGCTGAAGCCTACCGCTACCGAGCTATTTACAATCAATACGAGACCTGAAGAGAGATGGAGTATGATCTGATCAAATGTCGAAAAATTCACCGTCCGTCGACCCACGGACGAACTTCGAGAAGCTCGATGACGCGGGGCTGGCGACCGATGTCGTGTTCGCGAAATATCAGGCCACCCTTGACGCGTTGGCCCCTGAGCTCGTCGATGAAATGATCGCGGCTCTCAATAGTAAAGAGGCAGAAGAAGTCGACGCAACGCGCGGGACTTCCAGTGTACGACCCAAACCCGAGACGAAATGAAAGTGAGATGCCATGTCGAATTTTGAAGATCTCAAGAAGGCCAAGTTGATCACGATCGAGATCGAAGAAGAGGAAGAGTACATCAAGGCGCTGAACGGCCTGAATCCTAAGTTGGTCCAGGAGTTGATCAAGGCTCGTAATGGGCTGAACTTCGAGATCTTGAGGAGTGCCGGACTGACCACCAAGGCCATCGAAGGGGATGAAGCCTTCCAAGAAGAGCTCAATGGTTTGCCGATCGAATTGGTACTCGAAATTGTTCGGGCGGTGGACGACCTGGTCGACGACGGCGGGCAGGACTTCTCATAACTTTTCGCGCCGTCCGGTTTTCGTGCAACCCGGTTGTTGTCATCAAATTCATCTTTGGGCTGACAGTGTCCGACCGCGAGCGATCCCGCGTTGTGCGGCATTTGCGGTGAGCTCCGCTTCGGCGTCGCGCCAGCCTCGGCCGACGCCGTTGAGCGTATGAATCGGGTGCTGGCTGCACGCGGTCCAGACGAGACAGGTGTTTGGACGAGCGGACATCTAGCCGTTGCCCATCGACGCCTGAAGGTCATCGACCCGAGTCCGCGCTCTCGTCAGCCCATGGTGGACATCGAGCTCGGGCTGGGTCTGGTCTACAACGGCGCGGTCTACAACTACCGCGAGTTGCGGCACGAGCTCGAAGCGTTAGGGTATGGTTTTGTGTCAGATGGCGATACCGAGGTTGTGCTCAAGGCGTACCACGCTTGGGGCGAAACCTTTGTCGAGCGGCTCGAGGGTATGTTCGCGTTGGCGCTGTGGGAGATCAAGAGTGGGCGTCTGCACTTGGCCAGGGATCGATTGGGCATCAAACCCCTCTACACCGCAGCAATTTCAGGTGGGCTGCGCTTCGCCTCGAGCTTGCCGGCCCTGCTGGCTGCAGGAGGGGTTGACACCGCCCTCGATCCGGTTGCGGTGCAGTGTTACCTGACGCTGAATGGCGCGGTGCCAGCGCCGCGGACTCTGCTCGCGGGGGTCCGCAAAGTGCCGCCAGCAACGCTGTTGACGATCGAGGCCAATGGCGTAACCAAGGCCAAGCGCTTCTGGAGACTTGGTTGGCCGGATGCCATGGGCAGCACCTCGGTGGCAGAATCGATGGACGAGACGACCCTCCGTGACGAGCTTTTGGCGGCCCTGCGGCGAGCGGTTCGGCGTCGGTTGACCGCCGATGGGCCGGTGGGTGCGTTTCTCTCCGGTGGTCTCGACTCGAGTCTGGTGGTCGGGTTGATGGCGGAGGTTGCCGCTCGCCCGGTGCAGACGTTTTCGATCGGTTTTCAGCGAGTTGGAGGTCTGATCGGCCACGAATTTCCACATTCCGATCTCATCGCTCAGCGTTTCGGCACCAATCACCACCAGCTGTCGATCGGACCGTTAGAGCTGGTGCAGAATCTCGAAGAGTGTGTGCGAGCGATGTCCGAGCCACAGACCGGTCGTGATGCGATTGGCTTCTACCTACTCGCTCGTCAGGCTGCGGACGGGGTACGTGTGGTGCAGGCCGGGCAAGGCGCCGACGAGTTGTTCGGTGGTTATGCCTGGCACTCGGCGGTAGGACGATCGACGGCAAGTGCGGACCTCGTCACCACCTATCGGCGCGCCGCCTTCGGTTGCGATCATCAGGCGGCGCGAGATGTCTTGCATCCGAGTTTGATCGGTGAGGACCACAGCGGTTGTGTGCTCGCCAAGTGGCTCACGTCGAGTGAAGGGGATGTCGAAAATGTGGCGTCCCTGAGTCGCGTGCTGCGTTACGAGACCCAAGTTCAGTTGTGTGAGGACCCGTTGCAGCGGATCGACAACATGACCATGGCTTGGGGGCTCGAGGCTCGGGTACCGTTCCTCGACCACGAGCTGGTGGAGCTTGCGGCACGGGTTCCGGATCACCTCAAGGTCAAGGGCCGAGGAAAGCACCTGTTGCGTGAGGCGGCGCGGGCAATCCTGCCGTCCGCGATCATCAATCGACGGAAAGCTTATTTTCCGGTGCCGTCATTGTGGTCGATTCGCGGCTCGGTGCTGGCCTTCACCCGCGATGTGCTGACTCAGCCCCGCGCTCGCAGGCGTCAGCTCTTCCGCACAGGGTACGTCGACAACTTGCTGGCCGCCCCTGCGTCACGGCGGAGCTCCAAACGACTTTGGGAAGCGACAGTGCTCGAATATTGGCTGCAAGTCCACGGGATCTAGTCTTCTACTTTCCAGCCAAGACTGACCCTTTGCCGGTCGCGCTGATGGGCTGCGCGCAGGGCTGCGTAACTCGCCTTGGCAGTGTCGAGTCTTTCAACCTCATTTTTTACAATACTTTGTGGCCTAGCTACTTGTGTCCTGCTCAAACATACTCGCCTGTGCTCGCTCCACCAGCGCGACCTCACCGACTCGAAAATGCTGTTTCTGGATGGGATCTATCCAAGTTGTTTGGCCCCAATTTGCCATGGAATACGTGTTAGAGGTTGGCGAAGATCAGGGGGGTGACTTCGAGCTATGACGATGAGGAGGAAGTTGATGAAAAGCACCGATCTAGTTGATACCGAGTCGTATCAATACCCTGTGGATTCTAGGCCGCCCAGTCTCGAACCGGTGAAGTTGCCGAAACCTGGTGAGTCTCTGCCCTTGAAGGCGCATCGTTTGTTGGCGACCGGCGATCTCACGCTGGAGGATCGCAAGCAGATCGTCGACCAGTCCATTTACCTGCTCGACAAGATCTACGCCCATCGTCGGCACAAGCTGGCGGTTCACGGGGTCGACCCGATCCTCCAGTTGCAGGCGCTCAGGCAACGACTCGACACCCTCCAACCGGAAGACTTGTCAGAGATGCAGCGACTCGGTCTCGCCGAGTTCGACACCGAAAGCCCGCGCTCCCCCGAGCTCGCGTTCCACCGTGAGATGACCTCCATTTTCAACGGTCTGCGGGATCGTCATACGCTTTATCTTCTGCCTAGGCCGTTTTCCGAAATGGTGGCTTTCCTTCATTTCGACGTCGAGCGGGCGCGGGACCAGGACAGGCGTTTCCGCTATGTCGTGACCCGTGTTCGCCCTGGCGGACACTATGTCGACTCAACCACCAGCGAGGTTTCCGGTCTTTACCAACCGCCGCTGCAGGAAGGATGGGAGATCGCCTCCTGGAACGGTCAGCCGATCGAACGTGCGATCGACGTCAATGCCTCGGAGCACGCCGGCAGCAACCCTGCGGCGCGCGCAGCCCGTGGTCTCGAGCGGCTGACGACCCGACCGCTCATCGTCTCGCCGATGCCCACCGAGGCTCATGTTCAAGTCGGTTTTCTGACTCACGAAGAACGTTATGGTGATCTAGTACCCAATGCCCCGCCCGAATTGAGGGATGAGACCGTCCCAAAAACATTGGTGCTCAACTTTCCATGGTTTGTGAATCGGGGGCAGCTCGAGGGCCGGGACTCTGTGTTGCGTCGGATTCGCCGCGCGCATAGTCGTCGCCGCGCGAAGCGCCGATTTAGCCTTCGCAAAGGGCGACGCAGCGAAAGAATGGCCCGGGGATTGGATGTCGAGGGTGATCGCCTGCACGAGTTCAGGGTTGAGCAACCCAGCTCGACGCCCTGGGCGCCAATGCCGGGCGCAAGGAAACTAGAAGTGCGTCCGCAGTTCGCCGACAAGCTTGGTGCATACAGCGTCAGGGTCAACGGCGAACGGTATGGGTACCTCAGAATCTACTCCTTCAATCAGGTCGACCCGACAGATTTTCGGCGCGAGGTTGAGCGGCTGTTGACTCATAAGGCCATGCCGTCGAACGGTCTGGTGATCGATGTGCGGGGCAACGGCGGGGGATTCATCCGAGCCGGCGAGTCGATACTGCAGCTCCTGACACCGAATTGGATCGAGCCCGAGCCGTTTCAAATCAAGGCGTCCGCGCTGGCTAGAGAGCTGACCCAGAAGGCTGATGGCCAGGATAAACGCCCCGACCTCAGAGCCTGGGAGAATTCGGTGACGCTCGGCATGCGGACCGGGAGGAGCTTTTCGCGAGGGATTCCTCTCACCAGCGTCAAGCGTTGCAATTTCCGCGGGCAGAGGTACTACGGCCCGGTGGTTTTGATTGTTGATGCCAACTGCTACAGCACCACCGATATTTTTGCCGCCGGGTTCAAGGACCATCAGATCGGACCGATCATCGGCATCGACGAAAACACTGGTGCGGGGGGAGCGAACGTCTGGCAGCATAGCGCCCTTCGCGGAGTGCTCGGTACCGGCGAAGGCTCGGGAACACGGTTGCCGCAACTTGCCAACGGCGCCAACGTGAGCGTCGCGATCCGTCGCAGTTTGCGGGTTGGCTCCGCCGCTGGGGTGCCGTTGGAAGACATTGGTGTCGCCCCCGACTTCCTGTATTCGATGACCTTGGACGATCTCTTCTACAAGAATCGTGACCTGGTCGCGCAGTCCGTAGAGCTCCTGCGACGCCACATACCCGCTGTTCATGAATCTGAAGCGGGTATCAACCGCCTCGAATGTCTCTACAGCGGTGAGCCGAGCTGGCCGGAGCCGGTGGCTCGCCAACTCCAGGTGCTAGAGATCGGATGCACCGCTGAGACGATCGATGCCAGCTTCCGCACCGCAGGAATCGATCGCCTCGACGTTTTTGTTGGCGGACATTGGGTAGGAACCGATCGATACGTCAAGGGTCGACCAGAGGCCAGCCTCGACATTGAGAAACCTGCCAGCGGCGACTCGTCTACCCTGACAGATTTCTGCGTCCAAAAGCGGACCCGCGAGTCCGGCGAGCTCGAGCTCGAGGGTTACCGGAGGGGCGTCTCGGGTGGCCTCGACGATTGGGAGCTTGTCGCGGTCTGGCGCCGAGATGTTTCTGGGGTCAAGAAACTTGGCATTCCAGAGCGTACGACGTAGAACGTCACACCGCCACTGGTTAGGTAGGACTCGGCTGCCACGAAGTCGAGCCCGCCGCCCTCGATCATGCGCCGGAAGGCCCTCAAAGGTTCTTCCGGGCGCAGGTCGTAGGGAATCGACGTGCCGGTTTTGGGAAGCACGACTTCGACAGCGTGTGGCTCGACTTCCGAAATGAAGAGCTCGCCGCCGGGGCGGAGGTACCGCCGGACGGTGGCGTAGAACGCTTGGTGAATTGTCCAGTCAGGATCGTGGGGTCGAGGATCATCCCGGCGCGCGTCGAAGAGGGGATGGTCAGGATTGAGGTTGCAGTAGCTTGGCGGATTGCCGACTACGAGATCGAAACGCTCGTCGGCGGGAATGTCCTGGAAGTTGTCGCTGCGGTAGAACGTAAAATCGAGGCCGTTCGCCTTGCGGGTACGAGCGATCCAAGGCTCAAGCGCCGGGTTTTTGTCCGCCAGCACAAGCTCTTTGATCAGGCCGGCCCGCAATAGGGTGACGCCGATAAAACCCGGTCCGGCGCACCATTCGAGACAGCGGCCGTAGGGCGGGTTGCCGGCTTGGCGGAGGTATTGCGCGAAGGGTCGAGCCAAGCGGCTGCCGAAACCATCCAGCTCGAGGGTATAGTAGACCCACACGTCGCGGTAACGCCATTTCATTCCAAGGGCCTCATTGCCCGAGGATATATTGCATGAGGAGGTGCGAAAAGATCTCAAAGAACGGTGTAGGCACGGTTACCAATCAGCTGCCCTGCACTGTTGAGGAGACGAATCTCGTAGCGGCCCGATTCGACGTGGTGTCTGCCGTAGAAGATTCGGTAGCCATTGCCGACGTTGCGTGAGACCTTGACTCGCTGAACGTGGTCAACGGTGCCGTCGGAGCGCATCCACTGCAAAGTGAGCGTCTCGCTGGCTCTTGGCGCCTGCACCCAGGCGAACATGTAGATCGATCCGGGGTGGAACTCCTCGGAGACGCCGACGGGGGCGGTCGGCACACCTTCGCCGCGAGCGACTTTTGCACAGGTGACCAGCTTGTCAGGGCTGCTGAGGCGCGCCAGGTCGCCGGTGGGTTCGGGGAGCTGATCAGCAGAGCGATCATCGGTGCTCAGGGCCGCTTGTCGCCAGGGTGACATCTGCTGAGCCACCTCCACATCCCGCGGACCGACGTCCCGTGATTTCTGAGAGGCCACCTCAGGTTCGGAGTGTTCAGTCTGTGGTGCTTCGGGTGTTTTCAGCTCCTCGATTGTTCTCAAGACTCTGGCAGCCGCCGCAGAGTCCAGGAATTGGCGCGAGCTCGCCCACAGCTCTTCGTAACCGATGAGAAGCTCAGCTTTGTCGAGGTCGGACGCTTGTAACTCGGAGAGGGTTCGGTAGGCGTCGAGCGCAGAAGGGGCGCTCGGTGGCTGCGGGCTGGCGTCCTCGTCGTTGCCCTCGGTAGATTCGTTTTGAGTGGTATCACTCGCTGGTTCCAGACTGATTGAGCTCGCTGTGTCGGTGCCGTCGACGATCAATGC
>JAJCXQ010000822.1 GCA_029263355.1 Acidobacteriota bacterium | reverse complement strand
ACCCGAGTCCGCGCCAACAACGAGACGATCATTCGCCATTCGATGAACATGGCCATGCTGCTGGAGGACAACAACACGCTGTACATGGTGCAGCCCCTCAAGTCGACCGAACGGTTCTCCGTGCTGTTCGGCGGGCTTCTCGGCGATCTACTGCGCGATCAGGCCTATGAGATTTCCAAGCGTGCAGGCGAGCCGATCCCAGCGACGCTGGCGGTGATCGACGAGGCCGGCAACACGCCGCTGCGGTGGCTGCCCGAAGTCGCGTCGACCTGCTCGGGCATCGGCATACAGCTGGTCACGGTCTGGCAGTCGCTGGCGCAGATGCGTGCCATCTACCAGGCCCAAACCGACTCGCTGCTCACCAACCACGGATCGAAGATCTTCTTCTCCGGGCTGTCTGATCGGGAGACACTCGACTATGCCAGCTACCTCGGTGGCGAAGAAGAGGTCACCCAACAATCCACCAGCACCGACATCGGGTCGCGCGGCGACCGCCGATCAGTGGCGGCCTCGACAGCACGCATGAGATTCCTGCCCGGTGACCTGATGCGCCAGATCCCCCCAGGTTCGGCGTTGTTGTTGCACGGGACTCTTCCGCCCGCTCATCTCGTGGGGAGACGACCTTGGGAGGAGCGCCGTCTCCAGGTCCTGGCCGAGGGTGACGGCGCACAGCCCGTGGAAGCGGAACGCTCCGAGCGCTTGACGGACGCGCTGGCGACCAAACACGAGGTGTCGCCCTTCGTGCTGGCTCACATGACCGAGATGACCAACCGTCCGCTCCCGGAGCCACCCACCGACGACGAAGAAGTGAGTGAGAAGCCAGACGGGGCTTCAGCGGATGAGACGGACGAACCGGACGAGGCACCGCCGGGTGAAGCTGACGAACCAGAGGTTCCCAGAGAGAAGATCGCAGCCGAAGCAGCGGAAGCCCCGCCGCCTGCGGATCCTGAACGATCCGGGGCTGTGGAGCGTGTCGGCCGCATCAGACGACGGCCGGATCCGCCGTCTCCGTCGATCGAGTTGTAGCCCATGCTGATCGCAGGGTCGGGCATTCAGCCGAGGCGCGTCGCGGCGATCACCACTGCTGTGATCGCCGGGAGTGGGCACCGGTCCCACGAGCTGTCGTGGCTGCGACTGGCTCGGGTTCGGACCGCTTGGGTGTCATCGGGTCCTCTGTAGAGGTTGTTCCTGATGGAGCGGCTGGGCGAGGTGCCGTTCGAGTTGGTCATGTGCCTTCTTCCAGGGTGTGAACCGAAGCAGGTTCGATGGGCGCGGGCCCAGGGCTCTCGCGGTGCCGCTCCCGGGTTGGGGTCCGTCGTTGGGGGTGAGGGCGAGATGGCGGTGCCGGTAGGTTTCGATCGTGCGCGCAGCTTTGTCCCAGCGCTTGGCGTCGACAGGCTTGGCGGGTCGCTCGCCCAGGGTTTCGGAGATATAGCCGGCAGGCCGTCTTACCGCTGTGCTAATACGTCGATCGACGGATCGGTCGATGGCCGCGACACGGGCCTGCACAGCGTCCCGTTCAACGTTGTTGCCGGCGCCTGCCTTTAGCTGCTGGGCTGCTCGAGCAAGGTTCACTTCGGCTGTTGCGACGGTCCGGGTTGCGTCGGCGACATCCCGACGCGCGGATTCGACCGCATTGGGGTCTCGCCGTCGGCCGCGGCCGCGCGGCTGGGCTCGTTCGTAGCTGTGCTCGGTGATGTCGAGCTGTGCTCTGGCTTCGCTCAGCCTGTCTTCGGCGGCTTTCACGGCGTCGCCTGCCCGCTGATTGTCGTGTGCTGGTGTATCGGCGAGGGCGGCTTGGGCGTCGCTGCGGTCGTTGAGTAGTTGGGGCAAAGATGTGCGGGCGAGGCGTTCGATGTCGGCGCGCCGGACTGCTCTCTGGACACGGTCGTAGTCGTCGTACCGCCTGGGTCCATCGACCGGTGATGGCGGAGCGACTGATCCATCGACCGTGACGCCGTCGTTGTCCCAGCGGGCCCGATAGATGGCCGACTGTCCGACCGCCTCGTCCCATTGCTGCCGGTGCTCACCGACCGGAGGCCGGGGGCCCAAAGCGGCGACGGTAACGGGGTCGGGGTTGTTGATGGCCTGGGCGGCGACTCGGGACTCGGCCAAGCCGAGCGCCCTACCACCGAGACTGTCGAGAGCGTGTTTGGCTTGCTCGGCGATGGCGGCGGCGTTGGGGTCTGCGACCGACGCCAGATCAGCACCGCTGCGTCGGGACAGGGAATCGGACAGCGCATCGAGGGCGCTGCGCTCATCGGCGATAACAGGGAGCTCTGGCGGCTCGGGCGTTTGATCGGTTGGGGCGATGGTGCAGGTGCGTTGGTCGTTGCGGCCACGGGTGAGAGCGACGTACATGCCTTCGGTATTGACTGCTCCCGGCGCGGCGAGGTTGCGGCCCGTGTCATAGGTCTGGCCCTCGGCCTTGAACGACGTGACCGCATATCCCGGGGCGAGACCGCCTCCGCGGCCAGGCCCAACTTCCGTGGCGATGAAGT
>JAJCXQ010000821.1 GCA_029263355.1 Acidobacteriota bacterium | reverse complement strand
CCTCGAGCTCGAGCGGGCGGTCGACGCCCTCGGCGGGAGCCGCGATCGGATCGGGCGCCGCGAAGGGTGAGCCGGGTAGGGAGCTGCGAATCTCGGAGAAGTTGGACAGCTCTACCGGCTCGCCGTCTTCGCGCAGCTCGAAGTCTTCGGCGCCGAGACCGGTGACCGGATTACCGTCCTTGTCGGTGACCCACACCTCGACGTTGATCCGCTGCACATCGATCGTCTCGCTGAACTCCTGAGGCGCCTGTGCCTGCGATTGCACGGCCACGCCCGCGATCCCCAAGATCGTCGCCAGCAGGGTTTTGCTTCGAATATTCGCTGATCTCATCTCGAGCTCCCGCCAAATGGGTTTTCTTATCGGACCAAGCAGGTCGTGTTCCACGTCAGCTAAAACGGTTCAAGATCGCGAATTCGAAAAATATTCGATGAACCATTGACAAAGACTATCTGATTGTGTTCTAACTAATGGTCAGTAGCTAAAACGATTTATCACGGCATTTGGAGGCTGGTCTATGCTTCTCAAAGGAAGAAATTCGCGCGTTGGAATGATTGGACTCCTCACGATGCTCGTGAGCCTGGCTGCGCCGGCTTTCGGACAGCGAACGACGGCGAGCATTCGAGGGACGATTGAAGATCAGACCGGGGTCCCGATACCTGGGGTGGCGGTCACGGCCACTAACACCGAAACCGGCACGACGCGTGATGCTTTCACCAACGAGTCCGGCAACTACTCACTCCCTGCCCTGCAAGTGGGTACGTGGAACCTTTCAGCCGAGCTCGATGGCTTCAAGACCGCAGCTGTCAATGGTATCGGGCTCAACGTCGCCGATGTCCGTGAGGTCAGCTTGACCCTCGAATTGGGGGCCGTCACTGAGGAGATTACGACGGTCGCCGCCAGCGCGCCGATCGAGACGATCAGCGGCGAGGTCGCTGGGCTGGTTACCGGCGAGCAGATCCGTGAGCTGCCGCTCAACGGCCGCAACTTTGCCCAGCTCACCCAGCTGATGCCCGGGGTCAGTGCGGTCGACGGCTTGGACTTCAAGAACAAGGGTTTGCTCTCCGGCGTCGACCTGTCGGTCTCGGGTAGCTCGGTGACCGGCAACAACTGGACGGTCGACGGCGCCAGCAACAATGACAGTGGCTCCAACCGCACCATCCTGGTCACTCCTTCAGTCGACGCGATCGAGGAGTTCAAGATCCACCGCAACAGCTATGGCCCCGAATTCGGCGGCGCTGGCGGTGCGCAGATCAACCTGGTGACCCGCGGTGGCACCAACAGCTTCCAGGGCAGCCTCTACGCCTTCTATCGCGACGACTCCTTCAACGAGAAGAATTTTTTCCTCGAGGAGGCCAACCAGCCCAAGGAGCCGCTCGACCGCAAGGACTACGGGTTCACTTTCGGCGGGCCGATCATGAAGGACAAGGTCCACTTTTTCGTCTCTGGGGAATGGAACGATGAAGAGCGAGGCACGGTCCGCACCGCCGCAGTGCCGACCCTCGCCGAGCGCAACGGCGACTTCAGTGGCTCGGCATCGCCACCGATCGATCCGCTCACCGGCAACCCCTTCCCCGGCAACGTCATCCCGGGCGACCGTCTCAGCCCGGGTGGCCTGGCGCTACTCAATCTCTACCCCGACCCCAACCTCACCGGAGTGGGCAACAACTGGGTCGCGGCGGTGCCTACCCAGATCGACTGGCAGCAGCTCAACGCGCGGGTCGACTGGACCGTCAACCAACGCAACCAGGTGCTATTTCGCTACACCGAAGATACCTGGGAGAATCCGGCGCCCAACGCCGGTGAGTCCAACGGGCTGTGGGGCGACGATCCGTTCCCCACCGTCGATTCCGCCTGGGATCAGCCCGGCGAGTCGCTGGTGGCGCAGCTCACCTCGGTGATCGGCCAATCGGTCGTCAACACCGTCACCTTCTCGATGTCGGGCAATGAGATTTCGATCGAACGCGGCGCCTCGGGTGACGCTCTCAATGCCGACATCAACTCGAAGATTCCGACGTTCTTCCCGGCGAATGAGAAGAGCGGCGGCGCCGACCGCAGCCACCCGGTTTACTGGGGCGGCGCCACCGGCCGCGACCTTTGGAACATCGCGCCGTGGAACAACAAGCTGGATATCATGTCCCTCAAGGACGACTACGAGCAGGTGTTCGGGGATCACTGGTTCAAGGCTGGGGTGGCCTACTCCGATAACGAGAAGAGCGAGAACATCGGCGGCGGCAACTCTTTCGAGAGCCCCCACTTCTGGGGCGGCGCCGGCACTAACGGCTGGGGTGGCGGCACCAGCGGCAACCGCATCGCCGACATCCTGATCAAGGAGATTTACCACGGCTACGACGAGAGCGCCTTCCAGCCCGCCCCGGTGCTCGAGTGGTCGGAAATGGAGGTCTACGCTGGCGACTCATGGAAGGTCAACGACAACCTGACGGTGGACTTCGGGGTGCGTTATTCGAAATATGAGGCGCCGGTCGCCCAGGACGACAATATCGTCGCCTTCTACCCCAGCCTCTTCGACCCGGCTCTCGGTAACGCGTCGTGTAACGGCATCGCCCAGGTGCCAGGCACCAATCCGTGCGCCGCGGCGGGGCTCGAAGGCGGCGGTCAGGGCGTCAGCCGGTCGTTCGTCAACGACGACGACAACAACTTTGCGCCGCGCCTGGGCATGGCTTGGGACGTCTTCGGCACCGGCAAGAGCGTGCTGCGCGCCGGCTTCGGCCAGTTTTTCCAGCGCGAGCGGGTCAACATCCAGCTCGACTTCGCTGGCCAGCCGCCGTTCACCGCCAACACCAGCGGTATTCGGCCGCTCGACACTCTGGAAGGGGCGCTGCTCGGCCAGGGATTCGGTACGCCCAACCGTGGCATCGACCCGAACAACGAGACCCCCTACAACTTCCAGTTCAATGTCACCTGGGAGCAGCAGCTGTTTCGTGACTCGACGATCGAGGTCAGCTATGTCGGCAATCGTGGGCGCCATCTGGTGCGCAAAGGTGACATCAACCAGGTGCCGTCTGCCGACTTGAACGGCAACGGACTTTCGGACCGCATCGACTTTCTGCTCGGCGGTGGTGATGGCGACGGCTCGGTGCGCCCCTACTTCACCGGCGGCGCAAACCGAATCCTCTATTGGCAGAACGACGGTATTTCGGAGTACGACGGCCTGCAGACCCAGTTCACTTCGCGCTTCGGCCGCGGCTCGCAATTCCAGGCCTCCTACACCTACTCGAAGTTCAAGGCCAACGACTCCTTGACTAGCTCGAGCGCTGGTGAGGAGAACACCCAGATCACCGACTACGAGAATCCCGGCCTCGACTGGGGTTACGCCGGTGGCCACCGCGACCACATCTTCAACGCCAGCCTGGTGCACAACCTGCCGAGCTTCGAGGGCCAGGGTGGCTTCAAAGAGCACTTCCTGGGCAACTGGGCAATCGGTTCTGTGGTGCAGTATGCCTCGGGCACCCCGATCACGGTCTTCCTGATCGACATCCCGGGTCTCGGCAACGGCGGCTTCGCCGGTACCGGCTACGACGACAACAACCGCCCGATCCAAGTCGGCCCTTGCGGCGGTGGCGGCGGCACCCAGATCATCAATCCGAACGCCTTCACGCTGACGGGTCTGCGCCTCGGCGACACCTCCCAGATGGCCGATCGCGGGTCATGCGAAGGCCCAGACTTCTTCCAAGTCGACCTGTCGTTCTACAAGAACATCAAGCTTGGCAACCGGCTCAACGCCCAATTCCGGATCGAGATCTTCAACGTGCTGAACGAGGACAACTTCATCGCCTCCAGCGTCGAGAACAACATCCGGCCGCAGAACGTCACCTTCGACACGACAAACGGGACAATCACCGGCGGCGACATTCAAGACAACTTCGGGCAGGCGAGTGGGGTGCGTGATCCGCGCCAGATTCAGCTGGGTCTGAAGCTCCTGTTCTAGTCGGGGATTCCTCCACACGGGCCGTGACTCGTTGCCCTGGTGCACGGTGATCGCGGCCCGCTGGCCCGCTGGCCCGCTGGCCCGCTGGCGACTCGCTGTCGGAGCCAGAGTCGGAATCTCTCCGGGTGACCCCGCCGTCGCCCTCTTCCCACAGCAGGGCGCCGTCGATTCGACGTGACGGTTTTCCCTAGAGAGCAACGGAGACCTTCATCGTGGGACTTCTCGGAACACTCGACTGGCTGCTGATTCTCCTGTATTTCGCTGGCGTCTTCGGTGTCGCTTTCTGGGCGACCCGGCGCGAATCGACCCGCGAGACTTCTGCCGGCTACTTCCTGGCCGGCCGCAACGTCGGCTGGTTCATTATCGGCGCTTCGTTGTTCGCCTCGAATATCGGCTCCGAGCACCTGGTGGGCCTCGCCGGCACCGGCGCTTCCAGCGGCGTGGCGGTGGCCCAGTTCGAGATCCTGGCGTCACTCATCCTGTTGGTCTTGGGCTGGGTGTTCGTGCCGTTCTACTTGAAGAGCGGTGTCTTCACGATGCCGGAGTTTCTGGAACGCCGCTACTCTGCAGGCGCTCGCTGGTACCTGGCCATCATCTCGATCGTCGGCTACGTGCTGACCAAGATCTCGGTGACCATTCTCGCTGGCGGCATCGTCTTCGAGTCGCTGATGGGGATCAACTTCTGGACCGGCGCCTTGGTGGTGGTGGTCGCGACGGGTATTTACACTGTCTTCGGCGGCTTGCGAGCGGTGCTCTACACCGATCTGGTCCAGATGTTCGTGTTGATCGGCGGGTCGCTGATGGTGACCGTCATCGGCCTCAACCAGCTCGGCGGTTGGGGTGAGCTACGCGCCACCGCCGGCCCCGACTTCTTCGACATGTGGAAGCCGATGTCGGATCCTGACTTTCCGTGGACCGGCATCCTCTTCGGCGCGCCGATCCTCGGGGTGTGGTACTGGTGCACCGACCAGTTCATCGTTCAGCGGGTGCTGTCGGCGTCAAACGAGGACAACGCCCGGCGCGGCACGATCTTCGGCGGGTTTTTGAAAGTGCTGCCGTTGTTCATCTTCGTCATCCCTGGCGTCATCGCTTACGCCTTGTCAGAGAAGGGGCTGATGCAGCTCGAGCAGACCGACGCGGCGCTGCCGACAATGATCGGGACCTTGCTGCCGGTGGGCTTACGCGGGGTAGTGGTCGCCGGCCTACTGGCGGCGCTGATGAGCTCCCTGTCGTCGGTCTTCAACTCGTGCTCGACCCTGATCACTTGGGACATCTACCGTAAGCTCCACCCGGACGCTTCGGAGAAGAAACTGGTGCGGGTGGGCCAGATCGCGACCGCCGTGCTGGTGGTATTCGGGCTGGCGTGGATCCCGATCATCAAGGGCTTCGGCCAACTTTACGTCTACTTGCAGAGTGTCCAGGGCTACATCTCGCCACCGATCGCGGCGGTTTTCCTGGTGGGGATCGCCTGGAAACGTGTCAACTCCCGCGGTGCCATCGCCTCGCTGACTGCCGGCTTCCTGCTCGGCATGAGTCGACTGGTGGCTGAGATCAACAAAGAGTCGCTCTCCGGTTCGCTGTTCGAGTTCGCCGACATCAATTTCTTGCACTTTGCCATCTTTCTCTTTGGCGTTTGCACCCTGGTGCTGGTGGTGGTGAGCCTGGCGACGCCAGCGCCTTCGGCGCGGCAGCTGCGTGGCTTGACCTTCGCCACTGCCGAGGAGACCACCGAGGAGACGCCGGACCTGGAACCCTCGGACCCAGCCTGGAAACGGCAGGATTTCTTTTTGTCCGTCGGGGTGGTGCTGTGCGTTGCCCTGGTGTGGATCTATTTCACCGGCTGAGGGCGTGAGCCACCGGCATAGGAGATGAACATGCGCGTTTGGACGATGTGGAAACTGGCGCTTGCGTTAGCGGTGCCTCTGCTCTTGGGGTGTGCCTCTGACACTGCGGTGGTGCCTGGTGCCGAAACCACAGTGCCTGGTGCCGAAACTACAGTGGCACCGAGCGTCAACGCCGCCGATTGGCCGGTGATCAAAAGTGCCGTTGCGACTGATTCCGAGATCGAGCAGGCGGTGACGGAATGGTTGGCTCGCATGTCGCTCGAAGACAAGGTCGGCCAGGTGATCCAGGGCGAGATTCGGCACGTGACGCCGGAGGACGTTCGTAAGTATCGGTTGGGCTCAGTGCTCAACGGCGGTGGCTCCTTCCCTGGCAACGACAAGCATGCAACTCCCGGCGATTGGCTAGCGCTGGCTGATGCCTATTACGAGGCGTCGATGGATACTTCGGACGGCGGTCTGGCGATTCCGATCCTGTGGGGCTCGGACGCGGTCCACGGCCACAATAACGTTATTGGCGCCACCCTCTTTCCGCACAACATCGGTCTGGGGGCCGCCGGTAATCCGGAACTCATCCGCCGCATCGGCGAGGTGACTGCTGTCGAAGTGGCGGTCACCGGCCTCGATTGGACCTTCGGGCCAACCGTGGCGGTGCCCCGCGACGACCGCTGGGGACGCACCTACGAGGGCTATTCCGAGGACCCCGAGATCGTCCGCGCCTACGCTGGTGAAGTGGTGAAGGGCCTGCAAGGCATCGCCGGCAGCGACGACTGGCTCGACGAAAATCATTTGCTCTCCACCGCCAAACACTTCCTGGGCGACGGCGGCACCAACGCCGGCGTGGACCAGGGCGACAATACCGCCAGCGAAGCGGACCTACGCGATCTGCACGCTGCCGGCTACACCACTGCGCTGGCGGCCGGGGTGCAGACGGTGATGGCCTCGTTCAACTCCTGGCACGGTCGCAAGCTTCACGGTCACGGACACCTGCTCACCGGCGTGCTCAAGGAGCGCATGGGTTTTGATGGTTTTGTGGTCGGTGACTGGAACGGCCATGGCCAGGTCGCGGGTTGTTCGAACGACAGCTGCGCCGCCTCGTTCAACGCCGGCGTCGACATGTTCATGGTGCCGGAGGACTGGAAAGCGCTACACGCCAACACCCTCGCCCAAGTGAAGTCTGGCGAGATCTCTCATCAGCGATTGGACGATGCGGTGCGGCGGATCCTGCGGGTCAAGATGCGCGCCGGCATGTTCGAGCGTGGCAAGCCGTCGAGCCGAGTTCTGGCCGGGCGGACCGAGCTGATCGGCGCGCCGGAGCACCGTGCGGTGGCGCGGCAGGCGGTGCGGGAGTCGCTGGTGCTGCTCAAGAACGCCGGTGGTTTGCTGCCGTTGGCCAGAAACCAACGCGTGCTGGTTGCCGGCGACGGGGCCGATTCGATCGGCAAGCAGTCCGGCGGCTGGACCATCACCTGGCAGGGCACCGGCAATGAAAATAGCGAGTTTCCGGGCGCCACCTCGATTTGGGCGGGGATACATGAGGTTGTCGAGGGTGCTGGCGGCGCCGCGACCCTGAGCCCGGACGGCAGCTTTACCGAACAGCCCGACGTCGCAATCGTGGTCTTCGGAGAGGATCCCTACGCCGAGTTCCAGGGTGATCTCGACGGTCTCGAGTACCAGGCCGGCGCCAAACGCGACCTGAAGTTACTGAAGAAGTTACGGCAGGCCGGCGTGCCGGTGGTCTCGATCTTCCTCTCCGGTCGTCCGCTTTGGGTCAACCCGGAGCTCAATGCCTCTGACGCTTTTGTCGCCGCCTGGCTGCCAGGCACCGAAGGTGGCGGTATCGCCGACGTCATCTTTCGAGGCGCTGATGGTGCGGTGAACCACGACTTCAAGGGTAAGCTGTCGTATTCGTGGCCGAAGACGGTCAGCCAAACCGTGCTCAACCGCGGCGACGCGGACTACGATCCGCTGTTCGCTTACGGCTTTGGCCTGAGCTACACCGACCGTGGTGAGTTGGCCGAGCTCTCCGAGGAGGTCGAGGCCTCCTTCGCCGCCAGCAGGAAAGTCTATTTTGCTGGCGGCCCGGTGGATCCATGGCGACTCTACGTCGGTGACGACGCTGGCTGGAAGGTGCCAGCCGCCGGTGGTCAGACGTCGACCGGCGCCGCCAAGCTAACGGTGCGAGCGGTCGACCGTCGGGTGCAGGAAGACGCTCGATCCGCGACTTGGTCCGGTGCTGGAGCAGCGCAGATCTACCTCCAGGCCGAGGAACCTATCGACATCAGCCGTGAGTCGAACGGCGACCTGGCGTTGGCTTTCGACCTGCGGGTCGATGCGCCGCCGAGCTCCGCCGTGACGTTGAGGATGGACTGCGGCTACCCCTGCTCGGGTGCGCTCGACGTCACCGACGAGCTCTCTACCCTGCCCAAGGGCGAGTGGCACACGGTACGCGTCCGGCTGCGCTGTTTTGCTGATGCCGGCGCCGATATGACCAAGATCAACACGCCGTTTCTGATTGCCACCGAGGGCGAAATGGCGCTCGCTTTCGCCGACGTCAAGTTGGTGTCCGCCGCTGCCGGAGCTGCGCCTTGCCCCTGAGGTGCTGGGTTGGCTGCTATCCGTTTGAATTTGTGAGGTGATCCATGCATAAAGTGAGCTGTCTTTCGGTGCTCTTCGTCGTTCCATTCCTGGCCATTGCTCTGCTGATGAGCGCTGCTTCGCCGGCAGCAGCTCAATGCGTCGACTTGCCGGGGTGTGTCTTGGTGTGGTCGGACGAGTTCGATGGCGCCGCGGTTGATCTCAGCAAGTGGACGTTTCAGCTCGGTGACGGCACGGAGGTTGGCCTGCCGGGTGGCTGGGGCAACAACGAGCTGCAGTATTACCAGGCTGAGAACGCCACGGTGGCCGGTGGAATGTTGACCATCACTGCCAAAGAGGAGTCGGTCGGCGGGCTCGCCTATACCTCTTCCCGCATGCGCTCCCTTGGCCAGGGCGACTGGACCTTCGGGAGAATGGAGATGCGCGCCAAGATGCCCATCGGTCAGGGGATGTGGCCAGCCTTCTGGATGCTCTCCTCCGACACCTCGATCTACGGACCGTGGGCTGCCAGCGGCGAGATCGACATCATGGAATACATCGGTAGCGATCCGGATCGGGTTTTCGGCACCATTCACTATGGCGCGTCGTTTCCCGGCAACCAGTTTTCCTCCACCGACACCTTCCTGCCCAGCGGTACCTTCAACGACGACTTCCATGTTTTTGCCATGGAATGGGAGTTCGGTGAGATCCGCTGGTACCTCGACGGCGTCCAGTTCGCCAGCCGTGACAACTGGTTCTCCACCGGCGGACCGTTTCCAGCGCCGTTCGACGTCGACTTCCACCTGTTGCTGAATCTCGCTGTAGGCGGCAACCTGCCTGGTCCGCCGGACGCTACGACGGTGTTCCCGCAGGAGTACGTGATCGATTACGTGCGGGTCTACCAGGTCCCGAATGACCCCCCGGTGGTCGAGATCACCAGCCCGATGGCGTCGGACGCCATCACTGCTGGTGACGATCTCACCATCACTGTCAGCGCCATCGACGATGGCTCGATCCAGAAGGTCGAGTTCTTCCAGGACGCCGCCAAGCTCGGTGAGGACGACACCGCCCCCTACCAGCTCACGATTCCGAACGTCGCCGCCGGCTGCTATACACTCAAGGCCCGGGCACGAGACGACGAGGGGGTGCTGGCGTCGGCCGACCCGGTGGAGATCATGGTCGGCGGCGGTTGCCCGCAAGCGCCCTACCTGATGACCGCCGCCGCGATCCCAGGCACCGTTGAGGTCGAGAACTACGACATCGGTGGCCAGGGCGTGGCCTACAACGACACCGACACCTCCAACAACGGTGGCGCCTACCGGTCGGCCGAAGCTGTTGACCTCGAGGGCACAACCGACGCCGGCTTCGGCTTCAACGTGGGCTGGACGGTACCCGGTGAGTGGATCGAATACACGGTGGATGTCACCGCTGGCACCTACGACGTCCAGGTCCGAGTGGCCTCGGCGGCCGCTGGCGGCACCCTCCACATCGAGCTCGACGGCGTCGACAAGACCGGCCCCATCAGCTTCCCGGGAACCGGCGCCTGGCAGAGTTGGACCACCGTCAGCGCTACCGACGTGGCCTTCGATAGCGGCGTCCAGACGCTGCGGCTGTCGATTGACGCTGGCGAGTTCAACGTCAACAAGATCACTATCGGCGAGCCCGCGCCGCCGACCTCCGGCGGTCCGGTTGTGTTTGACGACATGGAGCACGGTAACCCCTTCGGCAACGGCTGGTTTGCCTTTGGCGGCTCGGTCGGCGGTGGCGGCATCGGTGCCGACGCTGGTGACCTACCGCCGGCGGATGGCGGCGTTTTCTCTCTCGGCACCGGTTGGGGCTCGGGCGGTGTTCCGGGCTTCTTCGGCGGCTTCGGTCGCACCAACCCGGTTGACCTCAGCGGCATGACCAACTTCAACTTCTGGATCAACCCCGACGCCGGCCAGGACTATCTGTTGGAGATCAACCTCCAGGACGACGACAACGGCGACAACAGCACCACCCAGCCGGACGATGACGAATTCCAATTCAACTGTGTGGTCAGTCCGACCGGACCTTGTGCGGTGTCTGGCGGTGGCTGGCAGCGGGTGTCGATCCCGCTAAGCGATTTCTTCGACGACAACTCGTTCCTGTTCGGCGGCAACGGCGTGCTCGACCCAGTGCCGGTCTCGGCCGGCGGCAACGGCCAGCTGATCAATGTCGTGTTTGCGGTGATCAGTAACTCAGGCGCCGACGCCACCTTCCGCACCGACTATTGGAATTTTACGCCGCCGCCTCCGAGCGAAGTGGTGTTCGACGACATGGAGCACGGCAACCCCTTCGGTAATGGCTGGTTCGCTTTTGGCGGCGCGGTGGGCGGCGGCGGCATCGGTGCCGACGCTGGCGATCTGCCGCCGGCGTTCGGCGACGCTTTCTCGCTTGGTACTGGCTGGGGTTCAGGCGGCGTTCCGGGCTTCTTCGGTGGCTTCGGGCGCACCAACCCGGTGGACTTGTTTGCAACCACCCATTTCAACTTCTGGATCAATCCCGACGGCATCGATGGTGTCGGACGTGATCAGGATTACACCATCGAAATCAACTTCCAGGAGGACGACGACGGCGACAACGCCATCGGCTCGCCGGGTGACGACGAGTTTCAGTTCAACTGTGTGGTTAGCCCGACCGGCCCCTGCGCGATGTCCAGCGGCGGCTGGCAGATGGTGTCGATCCCGCTGGCCGACTTCTTCGACGACAACTCGTTCCAGTTCGGCGGCAACGGCGTCCTGGACACCGATCCGGTGTCGCGGGGCGGCAACGGCGGACTGATCAATGTCGTCTTTGCGATCATCAGCAATTCGGGCGCCGACGCCACGTTCCGTACCGACTACTGGAGCTTCACCGAGAATGCTCTCGACGGTGACGGCGACCGGATTCCGGATGTCCTCGACAATTGTGCAGGGCTCCCCAACGTCGACCAGGCGGACAACGACGGTGACGGCCGTGGGGACGTCTGCGACGGCGACGACGACGACGACGGGGTGGGCGACCGCGACGACAACTGCCCGCTCGACGCCAACGCTGACCAGGCCGACTATGACAGCGATGGCGTCGGGGACGTCTGTGACGGTGACGACGACAACGACGGTGTGCTCGACGGCGACGACGCCTGTTCCATGTCGGACCTCGCCGTGACCGTGGTGATTGATGGTTGCGATTCGGGAGTACCGAACCTGGCGCTCGGCGCTGGCTGCAACATCGGCGACGAGATCGATACCTTGGCGGATGGAGCGTCCAACCACGGGCAATTCGTCAGCAGCGTTTCGCACTTTGCCAACGACCTCAAGAAGGCTGGGCTGATCACTGGCAGCCAGAAGGGGGCCATCACCCGCTGCGCGGCGAGGTCCAATCTGCCGTAGCCTTCGAGACCTGGAGAATGGCAGCCATCCACGAAACGACGGTTTTGGGCATCGACATCGGGGGGAGCGGCATTAAAGGTGCGCCGGTGGACGTCGAGCGCGGTGTGTTGGTTGCCGACCGTCTGCGGATCCCGACGCCCCAGCCGGCCAGCCCGGAGGCGGTAGCCCAGGTGATCGCTGCCCAGGTGGAGCACTTCAGCTGGTCGGGGCCGGTCGGTTGCGCCTTCCCGGCGGTCATCAAAGACGGAGTTGTCCAAACTGCCGCCAATATCGACAAGAGCTGGATCGGAATCGATGGCCGCAAGCTCTTCGAGTGTTACACGAAGTGCCAGATCACCCTGCTCAACGATGCCGACGCTGCCGGCCTGGCCGAGATGCGCTTCGGTGCGGGGCGTGAAGAGTCTGCGTTGGTGATCATGCTCACCCTGGGCACTGGAATCGGCAGCGCGTTGTTCATGGACGGACGTCTAGTACCCAACACCGAGCTCGGCCATCTGGTCATCCGAGGCAAGGTGGCGGAAGCTCGCGCGTCCGGCCTCGCCCGCAGCCAGCAGGCGCTTAGCTGGAAGGCCTGGGCCAAGTGGGTGGACGAATACCTCCGCTACGTCGAAGACCTGCTAAGCCCGCAGCTCTTTATCCTCGGCGGCGGGGTCAGCAAGAAGCACGATAAGTACCTGCATCATTTCACCACCGACACCACCGTGGTGCCGGCCGAGATGTGCAACGATGCGGGGATCGTGGGCGCCGCCATTGCGACCAGCGGTGGATAGCGCTCTTTCTCTAACATTCAATGAGGTTTCCCATCGCTCGCAGCGAAAAAGGAGCAGGACTCGATGCCACTCGTCAACCTCAGAGATCAAGCGCTCCGACGTTCGCCCAATGACCTGATCCGTCACCTGGACACCTTCGAGCTCGACCTCGAGTTCTCGGCCGGCGTGTGGTTCTTCTCGCCCCCCGACAGCCGCTTTCACGGCAAGTACAAGCCCGATCTCGATCTCGAGCATCGGCTCGAGATCGCCGCCGGACTGGCGGACTACGGCCTGTCGGGGATGGAGGCCCACTACCCGAACGAGGTCAACGAAGACAATATCGAGATCTGGCGGCAGTTCACCCGCGACACCGGCATTCGGCTGATCACGGTGATTCCGCTGTTGTTCTACGATGCGGATTTCGAGTTCGGGTCACTGTCCAACCCGCTGACCCAGCCACGGCGCAAAGCGATCGAGCGGGTGCAGCGCTCGCTGGCGCTGGCCAAGGAGCTCGACGCTGATTTCTCGGTGGTGTGGGCGGGCATCGATGGCTACAAGAACCCGTTCGGGATCGACCTCGCTGCCATGCGCCAGCGTTTCGCCGAAGGACTGGCGGAAGCGATGGACGCGGTTCCGGGGGTTCGCATCGCGTTCGAGCCCAAGCCTTACGAGCCCCGTGGGCGCATCCTCTACGGCCTCACCCCCGAGGGCGTGCTGCTCGGTCATCAAGTCGAGGCGATGCTTCAGGCAGAGGAGAACAAGGCGCTGTTGGCGGAGGGGCACAAGCTGTTCTGCATGAATCCCGAGATCGGTCATTTGATGATGGGATTCGAGGACTTGCCCTACGCACTCAGCTGGCCGCTATCGGAAGGCCGCCTGGCGCACACCCATTGGAACAGCCAGCCGCTGGGCAACTATGATCAAGATCTCAACGTCGGGGTGATCTCGCCCGAGCAGCTCGAGGCGGGTCTTTTACACTCTCAAGATGCACGGCTACACCGGTTATTTCGGCATTGACGTCCTGCCCGAGCGTATGCCGGTCGAAGTT
>JAJCXQ010000820.1 GCA_029263355.1 Acidobacteriota bacterium | reverse complement strand
CAATGATCGCATCAACGCGATGGATCACTCTCGTGTGATCGAGGCCTCGATGAAGCCGGATCAACACCGCGGCTGGCTCGAGGCCTACCTGATCCGCCAGCGAGCCCCGAGCTCGAGCAAGCTGCGACCGATCGAGGAAGCCCTGCGGACGGTAGTCGGCTGATGTCCAGAATGGCAAGGGTCGCCGCCGTCACCCTGCTGAACTGGTCGACGGCGCTGGCGGGCGCCAGCGGTCAAGACGTACCCCTGAACCAAGACGTACCCCTAAGACTCTGATCAGCCGGTCGCCGCCCGGGTCGCTGACCTCATCTCGCGAATGACGCTCGAGGAGAAGGTCGCCCGCCGTGTCGCCGAGAAAGCGGTCATCCTGCTCGAGAATCGGCAAGGGGTCCTGCCCCTCGATCCCTCTCGGTCGGCAACGATCGCGGTGATTGGACCGAACGCCGCCGAGACCATTCTCGGCGGTTACAGCGACAAGCCGCGGCAGACGGTCAGCCTGCTGGAGGGCGTGCGGGCCCGCGTGCCGGACGGCGTGCAGGTTGTTTTCGCCCAGGGAGTCCACATCACCGAAAGCCGTAACTGGGACGCCGACGACGTGCAGCTTGCCGACGAGGCGGAAAATCATCGTTTGATCGGCGAGGCGGTCGCGGTCGCCAAAGCTGCCGACGTGGTGCTGCTGGCAATCGGCGACAACGAGCAGACCAGCCGCGAGGCTTGGGCCGATAATCATCTCGGCGACCGCACCCGCCTCGATCTGGTCGGCCAGCAGGAGGACTTGGCGCGGGCGGTGATCGAAACCGGCGTGCCGACGGTGGTGATCCTGATCCACGGCCGGCCGCTGTCGGTAACCTGGATCGCCGAGCATGCCGCGGCGGTTGTCGACGCCTGGTACCTCGGCCAGGAGACGGGCACGGCGCTCGCCCGGGTGCTGTTCGGCGACGTCAGCCCGGGCGGCAAGTTGCCGGTGACCGTACCGCGCTCAGCCGGCCAGCTGCCGGCTTTCTACAATCACAAACCGAGCGCCCGACGCGGCTATCTGTTCGACACCACCGAGCCGCTGTGGCCGTTCGGCTACGGCTTGTCGTACACCAAGTTCGTCTTCGAGAATTTGCGGCTGGATCGCAGCTCGATCGAAATCTCCGGCACGGCAATGGTGTCGGTCGAGGTTGTCAACAGCGGCCAACGGGCAGGTGAGGAGGTGGTCCAACTCTACGTTCGGGACGCCTACAGCTCGGCCACCCGGCCGGTGAAAGAATTGAAAGGATTCCGGCGCCTGCTGCTGGCGCCCGGCGAGCGGCGGACGGTGTCGTTCACCGTCGGCCCCGAACAGCTGCGGTTCTACGACCGGTCGATGCAGCGGGTGGTCGAGCCCGGGGAGGTTGAGCTGATGGTCTGGCCGTGCTCGGTTGATCTGCAATCGATCACGCTCAACGTCGTGCCGCTCAACGTCATGCCGCTCAACGTCGTGCCAGACGCGACTCCCTGAGTGTTGGTGACGATGACTTATCTGCTCGGTATCGACGTCTCGACCACCGCCACCAAGGCGGTGTTGGTTGACGAGCGGGGCAAGACGGTGGCGGTGGCGGCGTCGGAGTATGAGCTGTCGACGCCGAGGCCACTGTGGGCAGAGCAGGATCCCGACCTGTGGTGGCGCGCCGCCACCCGGTCGATTGGCGAGGTGCTGGTCAACTCGGGAGTCGACCGGGAAGCGATCGTCGCGGTTGGCCTCACCGGCCAGGCGTGGTGTTCGCCGCCAGCGAGCGACCTCTGGTCGAGCGTCGCGGCCGGCTGCATGCGTTTCCTCACGCGGTGCTGGACACCTGGCACGTGATGGGGGTGATGCTGTCCGCCGCCGGCAGCTTGCGCTGGTACCGCGATGTCGTCGCCCCCGGTATGGACTTCGCCGAGCTGGTGGACGAGGCGGCGAGGGTTGCGCCCGGTGCCCTCGGCCTGACTTTTGCGCCATACCTTTCGGGCGAGCGCACGCCTCACGCCGATCCCAAAGCCCGCGCTGCCTTCGTCGGCTTGACCCTGGCCCACGGCCGGTCCCACATGACCCGCGCGGTGCTCGAGGGTGTTGCCTTCGGGCTGCGCGACCGCTCCGACCGACAACAACGCCCGGCTCTTCAAGCAGGGGCAGGACAACGTCCTCGCGCCGCTGGTTGCTCGCGGCGACATCGAGGTGCTGCACGAGGACTGGGCGGCCGACTGGAGCCCGGCAGACGCCAAGAAGATCATGAACGCCGCGATCACCAGCCATGACGACATCGACGCGGTGCTGGCGTCCAACGACGGTACCGCTGGCGGCGCGATCCAGTCGTTGAAGGAAGCCCAGCTCGCAGGCACCGTGGTGGTCACCGGTCAGGATGCGGATTTGGTCGCCTGCCAGCGAATCATGGCGGGCACCCAATCGATGACGGTCTACAAGCCGGTGCACCGCCTGGCGCGTCGAGCGGCGGAGCTAGCGGTCGATTTGGCCGCGGGGCGGCCGGTGGTGGCCAACGGCGCGGTCGACAATGGTGCGGCGGACAGTGGCAGCCGGCAAGTTCCCGCAGTGTTGCTGGAGGTGGTCGCGGTGACCCGGGAAAACCTGATGGACACGGTGGTGGCCGAAGGCTTCCACAGCGCCGAGGAGGTCAGCGGGCTGCTCAACGGTATGACGCTGCTGGCGGTCTCCCCGGAGATCAAGTTCATCGCCCGCGGCACCGTCCTGATGCTGGCGGTGTGGATGGACGTGTGGATCTGGCGCAAGAGATCGTAGCCGCTGGCGGCGGCTCGAGCTGAGCGGCTCGAGCTGAGCGGTTCGAGCGGATGCCGGCTCCAACAAATTTAGGAAGAGGTGTCGATCGATAGTCGACTTCGGTTGTTTCCGGGTCCCGGAGAGGGTAAGGTCCGCGTTGGAGATGTCTCGATGACCAAGGGTCGACTCGTCAGTCTACTGATCGTTATGACGCTGCCGACCGCAGCGGTGTTCCTCGCGGCTGGTGATTTGCCTTTGGGGTTTGAAACCAAGGCATCCAAGATCACTGCCGCCACCCAGCGGCAGACGATTTTGTCGGATGTGTACACCATCGATCAGAAGTATCGATCGATGATGGGCCCATCCAGTACTCGGGATGTTCAAGTGTTGGATTCCGCCACTCCCGAGCTGGTGTGGATTACCGGCTACGAAGCGGTGATGGTGGGTCCTGATGGTGAGAGCAGCGTGGCACAGGAATTTATGTGCCATAGCAATCTCGACATCAATCCAATTGCCCACGTAGCGCTGTTGGGCCAGAGCGAAGCTTTCAGTCCACGCCTCTTCACCCTATCTCAGGGCCAGCTCACGGTACGCTTTCCAACCGGTTTCGGCATCCCACTGCTGTCCAACGAGGTGCTGGATCTGACGACCCAGGTCCTCAACCTACACGTGGATGCGGAGAGTCTCTCCAGCGGACTCGAAGTACGACATAAAGTCAGCCTCGAGTTCGTTCGCGATCGCGAGGTTGAAGGATTGATGTCGCCGCTGTTTCCGATTGCTGGCTACGGCCTGGCGCTGATCGAGGGTGACAGCGGCCATTTCGGAGAGGATCAACCAGAAGAAGAGCTTCATGGACCTGGCTGTCTGGTGGGACGTAACGCGTCGGATCACCAGTACTCGGACCCACTGGGTCGCAAGTTTTCAGGGCATTGGGTGGTTGCACCAGGGAAGGAAGTCAACCACACCCTGGTGACGCATTTGATGAACGTTCCCTACGACACCACAATTCACTACATCGCGGTTCATCTTCATCCCTTCGCTGAATCGCTCGAGCTGCGGGATCTCACCACCGGTGAGAGCCTGTTCAAGAGTGAAGCAGAGAACTTCGAAGACCACATCGGACTCTCCCACGTCGACGACTATTCGAGTGTGGAGGGACTGCCGGTGTTTGCCGACCACGAGTATGAGATGGTGAGTGTCTACAACAATACGACCAACGAAGATCAGGATTCGATGGCGGTGATGTACATGTACCTGCGGGATCAAGAATTCGACCCGCGACGCGCTGAGCGTGCCTTGCGGTCCGCGGCGTCCAAGGCAGGTGTCCGCTGAGCCAAGAATACGACCGTGTGCTTGGCGATGTGAACCCGTCAGAATCAGAGCCCGTCTTCGGTGCAGACGATGTGATCGATGGTCGTTATCGGATCGTGGCCCGGATTGGTGTTGGCGGGATGGCCGAGGTTTATGAAGCGGTCAGTGTGGAAACGGGTGACCGGGTCGCGATTAAGACGGTGCGACCGGATCTATTGGGAAACACCAAGATCGTTACGCGATTCACTCGTGAATTCAAACTGTCCCAACGCATTTCGCACCCCGGTGTGCTCAAGATTTTCGAGGTTGTCCAAACTCGCCGGCTCAGCGAAGGTGAAGACGCCACACTAGTGCCGTGCATGGTGATGGAATTCCTCGACGGCGAGACCGTGGCGGATCGCATGATCGACGGTCGGTTGGTCGAGCCGGAGGAAGCGGTTTCGTTGGCGTGTCAAATGGCCTCGGCCCTGACCGCCGCCCATCGCGCGGGTGTTGTGCATCGCGATCTCAAACCCGACAATATTTTCTTGGCGGTTGATGCAAAAACGGCGGACTTCGAGACGACCCGCGTCGTGCTCACCGACTTTGGTGTTGCCCGGCGCGATACAACCACCAAAGATGATGGTCTCACCGCGTCGAATGTGATTCTGGGGACCCCAGACTACATGGCGCCCGAGCAGCTCGAGCTCGAGGTCGCGACATCGGCGAGTGATATCTATGCCATGGGTTTGGTGATCTTCGAAATGATTCTGGGCGAGCGACCGTTCGTCGCCGAGTCAATGATCAAGATGGTGTTCAAACGTGTCCAGGAAGACCCACCATCGCCGCGGTCCTACCGTCCGGATCTCGATCCCAAGTGGGAGACGGTCATTCTCCGCTGTTTGGCCCGCAAGCCCGAAGATCGCTACCGAGAGGCCCAGGATCTGATTCGGGTGCTGGATGGAGACGATTCCGAGTGGCTGTTGCAGACTCGTGCTGAACGTCTCAAGAAGTGGTGGCTGTTGATTCTCGCCATCTTGCTAGCGGCGGCGGTGGCCGCCGCTAGCCTGTGGTAGCGCTGAGGCCAGCGCCAGAGTGTCGCTGAGGCCCTGAATCAGCGATCAAGTTTCCTGGGGAAACGGGACCTCTGAGTTCTCGATGCAGCTCCAGAACTCACTGCTGCCGCGCGGGTGTACACCGGCACAGTCGTTGTAACTCGTCAGCTGTTCGCCGGCCAGAGCATCTTTCCAAGAGTTGAAGAGCTCGTCGGGCAGCAGGCGCGGAGTGATTTCGCAACCGAAGTGGCCTTCTTCACCGCCGTAGGGCAAGAACGTGACCTTATGGAACCCGACTCGGAGATTGCCGCCGCAATAGGTTTCCCAGCGTTTCCCGGGTCGTGCCCACCGGCCTTTGGCGATCAGCGCTCCCGGCGCGACCGTCTCTTGGACCTTGGGTTTCTTGTTTCTCGCCAGTTCTTTGATTTGTTCGCCATCAACCTCGAGGGTAACGAATAGATTTTGCGGGTTGTGCTTGACCAGGACCGACTTGAGATCTCCGGATGTCCAGTAAGTCAGCTCCATCGTGGCGATAGCAGAGGTATCTCGACTGTTCGTGTCCCTGAGCCGATTCGCTCGATCGAGATCCGACGTGGCTGGCCCGAGGGGGCCAATCTCTCCCTTGGCACCCGGTCGTGGGATTTGAGCCCAGGCTGCCATCGGAACTACCAAGAGCAGTAGAAGTAAGAAACTTGTCGTTCGCATCATGGGTCAATCCCCTCCTTGTTGTGTATGTTTCTGTCGACCTCGTAGCCTCGGGAGGCGGCCCCGGCTGTCTTCGCATTCTTGTTTGGCCGAACTTACAAAAGGCTAACAGTTGGTTTCGAAACCCGTCAAATTGACTGCGGGCCTGTTGGGTACCTTTCGTCCCTCGGTGGGCGCAACTAAGCCCAGGCGCCAGATCACAGCCTGTGGAATGGTCGCGAGGACTCTAGCTGACGGGCTAAATTGCAGCCTCGAGCTCGTCGAGGGAATCGGACAAGTAGCCGGTGAAGACGTCGATGTCCGGCATGATCTCACGGCTCGAGGTGGCCCCAATCGCCAGTTTCCCGGCATAACTGAAGATCGGCAGAATCAGTCCCATGCCGTCGAAGATCGGCGCCGCTCCAATCTGGGCGATCAGTCTTGCCCCGGCCACGTAGAGTGGAATTTGAGGGCCGGGCACATTGGTGATCACCAGATTGAAAATCGGTCGGTGCTTTTCGGCGAGGTCCATGCGGGTGTACAGGCGTGCGCCAACACCGGCCAAGCCAAAGGGGATGAACTTGCTGTAGTCCGACAGAGTCCGTGCGCCGATCGCCTGATGATGGACTTTGGAGCCGCTGGCGCCCTCGTGGATCAAGCGGAGCCGCTCCGCAGGGTCGTCGACATCGGTGGCCAACGAGACCAGCATTGCCGAAACCTGATTACCCATCGTACCGCGCTCGTCATCGCCTCGAACCGAAACGGGCACCATCGCCACCAGCGGTTTCTCGGGTAGGTCCCCGCTTTGGTCGAGGTAGCGCCGCAGGGCGCCGGCGCAGATCGCCAGCACCACATCGTTGACCGTGGCATCAACCTGGCGGCGAATCGCCTTGATCCGGTCGAGAGATAAGACCGCAGCGCTCCAAGCGCGATTTTGGCTGACCGGCACATTGAGCCGGGTGCGCGGGGCGGTGAACGGGAACGGCGGCGGCTTGATCTTCTTGAGGCCCCAAACGGCGCCGCTCTTGACGACCCCTTTGACGGTTTCGCCCAGGGTACCTGTCAACGCTTTCGGAACCTGGAGCAGGCCTCGGCCGCTGCGTTTGAGCAGATCGGTTTTCGACAGCCTTTCGTCCGACTCCCGTGGTGCGGCGGGGGCAATATCTCGCGGCTCTGGGGAAGGGTCATAAAGCGCGCTCATGATCTCGGAACCGGAGACACCGTCGATTGCAGCATGGTGAATCTTGCTGATCAAGGCGATGGAACCGGGGGGGACTCCCCCGACGGTGTCGAGGCCCTCCACGAAGAGCAGTTCCCACAACGGTTTGTCACGCTCCATGAGCTGGCCGAACTCCCAAGCAACCAGGGCTCGAAGCTCTTTCCAGCCGCCTGGCTCCGGCAGCTGGGTCCGTTGCAGATGACGATCGATATCGAAGTTTTCGTCCTCCACCCAATACGGCTTGCCGAGTTTCAATGGCACCTCGACCAGTCGCTGCGTAAACGTCCGACTGGTATGAATTCTCGATACCAGCAGATCGCGCAACTTTCCGAGATCTAGCCGACCGTTGGGGGTTTCAGGATCGATGATCGAGACGCCGCCGATGTGCATCGGGGCGTTGGGCGTCTCGAGATATAGGAAGGATGCATCGAGACCCGTTAGCTGTTGCATGGATAGAACTCTCGATGCGTACTTGGATGAGATTAGTGAGTCAGGCCTCTGTCGGCTGGGCGCCGTCAACCGACGCTTCGGTCTGAGCCTCAGACGAATCTTTGGACGAATCTTTGGGCTGAGGATAAAGCAGCTTCTTCCACCCTGAACGCTCGAATTTCTGCCATTCGCCTTCTGGTTGTGACAGTCGATCGAGGATGATGTGCAACACGAGAGGATTGGCTCCGAGCCCGATGTGGCTGCCGGGAACTTGCACGTTCTCTACCTGTGGACCATGGTCATCCAAGCTGCTGCGCCAGGCGACGACACCGTCTGTGCGGCTATAGACCGACGTTGTAGGGACGGGAGGTGTGGTCCGGATGTGGTTGAAGGTCTCCGGGTCGACCTTGTCGATCTTGGTGCCGCTCACCCATTCGAAGAGCTTCCAGCTGCGATTTGCTTTGGAGTGGCTATTGAACGGGGTGCCAAGAGTGATCACGCACCGTACATCGTCCGGGCTGCGATTGGCGAGCAACCGAGCATAAACGCCCCCGAGGCTCCAGCCGATGACGCTGACAGTTCTACCGTAACGCTCTCGCAGCTCTAGCAGGCGCACCATCAGTCGATCTTCGAAACCGGCTCGAGGTCCGTAATTGCGTCCCAGTTTCCAGCCGTGGGCAGCGTAGCCGCTTTTCTTCAGGAAGCGGCGCATCGGTCTGGTGGACGTGTCGGTGGCGAGAAAGCCGGGAAGCACCAAAACCGGGTGTCCATCACCTCGAGGGCCACGCCGCAGAGCGGGCATGACAGCGTAGGTTGTCAGCAACTCGCCGAGTGCCCGACCTTCGAGCAGCAGGTATCCGATAGACGGGGGCTTGATGTCTTGGACCGCAGGACCGCGGTCGTCAGACGCCGTCGACTCGACCTCGGAAGGATCTGTCGGCGGCAGGTTGGATTCGTTTTGTGTTGACATCATGGACAATGTGAAGTGACAGCTTACCGCGCCATCAAGAACCGTGCAAGGCTGTAAGGCAAGCGCCGTGTTGAGGATCAGTGACCGCGTTCGATACACTCGCCGCAGCCTTCTCGACCGTCTGAAGCATCGCCACTGAAGGACTCGAAGTCGTCCTAGAAAGGACCTGAAGAATGGCCGAAGAGCCGTTTCCCCCTGCGCCACCATCGATCCCTCCTGCTGCGGAAGGTGCATCCACCGAGGGCGCGCCCGCTAGTCCGAGAATGCCCTGGGAAGAACGTGATCGGCTGGGTTATGCCGATGCATTGATCGAAACGGTCAAGCTGATCGTCACCGCTCCGAGTGAAGCGTTTTCTCGCCTGAGATCAGACGGTGACGTGATTTGGCCGCTGCTCTTCGGCTTGTTCTTCAGCTGGCTGGGGCAGTTCTTCAATCAGATCTGGAACCTGATTTTCGGGCAGGCGATGCGGTCGATGCTCGAGGGTGTCGGTGATCTAGGGCCTTTCGGGCAACTGACTCCCACCGGTTTAATAGGTACTGTGATCTCGATCAGCATCTGGCCATTCCTGTTTGCCATCTTCATTCTGATCGGTGCTGGCATCTATCACCTTTGTCTGATGCTTGTCGGTGCGACCAATACGTCGCCGACCGGATTCGAGGGGACGCTCAAAGTCCTCTGTTACGTCCAGGTTTCGAACCTGGCGTCGGTCATTCCGATCGCCGGCGGCCTCATAACGATGGTGGCGACATTGGTGCTGACGGTGATCGGATTCAAAGAAGTTCATCGGACGACAACCGGCAGTGCCGTCGTCGCCGTGCTCATCCCAGTGACCCTCTGTTGTATCTGCTGCGTCATCTTCCTGGTCATGGTGTTCGGTGGCGCCTTAGCGGCGGCGATGTCAGCCGGTGGCTGACCCGATTGGCCGCCAGCCGGTGGCTGACCAGATTGGCCGCCAGCTCGGATTGCTGTGGGGCGCGGTGTCCCTATCGTTGATTGCGCTTTCGCCGTTAGCGTCGGCTTTCGCGGGCGGCCTACCGGGTTGTCCGTTCAAAAGCTTCACCGGTTTTGCCTGTCCCGGCTGCGGCGCCACTCGGGCGGCGTTGGCCCTAGCCAGGCTCGATCCGGTACACGCCCTGACACACTACCCGTTGCCAGCGCTCGCCTGGACGTTGTTCATCACGGGCGGTCTGGTCGCCGGCTGGCGTGCCTGGCGACACCTGCCATTGCCACAGCTGCCCCGGCGACTGCCGATCTGGGCGCGCTTTGGCATCGTCGGCGTTGTCTTGGTCAACTGGGCCTATTCCATCGCCACCGGGGTCTAGTCCCCGATTCGCAATTTCGGCCGGCGCGCGTGTTAGCAAACAAAGTTTTCTAACTTGCTCGGCCGCCGCGGTTGCTTGCAACAGTCTCCCAGGGCCGGCGATGGCCGATGTTGGCGCCACAAAATACTTCCCGGACTGTCGTTCGGCGGCCGTCCAAACCTTCGAGAAGTCTTCGGAGACTTCAGAATCGGCCGTCCAAACCTTCGAGAAGTCTTCGGAGACTTCAGAATCGGCCGTAAGGGCCACTCAGGAGACTTTTGGGACTTTCCGGCGGTCGTTTCAAACGATCGTTGGGTAGAAAACCAGAAAAACACGCTCGGTGACGTCGAGGGCGCCTGCGAAAACCTCGAACGCGCCGCCCGTAAGCTCGGTCCGGATCTCGACGACGACATGGAGACCAGACGTTTCTCGCGACTCAGT
>JAJCXQ010000819.1 GCA_029263355.1 Acidobacteriota bacterium | reverse complement strand
CGCTCGACGCAGAAAGTCAATGGCGCCACGGATCGTCGGCTCGTCGACGCCCACGACCTCGATTCCGAGGTCGACGGCCCGGCTTTCGAGTTGCCACTGAGCCTGGCGCGTCGTGAAGACCACGGGCCGCGTCCAATGCTGTAGTACCGGGTGATCGAGATTGAGCTCGTCCCCCGACGCCACGATCAACGTTACTGGCGGGTCGGGCTTCCCAAGCCTCTCGCGCCGCCATTCGGCGAGTGCCATGGCAGATCGGCCGGGGCCTTGGAGTCGGTGGTCGAAGGCAGGCTGTTGGCGTAGTAGCGCATCGGAGGTGAGAATGGCGTCGGCACGTGCGCGGGCCAGGCTCGAAGCAAGGCGACCGTGGCGGCAATGCGGCGCTTCCCGGTCGCCGCGTAGCCTCAGATAACGCCCGTAGTCGCCTTGCCAGACCTCGGCTGCTTCAATCAGGCCAGTGGTCGCTAGCGTCGCGCCGTAGACACGTTCGACCACGGCCTCAACGTCGCCGACGTCGATGAGCTTCATCAAGCTGTCGTCTGCTGGAAGCGAGATCCCCATAGATCTGATCCTAGCAGGCCGTGGTCGGTGTCGTGATGGTCCGCGAAGTGCTGGCGAGAGAGGCCGAAGCCTGAGGTTATTGAGATCGAGAGAAAAAGATTCGAGTCCTAATGTGTTTCGTAATCTTCGCCCACCATACTCCACAAGTCATGGGCGAAACGGTTGGCGATGGGGCCTCAAGGGCGGCGCTCAAGGACCTGTAACACCACAATGTTGGCGTTACCGTCCAAGCGGTCGAAACCCTTGACTTTGACCAAAAAGCTCACCGAATCAAGTTCGTAATGTTGGCCGTAAGGTTTAGTTTCTACGCTACCGACCGTTCGGTCGAAAACTGAAACGAGACGACTTAGACAAGCAATGCGAGGCAGGTACGATGCTGAAGTTGGCTGAGAAACGGAAAGTGGCGTCACTGGCAACCCTGGGTAATTTGGCCGAGACGGCGGTTTCGGTTCCGGAATACGGCCCGGAGAGTCAGCCGGAAGTGTCCTTGGTTGGGGCATTCGCTCAACAGCTTTCTGCCCTCGGTGTCGAGAGAGCTTTCGGAGTCTCGGGTGGTGCGATCGCCCTGCTGTTCGACGCCTTGGTCGAGAGCGATATCGAGCTTTGCCATTTTCGACACGAGACCGGCGCCGCTTTCGCCGCCGCTGAGGCCTATTTTGCGGCTCGTCAACCGACGATGGTTTTTGCCACCACGGGTCCGGGTGTCCTCAACGCCATCACCGGCATGTCGGCGGCGCGTTGGGATGGCGCCAAAGTGATCTTGGTTTCGGGTGCAACCAGCTCACCGCAGCGCGGGCGCTGGGCGACTCAGGAAACCAGTTCCTACACCATGCCGCAGGATGTGCTCTACACCAAAGGGCCGATCTTCGATTTTGCGGTTCGGATGGAGCAAGCGTCGGAGCTGCCCGAGGTGTTGCGTCGTTTAGGCCAGGGATTTTCTCGACCTGGGGGATTCGTCGCCCACGTTTGCTTGCCCATGGGGCTGCAGTCGAAGCGCCTCGAGGTTTCGCAGGAAAGTCTGCGATTGAATATGAGAGCACCTTCGGTGTGTGAAGAAGACGTCGCGGACTGTGCCGCATTGCTCAAGCAGAGCAAGTTTGCGATCTGGGCAGGATTCGGGGCCACTGAGGCCGCGCCACTGGTTCAAGAGCTGGCAGAACGCTCGGGGGCCAAAGTATTGTGTTCACCCCGTGGCAAAGGCATCGTGCCAGAGAATCATCCCCTCTACGTCGGGGTCACTGGACTCGGCGGGCACGACTCCGTGACAGATTACGTCACGCACGAACAGCCGGAGCGTACGCTGGTGCTCGGGTCCAAGCTCGGCGAAGCGACATCCTTTTGGGACCAAGATCTGGTGCCGCGGGGTGGCTTCATCCATGTCGACATCGATCCAGAGGTCCCAGGAACGGCATATCCCGAAAGCCCGACGATCGGCATTCAGGCGGAAATCAGTCACTTTCTCACCGCTCTCATCAAGCATTTTCCAGAGAAATCTGCACGCGCCTCCTTTCCAGTGATTCGGCGCGACGAGCCCGTGCCGTTGCCGGCGCAAGGTCATAGGCCGGTGCGACCGCGGGTATTGATGAACGCCTTGCAGCGGCGGGTAGTCAACGCGACCGACGCGCTGGTCCTGGCCGAATGCGGCAATTCTTTCGCCTGGTGTAACCATTATTTGCGCTTCTCGTCACCCGCTCGCTATCGGGTCAGTACCTTGTTCGGTTCGATGGGGCACACCGCAACCGGTGTGGTGGGGGCGGCTCTGGCGACCGGTGAAAAGGCGGTGGCAGTGGTCGGAGACGGCTCGATGTTGATGAATTCCGAGCTCTCGACCGCCGCGCAATACCAGGCTCCGGCAGTTTGGGTGGTGCTCAACGATGCCGGCTACGGCATGTGTCGCGACGGCCACGGCGCCCTTGGCCTGAGCTCTGCCGGTGTCGATTTTCCGCAGGTCGACTTTGCCCAGATGGCCCGCGCTGTCGGCGCCGACGGTGTGACGGTGGATAGCGAGGAGCAACTCGACGATGCCCTCAATCAGGCGATGGAGGCCAGCGGGCCGTTTGTCGTCGACGTGCGCATCGATGCGAGTGAGCCATCTCCCCTACTGAAGCGTTTCGAGAGCCTCATCAAGCAAGGCAATTCCAAGAACGTCGCAGGTTGGGAGGCCTGAGACGCCGTCGCGTCCACGGAAGCCAAGTTTAAGAACGAGACCTGTTCGATAACGAGCCGTGTTTCATGAAAGACCTGCCGGAGGAGAACATGACTGAGTCAATCGGTTTGAAGTCTGTCGGCGTGAGTGTCCCCGATCAAGTCCTGACCAACGACTATTGGCGCGAACGGCACCCGCAGTTGGTTGCCGATGTCGAAGGACGGATTTGGATGTGGCGCAAGCCGATGGAATGGACGGACGGCTCTGAGGCTTTCAACCGAGAGATGGCGCCCTTTGTGCGAGACCCTTTCCGCGGCGCCCGGCACCGTCGCCACATCGCGAGCGACGGCAGTGCCCTGGAGCTCGAATTGACCGCCGCATGGGATGCTTTGCGAGCCGCCGACATGGAGCCCGAAGACGTCGATCTGCTGATTTGTAGCTCCTTTCAGCCCGACACCCACGGACTCGGCGGTGCTGCTGCAATGGCTCGTAACCTCGGATTGACCGGCGCGGCGTGGAACCTTGAATCCGCCTGCTCGTCAGCCTTGGTGGCTTTGCAGACGGCTTGTTCATTGGTCGAATCTGGGCAATATCGCAATGCCTTGGTGGTCAGCTCGTGTACCTACTCCCGCACCACCGTCGAGGCCGACCCGGTGAGCTGGGGGGTTGGTGATGCGGCGTCAGCCTTCGTCGTAGGGCCCACGGAGGATAACGTCGGTTTCCTCGGTGGCCACACTGTGCACAGCGCTGATACTTGCGACGCAGTGTCCTACGAATTACAGCTCGATCCCAACCAGCGGCCGCGTTTGCGTCTCCGGGCTGGCCGGCAGAC
>JAJCXQ010000818.1 GCA_029263355.1 Acidobacteriota bacterium | reverse complement strand
TCGGCATTCCGTTTCTCGCAGGTATGCTGACCCGACTGATCCTTGTCAAGGTCAAGGGCAGGGAATGGTACGAACGGGTCTTCATACCGAAGATCTCACCGATTACCCTGGTAGCGTTACTGTTCACGATCCTGGCAATGTTCAGCTTGCAGGGTGACAAGATCGTCCAGATCCCGGGCGACGTACTACGCATCGCGGTGCCGCTGCTCATCTACTTCGTCGTGATGTTTCTGGTGAGCTTTTGGCTTGGGCACAAGATCGGTGCCGACTACAGCAAGACGGCTACACTCTCTTTCACAGCAGCGTCGAACAACTTTGAGCTGGCCATCGCGGTCGCGGTTGCAGTCTTCGGCATCGACTCGGGGGTCGCCTTTGCCGCAGTGATCGGGCCGCTCGTTGAAGTGCCAGTACTGATCGGCCTGGTCAACGTGTCCCTCTACTTCCAGCGCCGGTTCTACACAGCGCCTGCTCTTGCATCCGAGGACGCTGTGCCGGCCGTCGTGGACTAGTACGACATCTCCGAAGTTCTGTCCGGGTTTTCAAAGCGGAGCTTTGCACTCATCGGCGGGGCGGGTGGGGATCGAGGCCGCCCAATCGCATTCTCAGCCACCGCAGAACAAATTGGGGGTTGCAAATCAGCTTTTCGGCCACCGCGGAAGGGGTATCGATCCACCCAATTGGATTTTCACCCGCCAAAAGAGGGGGTCGAGTTTGCCCAATTGGATTTTCAGCCATTGAAAACGCGATTTGAAATCCCCATTCGCACTCGCGGCGCCCGTGCAGGTCTTCGGACAGCCATCGGTCGCGAATCTGCCGCCGACAGGACGCGAGTTGGGTTGCGGGAAAGGCGAGTCTGCGGCCCTGTGACGCTTGCGCTCACTCAGTCACCCCCTTTGACCGCAACTACGATGGCTTGGAACCGAGGTTCACCACCCAACAAATCGAGTCGCGGATCAACGGCCATGGTGACGAGATCGGTCTCCCGTTCGGCAAAAGACTTCTCGAGCCACGACATCGCCGGTTCGAGCTCACCAAGGGCCGCGTATTCCAAGACTAGATCGTAGGGCGAGTGGTATCGCCCGCGGGCGACCTTGTCGAGCTGACTCTGGATCGAGGCGCGATGTAAACCTTCCAGCCCGTGCTGCTGGTAAATCCGCTCGACTGAGCTGCCGTCTTTGCCATCGAGCTCGTCGGCCCGGCTCCACGCGTCAACGGCTTCCGCCTCGCCGCCCAAGGTCAGTTGGATCCACTTGTGATTGTCCCAAGCATCGTAGTAGTCCGGGGCCAAGGCGAGGGCGCGATGGGACTGGGCGATCGACTCTTCATTGCGGCGGGCTTCGAATAGCCGCCAAGCGAGAGCGGTGTTGAGCACTGACGATGTCGGGTCGCGGGCCAAGGCGGCCTTGGTGTTGGTGACCGCCTCCGCATGTCGCCCTTGGGCGGATAGGAAGACGCCTTGCCAATACAAAATTTCTGCGGAGTCTGGATCGAGCTGGCGAGCCCGCCCGATCTCGCTCCTGGCCTTCTGCCAATCCCAGTGCGCGGCCACTGCTACCAGACTCATCGCCAGGTGGGCTTCACCGGACACTGAGTCGAGCTCGAGGGCGCGTTGCGCCATGGTTTCGGCGGGTCCAAACGCATCTCGTGGACGCCAGTAGTCGTAGACCCCGAGCAGCACATAGGCGGTGGCGAGCCCACTGTAGGCCTCGGAGCTGGTCGGATCGAGAGCCAGGCTGCTTTGGAATTCGGCGATTGCCTTCTCCAGGCCCTCTCGCGAACGGCGGTTCTCGTAATGACGGGCGATGAGCAAATGCTCCCGCGCCGCTGAGTTGGTGGCGGGCTCCCTGAGCTCGCTCGACACCGGGTCTGGCGCCGAGCTCCGCAGCAGCCAAGCGCCAATGGCCAATGATGCGAAAACTCCGGCGATCGCCATCGCGGCTTGGGCACGACGCCAAGGCAGCGGACGGTGATTGCGGGCATACTCAGGGCCGGGGCCGGGGCCGGGGCCGGGGCCGGGGCCGGGGCCGGGGGCGGGGGGGGGGGTGGGGGCGACTCGCTCCACCGACGCCACCAGCTTGTAACCACGGCGCGGCACGGTGGCGATATAACGTGGGCTGCCGGGGGTGTCTCCCAAAGCTTCCCGCACCCGAGCGACCGCGGTGTTGAGACTGGCGTCGACATCGAGGTGGGTGTTCGGAGGCCACAGAGCCTGACGCAGCTCTGTCCGGCTCACCAACGCCGGAGCCTGCTGGGCCAAGACCGCCAGCAACCGATGCGGTAGGTCCTGGAGTGGAATCTCGATCCCGTCTCGTTCCAGGGTTCGGTCAGCGATATCCAGCTCGAAAGGGCCGAATCGGTAGCGGCCAGCGGGCGACAGGTCGGTCATAGCAACATCGTACCAGCGCGGTTTGACCGGTGCGACGACCCGACGGCTGGCCATGCCAAGTAGGCGTCGTTGTTCGCGTCAGGGCGTCGTCAGCTCCGCGTCAGGACGCCGTTAGCCCGAGTCGATGGTATGTCAGACCGTGCCCGGGCAGGCTGGGCGCTCGTATATGACCCTTGGAGGACTGAGCACTATGAGCAAACCGAGCCTGACAGAACCCGAACGGACAGAACCTGAACGGACCCGAGAACCGTCCCACGACCGCACCGTGTTCCATCTGATTTTGGCTTTCGCCGTCGTCAAACTCCTGTTCCATCTGGCAATCAACCTGTGGGGCGGCTACGAAATCTTCCGCGACGAGCTTTATTACCTGGCCTGTGCCGATCATCTGGCCCGGGGCTATGTTGACCATCCGCCGCTCTCGATTTATCTGCTGGCGGCGAGTCGAGCGTTTTTAGGTGACTCACTCTTTGCACTCAGATTATTGCCGGCAGTATTTGGCGCCGGGGTCGTTTTTTTGACCGGGCTGCTGGCTCGTGAG
>JAJCXQ010000817.1 GCA_029263355.1 Acidobacteriota bacterium | reverse complement strand
ACCGACTCGCCGTTCTCCTCGACGATGAAATCGTCTTTGCCCAACCCATGGACCACCTCCCCATCTTCATTGGTGGCCAACACGTCGAGCAGCACCTCCGACACCTCTACCATGCCCTCGAAGGTGGCGTCGAGTATCGGTTCGTTGGACAGTATCTCGTTGGACAGTATCTCGTTGGACAGTGGCTCGTTGGACAGTGGCTCGTTGGCAGAATCAACCTCTTGCGCGACTGCGCTCCAAGGCTGAGCCAGGATCAGGAACAGAGACAGGGCGGCGTAGCGCATCTCGCATCCTCCTCGGTGTCTGAATCGACGATAGCCCGTCATTGTACCGCGGAGGCTGTGTTGTCCGCCGAGACCATCGTGAACAATCGTCGTTCATCACCGCTCAGGCCAGAGACCCTGTCTATCTTTCAAGCAGTGGTTGTCTTTAGTAAAGTGCTCAACCTGAACACCCATCATGGACAGGTCGCAAATGCGTCGGTGTCCGTCACCGCGGCGGCGGCCTGCCCCAAAGCATTGACGTAGATTTGTTCGTCGCCGGTTTGGGTGTCCGTGACCCGCAGCGTGTATTTGACGTCGGTGGTGGCGGCAGAGAAGACCCAGAAATGGTTGTTGATATCGCAACCATCGAGTACTTTGACCAGCAGCTCCCAATTGTTCTGATCGAAGAACCAGAACAGACCCGAGTCATCGGACCTGAAGCTGAGCACACTACCCTCTCCGACAGTGCCTTCGAAGTCTTCCCACTCGACTTCTACTTTGAAACGCCGGCCGTTCAAACAGATCGTCTGAGAGGAATTGAAACAAACTGATGGATCTACCGTCTCGGGCTCAAAGCTCCATATTTGATTGGCCTGCCCATGGCAGGGAAAAAGATTGATCGGCGTTCCGTTCAGAGTGTTGGCGTTCTCGACGTCCATACACTGTCCGCTAGAAACATGCACCAACGTTACAAAGACCGGAGCGCTGCTACTGTACTGCCAGCGATCATTGACACCATCACAGGGTCCGATCACAAGCCGGGTATTGGCAGTGCCGCTAGCGCCTTCAGGCTGCAAACACTTGCCGGCAAGCCCGCGGAAACGAACCGACGGCCCTACACTTTCGACCTCCCAGATCTGATTTTCGTTTCCCAGGCAATCCCATAGAACCACCGGCGTGCCGTCCGCCGTGCCAGCTCCTTCGACGTCGGCACACTTGTCGCCGAGGCCTACCAAGAAACCAGGCGGCAACAGTTGCTCGTCGACGAATTGCCAGCGTTGATTGGCGTTGCCGTTGCAAGCGAAGAGGATGACCGGTGTACCGTTGGCAGTATTACTGCCTTCGACATCCATGCATTGCCCATCCCCGGTATGGATCCATGCAGAACTGTTGGGAAAGCCGACACCGGGTTGCCAACGATCATTCCCATCACAGGGTCCAATCGACAGCTGAGAGTCGCCGCTCGAGGGGTTGGGGCGAAGACACTTGTCGCCGATCCCTCGAATCTGGAAATGCAGCCCAGATGCCTCGAGCTCCCATCGTTGATTCTCACCACTGTTGCACTCCCACAAAACGACGGGGGTGCCGTCCGCTGTCGAGCCGCCTTCGACGTCGAGACACTTACCCTCGAGGCCTACGAACGACCCCGCTGCAGCTGGCGTCGGATTCGCCAGCACAATCCATCCTAAACAGAGAGCCAGAAACAGCTGGGGCCATCGCACGCTGCTATCGAGCATGATGTTCTCCTTGATCTAATGAGTCAGAAGGTTCGAACCGGCCGCAGATCAGAAGCTGCAGCGATCGGGTTCACTCCTAGATGCGAAAACCACAGGCCGAACGGTCCACCGCCATCTGCCTGGCTACATCTCGATCCGAAACCGCGCACCACCTGCGGAGGCGGTCTCTAGCGAGAAGCCAAAGCCATGCCGGCTCAACACTTCTTTGACCAGGGTCAACCCGAGGCCGCAGCCACCTTCTTTAGTGGTGAAGAACGGCGCAAAAAGCTGAGGGCCAACTTCCGGGCTGATCCCCTCACCGGTGTCTTCAACCTCGATCCAATGACGACCAGAAGTTTCACCGATTCGTAGCGTAATCGCGCCGTGCTCGCCAATCGCCTCCCCTGCATTCTTGACGATATTGACGAGCGCCTGCTCAATCTGATTCTTGTCGAGCTCGACGACGGGCGCTGTGGTCAATCCTTCCCGCCGCAGCTCAATGTTGCGCTCCGCCAGAGATGGCCCCAACAGCACGACCAGATCATCGACCAATCGCGTCACGTCACAAGGACGACGGTCGGGCAACGGCAACCTCACGACAGTGGCGAATCCATCCATGAACGCACGCAAGTGGTCGAGGCGAGTGGCGGCGACATCGAGGGCATGATCGATCTCCGGCTGCTCACTCGCAGGCAACCCAGTGACCGCTCCCCGCACCGAGGCGAGCAACGAACCCACCGCACCTACCGAGTTGTTGACCTCGTGGGACATCATCCGGATCAGCTTTTCGTAGGCTGCCTTCTCGGATCGACGCAACTCTTCGGTGAGCTCGGCGAGCAGGAAGAAGTCGCGGACAAAACCGTGATCACGGAAACCCGCTCGTTGACATTGAATCCGTCGTCCGCCACTCGCCGAGACCACCCGCGAGGTTCCGACCTCCAGCGTCGCCAGCGGTTTCGCCAGGGGGGAGGCGAGATCCACCAGGGGTGTACCAACCGCCTCATTCCGCGAGCACCCTAACAATTCCTCGGCACTGGGATTGAGCTCCGCCACACGCCCGTCGAAGTCGCAGATGACAATACCCCCAGGTGACGCCTCGACAATCCGATCGAGCAATTCATTTTGCTCGCGGACACGCAACCTCTCTTCCCGCAGCTGGTCGATCATGCGGTTGTAGACCGCGATCAGCCGATCCATCTCCGGTTGACCCACCGGCGAAAAATGAGTGGTGAAGTCACGTTCGTTGATCAGCTCGGCGCCGGTGTCGATCAGCTGCAACGGCACCGAGAGCGAGCGCATCAGACGCACACCCAGCAAAATGGAACCCAGGAAGACCGCCTCGGCCAACAAAAGCCAGTCACGATGCTCCCGCAGCACCAGAGCGCTGGCGGCAGCGAGCAGCACGTGCAGCGCCACCACATAGGTCAGCAGCTTGGATCGCAGCGTCATCGAGATCTGGCGAATCGAGACCCACCGTCGGTGGCCTCGTCGCTGTTCTCGCCGGCACCGCTGAAGTCGATTTCGAACTTCTCGCAGCGCCGATAGAGCGCCGCGCGACTGAGGCCAAGGGCCTTGGCCACCTTGGTGATGTTGCCGCGGTAGTGCTCGAGCGATTTGACGATCATAGCCCGCTCCATCTCCTCTAGCGTCATCGCGCCGGCCGCCGGCAAGACCCGCACTCCACGCTCCTTCTGCCCCAACTCGTCGAGAGCCAGCAGTTCCTCGACGGCGATCGCGTCACCTCGAGCGAGCAGCACCGCACGCTCGATGACCTGCTTGAGCTGCCTCACATTACCTGGCCAACCCTGTGACCTCAACCAATCGACTGCGGGTGGCGCTAGCACCAGTCCTTCGCGGCCATAGAGTCGGGCGCAACTCGCCACCAAATGGTCCGCGAGCAGCGGGATGTCGCTTGGCCGCTCCCTCAGCGGCGGCAACTCAACGGCGATGAGATTGAGCCGGTAGAGCAGATCCTC
>JAJCXQ010000816.1 GCA_029263355.1 Acidobacteriota bacterium | reverse complement strand
GGATCGCCCGGCCGTCGCCATGATCGAGGACGCCGAACGGCGTGGGGTGCTCGAGCCGGGCATGACTGTGGTAGAGCCGACCTCGGGCAGTACCGGCATCGCCTTGGCCATGGTGTGCGCGGCCAAGGGCTATCGCTTCGTAGCCGTGATCAAGCAGAGCATTAGCGGCAACTACTGCAAGCTAGTGAAGCTTCTGGGCGCTAGGGTGGTTCGGACCCCGACCGACGAGGGGGGAAGGGGAATGGTGATGAAGGCCCAGGAGCTGGCTGAGACACACGGCTGGTTCCTGCCGAACCAGTTCTCCAATCCAGCGAATCCCGCCGGTCATCGCAGCACTACGGCCCCTGAGATCCTGATCGACTTCCGCGACCGCCAGCTCGACTACTTCGTGAGCGGCATCGGTACCGGCGGTACCATCACCGGTACCGGGCAGATCCTCAAAGCGGCGCGTCCCGATCTCACGGTGGTAGTGACGGAGCCGGCGGGAGCGCAGATCCTCGCCGGCAAGGAATGGAACCCGCACGAGATTCATGGCTGGACCCCCAACTTTGTCCCCGAGATCCTCGACCGCGAGGTCTACGACCGTATCGTGCCCGTGACCGACCTCGAGGCCCGCGATACTGCGCGCGATCTGGCGGCCAAGGAGGGTCTGATCTGCGGTCTCTCGGCGGGCGGCACCGTGGCCGCGGCGTTGAAGGTGGCCGCGGACGCCGCATCCGGTTCGGTGATCCTAGCCATCCTCCCGGACTCGGCGGAACGTTACCTGTCGACCTTTCTGTTCGAGGGTATCGACGACAGCTCGGACGCGACCCTGAGGTGAAGTCACTAGGATCCTGGCAAGAGTTTTTACTCGACCAGACCTGATCGGATCAGAGACTCATGGAGATGAGAGATCTCTTCGAGAGCCCCGGCCGGGTCCTCGGCTGCGAGGGCTATCACGCCCCAGCGTCCCGGCATCGACGTGATCACGGTGGCATCGCTGCCGGACTCGGTGACGGCGTCCCGTAGAACGTCAAGCGGCCCGCGAAAGGTCGGGCGGATAACTCGGGTCGCGCCGTAGAGAGGCTGGTCTCTGGCGCTCGCCTCCCTGCGGGAGGATGTGTCCAGGGAGCGGCGTGCTCGGACCTTATCCAGAAAAACGCTGAGGCACTCGCCGCCGTGAAAAGAGAGATTGGGGTCTTGGACTGCCAGCAGTACCTCATTTCCGAACACTCCGCCAATTCGGCCGAGCGCGAAGTCGATACCGGCGATCGTCAGGCCGAGGTTCTTTTCTTGGAAAGCTCGGACAAAACGTTCCATCGCCTCCCGCATCATCCGAGAGTGAATTTGTGAAATGCCCAAGGACTCGGCTGAGCTCTCGTCCAGATAGACATTACCCTTCCACGTTGTCCCCTCCGTGATCTGGCAGGAGAATCCATCGGCGACTCGGCCCCGGCGGATGTATGAGCAGAGCGCCGTGCTGAGGGTTCGTCCTCCCACGTTCACTTGCGTGTACTCTACCTGGGCCTCTAGGACATAGTCGTCGCCATGCGGGTAGGCGTCTCTGGCGAGCGCCTCGATCTTCGCCTCGTCGCCGAGGTCGACTCCGGTCGTGATCCGTACTCCGTCGCCGCCTTCGGCGGCTTTCAGACAGCCGAGCTGGAGTTCATAGCGTTGGCGCAGCAGTCGTGCCGCTTGGATCGCCTGTCCGATAAATGAGTCGAGATCTTGTTGCGAGCGCTCCAAGGTATAACCTGGCAAGACGGGAATCGAGAGCCCCAACTCGCTGGCGAGAGGTGAAGATCGCGCCTCGAGGTCGAGAATCTGGTGAGGGTCGAGCTCCGAGACTTTCAGCGCCAGGGCCTCGCGAACTCTGGGATAGAGCATGCTCTTCCTGCTCCATGCCCGGGCGATCTCGGGGCCGTTGCAGTCGACGACCAGCGTCTCGAGGCCGGCCAGCCGCTTCAACCAGATCAGGAAGATTTGCATCCCCCTTTCCAGCGCATAAACTCGAACCACTGCGTTCGGGGCGGTCCTCAGGAGCTCGACCATGCGATCGATTTGCGGGGTCGGCGAGGACAGATGCTGTTCGGCGAGCAGCAGCAGAGCATCGGAGAGATAATAATAATCGACACCAGGTATCTCGACGGTTGGGACATCGTCGAGAGCGGCGGTGGTTTTCCAGGTGCTCGTGCGACCCACTGCCAGATCACCCGGCCGCGCCAGGTACACCGACCGCGCCTCGTGGTAGGTGGTGTAGTCCGCGGGGTTGTCGTCACCGATTAATTTGTCGAGATCACCTTCGAGGGCCTTCCGACCCGCGGACGCCGAGTGCATGATCAACGCCGAACCCATTTCGTCGTGGGCGGCGATGGGTCGCAATTCTCGCGCCGCGGCCTCTATCTCCCCGGCGCTATCCGTTGCCAGGAGTTGCCAGCAGAGTTCGTCGAGCTTGTCGTCGGCCAGCTTCAAAGGACCGGTATAAAAACCGCGCCAGGGAACTCGGCGGCCATCGCCGAGCAGCACGTCCCAGCGATACTGCAACGAGGTTGTTGGATCCGGTTCCGTCAAGGGAACTCTTTCGTACTTCAGCATTCTTGGTCCTCGTCGCCGAGCGTCTTTTTGAAAACGTCGAGCAGACTTACTCGCGCCATAACGTTGGACAGTAGACAGGATCGGTATAGTCCGGCTGACCCTGAGAATCACGACGAACCAACCCGTTGTTCCACTTCCCCATTTTTCCGCCTTCTAATGCACGGTAACGATTGTCGCCGTCTTGCATGTGGACGACAAGACTCCTTCGTGGGCGATGACTGACGTTGTCAGAGCTGGCGTGATAAGTGAAGCAGCCGTGGAAGCTAACCTGGCCTCGGTCGAGAACTAAAGGCACAGGGTTGATCGAATGACCTCGAGCAGCAAGCCGCGCTTCGTGTTGCTCCAAATCTTGGTCGGAAAAGCGGCGAGCGCTTTCGCCCTCGGATTGCCAGTGGTTACTACCGGGACTTACTTGCATCGGGCCCATTTCCTCGCTAACAGAAGTAAAGGGTATCCAAGCAGTCAACAGTTTGTCAGAGGTGCAGTGCGGCCAATACACACGATCACGATGCCATCCCACACGGGCCCCTTTGGCCGCGCCTGGTGGTTTATAAAGAAGCTCATCGCGCCATAACCTGATTTCATTCACCCGCGCCAAACGAGCTGCCGTCGCGGCGACTAAGGGGAAATGAACAAGCCGATGGATTCCGCTACATCGCAAAGATGCATAGTCATGTTTTCGGAGCCCTTCATAAGGACCGCCGGTGGGTAGGCACTCTGGCGGTATCGGAGGGCCCTCGTCTATTTGCCCACTGTAGTAGTGTTCACTAGCTTCGAGTACCGAATCTAGGAATTCGTCTGGAATAATCTTTGGAGAAATATAGTAACCCTTGGATTCGTAGAGCTGAACGTCTTTCTCGCTCGGCAAGAGGTCCTGCTCTTCCTGAGTCAGTGAGAAGAGTTTTTGCGTGGCCGTTATGGTCATTGCATCTCCAATTCTTGTTGGTTGACTGAATGCCTGACGAGGGTGGGAGAGCTTGGAGCTAGCTAATATCCCCGAGGATGTTTGAGAGCATCGTTCTTTCCCGGGTCTCCTGTTCGTCCACACCGCCAAACATATAACCGCCGAACTTCACCGGATTACCCTTTTGTGCGATGGTCAGTATGCCGCGTGCTACATCGCGCAAGGCGGATTCGGCGTCGGCGATAGTGATGTGTGTGAATTTCTCGAGATAGAGCTCGGTGAGCTTGCGCGTGGGTATCAGCTCGCCGTGCCATCTGCGGACTTCTGGTATCTGCTGATACGACTCCCAATACATTTTTGAGCCGGGTATGATAGCCGGTAAAGCCACCGAGATCGTCGTGATGTTCTCCTGGTAGACTTCCGCAAAAGTCAGCCAGCTATCCACTTCTCGTTTCAATATTTCGAGAGTCGTTCCGGGCAACCCCAAAATCCCCGAAGCGTGCATGCGGTAGTCGAGAGTCCGGGCTAATTCTAACGCCTGATAGATGAGGTCTTGATTCTTGTTGACACCCTTCGAGTTGTTCTTGAGGATTTTGGCGTCGAAGGATTCGATACCAACATTCCAGGTGCGCACGAATCCTTTACACAACTCAGCGGAATTGATGAACTCACGCACCAATCCATACGCCAACATGAAACGGTGGTTCTTGAGCACGGGTGAATTGGCGCACGCTACCGCCAATTCGTCTAGGTAGGTAGATTCACCTTTCCATTGGTTGCTGGAGAAACCCAAGGTGGAATCACCCGCGGCGTAGACGTTGGCCCGGAGTTGACCGACGGCGTGCTCGAGTGTGGGTATGACCTTGCTGATCGCGGCTGTTTTAGGCGTCAATCCAACGATCGAACAGTGCTTGCACCGCCGACTGGGCTCCTTCCCCCAATTACACCCGCCGTCAAGCGGTAGAGTTACCATGCGTTGCAGCTCATAGTGCTGCGAATACCACAGGCGGAACGCCTGGTCGTAGTTTTCCGCCAAGTAGTCTTCAATGAGGCCATAGTCCGGCAGAACTCGATGGGTCAGCGGGTAAGTGTCAGCGTTTTGGTATTTGATGCCGCCGTTGTGTCGATACGCAAGCGAGGGGACGCGCTCCCACTCTAGTTGCCCCCGAAGTGCGTAGATGATCCCCATCAACGTGAACGGTCCGTTGTTTGCCATGCCGATGAAATCGACCAGCCGACTTCCGAACTTCCCCTGTAGAATTTCTTCATGCAAGAGGCTTGCGTGATCGTTGCCAAGAACGATGATGCTGTTGGGGTTGGCTTTTTTGATCTCGGCGGCCACCACATACGCCCAGATTGCTGTTGCGGTGTAGACCGTGATCGCCGCCACGTCCGGAGGATCCTCTCGAATCTGCCGACTCAGGTCCTCCCAGTTTTCGTGACTTAGGTCGACGTAACGCGCCGCTGTCTCCGGAAAGCACATCTGGTGATAGGTGATCTGTTCGACGAGCGCCGCATGCGGATAGGCCGTACCCTCGTTGGCGTATCTTTCTTGCCCGCCGATGCCTTCGATGAGAGCTCCGCCTCCGGAATGGCCGCCCCGGTGGGCTGAAGAGATCGGCAGGGCCATGTACCAGACCGAGTTGATCTTCTTCGTTGGAGCTTTCGCGACTCTTAGAGGGAGTGTCCAATTGAACGATGGATCTATTCCAACCTTCTCGAACGCAGGCTCCAGAAGATTTGTGCTATTTCCATTCATATCCAACGATGCCTTTCCCGTGGTGGTTGCCTCGGCCTGAGGATGTTTCAGATAGATAAATAGAGGCGCTGTCGCTCAGCAAGTACAGGCTGCTAGCCTCTGTCCGGAGGCGACTGCCCGATGACCGGATGCGGCGCGTAGAGCTCCTCCAGATAGGCACAGGACTCGTCGTCGAGGTCTATCTCGAGGGCCGCGACCGCCTCTTCCAAATGACGTAGCTTCGATGCGCCGACGATCGGCGCAGTGACTCCAGGCTGGCGCAAAACCCAGGCCAGGGCGAGCTGAGCGGCAGAGACGCCGAGCCTCTCGGCGAGCTCCAGCACGCGCTCGACGACAGCAAAATCGGTCGCGGCATAGTAGTACTGGAGGGCGTAGGCGTCACCCTTGGTGCGGGCGGTCTCACCACGGGTCTCGGAGTCGTCGCGTCTGCGATTACCGGCGAGGAAACCCCGCGCCAGGGGGCTCCAGGGGATGATGCCCAGGCCCTGGTCGCGGCACAGGGGCAGCATCTCGCGCTCCTCCTCGCGGTACACCAGGTTGTAGTGGTTCTGCATCGATACGAAGCGGGTCCAGCCGTGCTGGTCGGCAGTGTGGAGCGCTTTGGCGAGCTGCCAGGCATACATGCTCGATGCCCCCAGGTAGCGCACCTTGCCGGCTTTGACAATGTCGTGGAGGGCCTCCAGGGTCTCTTCGATGGGCGTCTCCGGGTCCCAGCGGTGGATCTGGTAGAGGTCGACATAGTCGGTCCTGAGGCGGCGGAGCGAAGCGTCGATCGAATCCATGATGTGCTTACGCGACAGACCTCTGCCGTTGGGGCCGGCGCCCGTCCGGAAGAACACCTTGGTGGCGATCACCACCTGGTCGCGGGGGGCCAGATCCTTGAGCACCCGGCCGAGAACCTCCTCGCTGCGGCCGAGGGAGTACACGTCGGCGGTGTCGAAGAAGTTGACGCCAAGCTCGAAAGCGCGCTCGATGAACGGGCGACTCTCGTCTTCGGAGAGGATCCATGGCTTCCACTCAGGGTCGCCATAGGTCATGCAGCCAAGGCAGAGACGGGATACTTTGAGGCCGGTCTTACCGACACGAACGTACTGCATTCGAAGGCTCCGGAATCGGTTCAGTCACTTCGGTAGCGGTTGCACCGTTGTGAACGCTGGTCATGATGCGATCGACGATCGGGGCGGGCAGCTCGTTCAAGATCGCGTTGAAGTCGGCCCTGCGATCGGGCAGCTGATGGTCTTTGATGCCGACCATGGCGAGCACATCGCCGATCACTTCATCGGAAAGGGTGGCGACCTCCCGGCCTGACACCAGCGCCTTGAACTGGGCGATCAGCGGCGATGGCGCTCGCTCGCGGACGATCGCCACGCACTCGCGCAAGTCCGACAGCAGCGCCGCGATGTTGGCCGTGGTTCGCGGCAATATGGTCAGGTGGGCACTCGGCTTGATCCCCATGGCGCCGGGCAGCGGTCCAACGTACCAGCCGCGCGCCTTGAGCTCATCGCACAGCTCGAACACATCGATCGTATCGGAGCCAAACGCGACCAGACAGATGTCGGGCTCGCCCATGATGAACAGGTCATCGATCTCGCCCACGCCGGCGATGAACGCGTCGGTCGCCTGCTTGAGCGCCTCGCCGATCTTGCTGTAGCCATCTTTCCCGACGTGACGCAGCACCGCCCAGGCGCCGGCGAGTGGGCCACCCGGTTTGGTGTTCTGAAAGGTCGGGTTGATGATGGTGTATCCGAGCCAACCCGAGTGGGTAAAGATCTGGTGCTGCCTGAGCTGATTGTTCTTGTACAAGATGACCGACGCGCCCTTGGCGGCAAAAGCGTATTTGTGCAAATCCATTGACAGCGAGGTCACGCCCGGCACCGTGAAATCGTAGTCAGGTACATCGTGGCCGAGCGCGCGGTAGACCGAGAGCATGAATCCGCCGATACAACCGTCCACGTGCAGCAAGATGTCTCGGTCCAGTGCGATCTGGCCCAACTCGGGAATCGGATCTGTGGTGCCAAACGCAAAACACGTTGCCGAACCGATGAGCAGGATCGTGTCGTCGGTGACCGCGGCCTTGACCGCGTCGATATCGGCGCGGAGCGTGACCGGATCGACCGGCACGATCACCGGTTTGAGGTCGAAATAGTGGGCGGCCTTGTGGAAACACGGATGCGCGGTGATCGGCAGGATCATCTCAGGCTGCCTGATGTCTGGCTTGTTCTCCCGCGCCCAGTCGCGCGCGGTCTTGACGGCGAGCAGGCAGCTCTCGCTCCCGCCGCTGGTAAAACTGCCGATCACCTGCTCGTCGCCGCGCACATGGTTGGACGCCATGGCCACGACCTCGGTCTCGAGTCGTCGCAGACTGCCGAAAATGCTGGTGTCTTGCGCGTTGTCCCACATGAAGAGGTGAAACGCCTGTTCGACCGTATCGACGACATCGTCCTCGGCGTGAAATACATGGCCGAAGATCTTGCCCTCACGCCAGTCCGGGTCCTGTGCGCGATACGCCCGTAGCTGGTCGAGGACGCCCTCTCGGCTGATTCCGTTTTCGGGTATTTTCATAGCGAAAATGTCTCTCACTGGCCTGCGAAGTTGGTCCAAGGCATTCAGGTTCTCCCGGCAACGCTCGGGCACTCAGGATCGGTCTGATCCAGGTTGCTGCTCTCAGGGTGATATGGAAACTCGACGCAGGATTTGAGCCTCATCAACTCAGTGCGTCGTATGAACTCATGCTGATCCACGGCGCTGTTGTCGGGGGTGTATGGCAATTCAGTGCGGCGCGAAAACATACGTTTCAACCACTGAGCCGCTTTCAAGGCCGAGCGTCTCGCGAAGCCGCGCAGCTGCGAGACGACACCGCATAGGAGAGCTGCGGAGCGAGAGACGATCCCCGGATCCGTGGTCTCAGGCGGGTAGTCGAGCTGACGCATCAGGTTTCCCAGGCGTTGCTCGACCAGAAGGATTTCGCTAGAGCTCAGTCCTTGACGGTATTTGGCGACGTTGTCTGCGATCAAGGGTTTTGCCAGGTTCCGCCAGTAGGCGGGGCTCCTCTCGGCAGCCAGCTTGGCTTCTTTCGTCCGGTGGAAGCTCAACATCGCGGGATCGAACGGGATATCGAGAAAACCGCAGAGGCTGCGGAGCACAACTTCCGGCTCTGCCAGCAGATCCTCGTATCTCTGAACGAAGAGTCGCTTGGGACCGAGCGTGTAGAGTGCATTCAGCGACCGCTCTTGATCTTCCCGCCAGACTTCGATCGCTTTGGGAAGTGAGTCGTAGTGGGGGTACCAACGAGACACCCTTTTACACGACAGGACATAATCGCGAGGGTCGCGCACTTGGTACACGTACTGCGCCTTGGGGAAATGAGCCTCCAAGAAACTGAGCTGCTGGTGGGTGTGGTTCTCTTTCAAGAACAATCGCGTCTTGCCGGCGAGTCGCATGCCTTTGAGGTAGATGTACCTGTAGACGCTTTTGAAGTTTCGGTCCCCGACATGGTCGAGTAGCTCATCCTCGGTCAGATCAAAACCGAGGGTCGCTGGCCAGTGATGGAACCTGTGCAACACGTGGTGAATCAGCAGGTGCCAGTTTTCGTCGCGACCAAGGTCCCCGTAGCGGAAGATGTTCAGCCAGAAATCCCGTGCGAGGTGAATGGGAGGTGGTGCGTAAACCAGCGGGTGGGCATTCATGATGGCGCGTATCAGGTTGGACCCACAGCGCTCAGAGCAGATCAGGAATGCCGGGGTGTCGATGCCATCGACAGCTGTCGTTGCCGTAGGCACAGTGTTCACCGTCATGGGCACGGTGTCCACCGACAGCGGCCAGCCGGTCGCGGAGGCTTGGCTTTTGGCCTGCCCCCACCTATCCTAAGAGTCGTTCGTGCGTCCGGATGACCCAACGTCCGAAGACACAGACCTCCTATCCTCCAAGGACTCGTGAGAGAGGTACCCATGTCATCCACTGACCTTTTTAGACCTGCGGAGCTTTTGGCAGCAGCGCGAGAAATCCTGCCCTGGTTGATCGAGATCCGCCGCGATTTGCACCGCCATCCCGAATTGGGCCTGGAGGAGCATCGTACAGCTGAGCGGGTGCAGGCGATCCTCGACGAGTTGGGGATTGAGCACCAGGACGGTGTCGGCGGCACCGGCGTGCTCGGGATGATCCACGGTCGCCCCGACGGCGGGACGGTGGCGCTGCGCGCGGACCTCGACGGCCTGCCGATTCAGGACGCCAAGGACGTACCCTACCGGTCGCAGGTTCCCGGTAAGATG
>JAJCXQ010000815.1 GCA_029263355.1 Acidobacteriota bacterium | reverse complement strand
GCAGCAACGGCAACGCCCGCTCGGGCATCGTCACCACGACGCGAGACCCGAGGATTGCCCCGAGGATTGCGCCGATCGCATAGGCCATAACCAGCCGCCACTGCACGTGCCGCAACCCCAACGACGCACGCGAAACATTGCTGGCCAATTGAACTGCACCATGGACCGGAATCACCGCCATCGCCGGTAACAGTCCGGGCATCAGCGAGATCAATAGTACTCCGCCACCGAGCCCGATGATCGCGGTTAGGGTCGACGAGAAGAAGGCGGCAATGATCAAAAGGACGGAATTCATAACTGGATAGCGAAGTTTAGCGGAACTGAAATCCGCATCAATGTGTCCAAGTCTTCCAAAGGAGGTACCGGATGGAAATGACCACGATAAAGACGACTGTCCTAGACTTGATGTACCAGGGTGGCTGGGTGATGTGGGCCCTACTGATCTTTTCGATCATTGCGCTGGGATCGTTCGTCGAACGCGGCTGGGCTTTGAGAAAAGCACGCACCGACATGAAAACCTATCTCACCGGTTTGACCAAAGCCCTTCTCGATGGGCAGTCAGTCAGCGAAGCGATGAAGATCTCCGAAGCCACTCGAGGGCCGGCGCCCCGGGTCGCCATGGCGGGGCTCCGCCACTTCAAGAGCTCATCGTCGCACCTCGAGAAGTCTCTCGAAAGGCGGGCCCAAGGAGAGGTACGACGCCTGCATCGCGGGCTCGGGATTCTGGCCACGACCGCAGTGACGGCCCCCCTCCTGGGATTCTTGGGCACAGTCACTGGCATGATGGACTCGTTTCAGGCCCTCGTCGACGCCAGCCTTTCTGACCCTGGACTAGTGGCCCTGGGGATCAAGGAAGCGCTAACCACAACCGCTGCCGGGCTGATCATCGCGGTGCCTACCCAGATCGCCCACAATATTCTCGCCAGTCGCGTCGAGATCATCACCGGCGATATCGAAGAAGTCGCCAACTTCCTGCTCGAAGCTCGCGAATCCGTCAGCTGACCGGCACGCTTGCGATTTCGCCGCGGGTCATGACACGGCTTCGAGCAGCACCAAAATGCTTTGAGCAAGTCTCTGATTCGCCGACAATGTAAACATTTACTTTTCTCTACGGCTCTCGCAAGGGACATTTCAGTTTTCGTAATGTTCCCTTTACGAGCCAGGTGTTGAACTGTGCACGTTCGAGCTGCGGCGCTGCAAACTAGAACTGTTCAGCCGCAGCCGAACGTCGACCCGAGCAGGCGAATGTCCGCCGTTCTTGCTCGAACCGATTGCCATTCATGGCTCGGAGGCAGTTCAACATGCAGACTCACCGTAACCTCTCAACGACCGCAATTTACTTGGCGTTGGCCATTTCCATGGCACTCCTCGCAACGCTCGCCATCGACAATTTCAGCTACGGAGCCGAGAGTCTAGAGCCGACCTCGCCCCCTCTCCGCCTGGCTCTGGTGGGACAACTCACCTCACCTGACCCGCACGAAGAACACACCGTCAGCTCCGAGAGTATCTTTGCCAGCGTTTGCGAAAAGCTCGTAGAGTTCGACGTCGATGGAACGATCCGACCGGGTCTCGCCCTCTCATGGCGCCAGATCGAGCCGACCACGCTTCGATTCAGTCTCCGTCAAGACGTCCGGTTTCATGACGGCCGTCCCCTGACGGCCAAGGATGTGCAACACAGCCTCGAGCGCGCCAAGCACCACCCACGGGGCAAACTTCGAACCCGTCTGGCGACGATTTCCGATATCACCCCCGTCGACTCCTACATTCTCGACATCTCGACTCGGCGACCTGATCCGCTGCTTCTCAAACAGCTCGCTTTCATCGGGATCATGCCGGCAGGCACCCCTTACGACCTCGATGCTCCGACGTGTACAGGTCCCTATCGGTGGCTGGAGCTCGAGCCAAGAAAGCACGTCAGACTGCGACGATTTGCCGACTATTGGGGCCCCGCTCCAGAAGCACAGGAAGTGGTTTTTCAGATGGATTCGGACTCCGAAACCATGGTTAGCCAACTGCTTGGCGGACAGACTCACCTCGGCCAGCTGACTCCACTTCTAGCCGACACCGTCGATGCCAACGACGAACTGTGGATCTTCTCCCGCATCAGCCCTGGCGTCTATTACTTGAAACTCAACGTTCAACGCGCTCAGCCAAGACTCGACGCTTTCCGGGCCGCAATTGATTTCGCTTTGGATCGAGAGGCTTTGGTTGAGCAAGGCTTTGAGCACTATGCAAGGGCCGCCAATCAGCTGGTCAGTCCGAGCAGCGCTGGTTTCGTCGAGCGTTCCGCGGCTCCCGTCCGTGACGTTGCCAGATCGCGCACCCTGGTGAACAGCATCGAGCTGCGCAATCCCGTCGAAAACTCCAGCTTCATCTGTCTCGAGCGCGACGCCCACTTGTGTCTGATGATCTCATCTCAGCTAGCTGAAGCTGGAATCTCAACCGACCTGCTAGTGGTCCCATCGAAACGGTTCCATGAGCTGTCGGAGAAGGGGCTCTACGACATCGCATTACTCAAGTGGTTTAACAACATCCACGACGCCAATGATGCTTATGCCAACATTGTCCATTCGAAAGATTTAGAGACCGGCCTCGGTATCGGCAACAACTCACGGCTCACAGATGCGACTCTCGACGCTTGGATCGAGCAAGCGATGTACACCGTCGACGTCGAGCAACGCCAGGCTCTGATGCGTCAGATCGCGGACCGAGTGGCCGAGCTTCGGGCGACGATACCCCTGGTTTGGGAGATGGTTCTCTACGCCGCGATCCGTGACCTGGATTGGCAACCGCGGAGCGACCATCGCATCGCCCCCTCAGAAATCGAGTTACCGTCGGTCCGCAGCCCCCGCGTGGCGATGGACCACGCCCCGTAATCGAGGTGAGTGGTCGTATATCATCAGTTTTCCGACCATTCCTAAATGTTGGAGATCCACGATGATGCGAAGACTCCTAGCCCTGGCTCTGGCAAGCGCCTGGATCGCACAGTCAGCCTTCGCTGACGAACGCTTGAAGGCTGCGGTCTCCGAAGACTACGGCACTCACTTAGCAGCGCTCTTCGAGCACTTTCACCGCAACCCGGAGCTGTCGTTCAAGGAATCGCAAACTGCGGCGCGGATCGCCAAAGAGCTGCGCGCAGTAGGGGTCGACGTCACTGAAGGAGTCGGTGGCACCGGCTTGGTAGGGATGATCGCCAATGGCGAAGGACCACTGGTGCTGGTGCGAGCAGATATGGATGGCCTGCCGATCAAAGAAGACTCCGGCCTACCCTATGCTTCGACGGTCACCCAGGTCGACATCACCGGTGACGAAGTGCCGGTGATGCACGCCTGCGGCCACGACGTCCACATCACCTCGTTGGTCGGCACCGCCCGGCGCCTGATGACGATGCGGGATCGTTGGTCAGGCACAGTGATGCTGATCGGACAGCCCGCTGAGGAACGTATTGGCGGCGCCCGCGCGATGCTCGACGATGGCCTGTACGAGCGTTTCGGTGTGCCTGACTACGCTCTCGCCTTCCATGTCTCTGCTGGCCGTCCGGCGGGGAAAGTCGAAGTGGATGCCGGCTTGATCTCGTCGTCTTCCGACAGTGTCGACATCACCGTCTTCGGCGTCGGCGCCCATGGCGCGTCGCCACACAAGGGTAAGGACCCGATCTATATCGCGTCGCAAATCGTCATCGCTCTTCAAGGCTTGGTCAGCCGAGAGCTGCCGCCGCTGGCGCCCGGCGTCGTGACGGTCGGGTCGTTTCATGGTGGCTTCAAACACAACATCATTCCCGACCAAGTCAAACTGCAGCTCACCGTGCGGGCCGACAGCGAGGAAACCCGCGCCAAATTGCTCGCTGGTATTCAGCGCATCGCCACCGGGGTGGCACTTACTGCCGGCCTGCCGGAAGATCTGCTACCCAAAGTCGACCTCTCCACCGAAGCCACGCCGACCACCTCGAACGATGTCGAGCTGGCACACCGAATCCGAGCAGCGTTCGTCCGCGAGTTGGGAGAAAACCAGCTCTTCGACGAAGAGCGCGACGGCATGGGCGCCGAGGATTTCGCCTACTTCGTACAGACCGAACACAAAGTCCCCGGTGTCTACTTCGTAGTTGGCGGCACGCCGCAAGCAGATCTTGACGCCGAAGCTGCTGGCGGACCGCCGGTGCCATCCCATCATTCACCGTTCTTCAAGATTGATCCCGAGCCCTCGGTGACCAGCGGTATCTATGCCATGACCGTCGCGGTGCTCGAGCTCCTCGGCAAGCCTTGACGACGCGGCTGCCTCGCCTCGAGGCGAGAGGCCCGCATCCATTGCCAGTCGTTCCTCGAATGACTCTGTGTACGCCTCGTTCACAGGAGAAAAGTCATGCCCAGGCCCATCCGTCATTTTGTCACCGCCGCACTGCTACTGCTCGTCTCACCCGTCATTCCCGCCGCCGCTAGCGAGGAGTGGGACACCCTGTGGCCCCAGTGGCGAGGGCCCCATCGTGACGGCCGAGCAGGCGGTGACATGTGGCCCAACAACCTCGACTGCCTGCGTGCTGAATGGCGGGTCGAGCTCGGTAAGGGCTACCCCGGACCGATCGTCGCCGCGGACCGGGTATTCGTAGCCGAAACCAGTGGCGACAACGAAATCGTCCGCGCTCTCGATCGGCAAACCGGGCGCGAGCTGTGGCGCGCCGCCTGGCCCGGCACTTGGAAGGTTCCCTTTTTCGCGGCGAGCAACGGTTCCTGGATTCGGTCAACTCCCGCTTTTGATGGCGAGACACTCTTCGTTGGAGGTATTCGCGAAGTGCTCGTCGCCCTCGACGCCGACACGGGCAAAGAACGCTGGCGGGTCGATTTCCCACAGCGTTTCGGCACCGAGCCACCTCACTTCGGCTTCGCCAGCTCCCCCTTGGTGGTGGGTGATGTTCTCTACGTGCAGGCCGCAAACTCTGTCGTAAAGCTCGACAAACGCAACGGAGAGACCTTGTGGCGACGTCTCGAAGACGACGGCAAGATCAGCGAGAGCGGAGCCTTTGCATCACCGGTCTTGGCTTCTCTTGCGGGGCGTGAGCAACTCGTCGTCCAGTCGCGGACCACCCTCTACGGCGTCGATCCCGACAATGGCGACATCCTTTGGTCACAGCCGGTGCCGCATTTCCGCGGTATGAATATCTTGACGCCCACGGTGTGGCGAGACTCGGTCTTCACCAGCTCTTACCGCAACGGATCGTTCCAATTCGGGATCGAGTCGACGGCAGACGGCTTCGACGTCTCCGAGACCTGGAAACACAAGATCCACGGCTATATGTCTTCCCCGATCGTGATCGACGATCACGCTTATATACATCTACAGAACCAACGCTTCGCCTGCCTAAACCTCGCCACCGGCGAAGGCTGCTGGACCAGTCAACCCTTCGGAAAGTACTGGAGCATGGCGACGCAGGGTGACAAGATCCTGGCGCTCGACGAGCGCGGTGAGCTCCATTTGATCCGTGCACATCCTGCGGCTCTCGACGTACTCGACAGCCAAGAGATTGCGTCTTCCGAGACCTGGGGGCACCTAGCTGTAAGCGCCGATCAGATCTTCATTCGAGAGCTCGAAGGGATCGCTGCTTATCGATGGTGCTCTGAGTCCACCGCTGCTGCCCCACCGACGACAGCACCTTGACCACCTCGAGTGGCCCTCCTAGAGGTGAGTCTGGTCTGTGAGGCTGGGTTTGCGAGCGTCAGTAGGAATATGAAACGCTAGAGACTCGTCAGCCATCCTGCGGCTTCGAGCTCTGGCAACATGCGCGACTCAACCCATCTAAGCCTCCTGCACGATCTACCGGTTCTCGCCTTGCCGGTTGGTTTCGCCTTGCCGGTTGGTTTCGCATTGCCGGTTATTGTGGGCTGGGACGATCAGCCATGAGTAAGGCGGCAAGATCCGTTGCCGTAACTGTGACGCCACTGACTCGACAAACGGGGAGTGGCGAGTTCTTACAACGTCCAGCCAGCATCGAGCACGAGATTGCAAACGCGGTCGCGCTGCCGGCTGGCCAACTCAGAGCGCGAGCGTCCGCCAAGCCCGGTGATGAAGAATCCATGTCGTCCGAGTGCATCGTCCATCTGATACGCCAGGACCTTCGAGACGGCTCCAGGCGCCTTGCCGACGAGCTGACGCCGCTGCTGCTGGAGCGTTGTGAGGCGAGCCTTCACGGCAGCGTTCGAGGGTTCACCTCGGCTGCGGCGCGAGACATTCGCGAGGATGTGCTCGACCGGTTGGCCCTGTCGCTGCTCGGGCCGGGAGACGAAGCCGACTTCCTGGAAGTGCGCTTCGGCTTGGCGCTGAAACGCCTGCGAATTGATGCCTGCCGTCGTCAAAGGCGGCGCGACCAACGCCAGATTCTGCTCGATGACTATTGCGCTGGCGAAGGTGACCCAGACTCGACCATCCCAGCCATCGACCGTCTTCAATCCGACCGAGCACGACAGGAAGATCGGCTCATGATCAAGCAGGCTTTGGCCTCTCTCGCCGCTCCGGAACGCGACGTTTTGGTGCTGCATCGACTGGCCGGCATCCCATTACGCTCCAAGGTCAAAGCTCATCCAGATCTGGTGAGCCTGTTGAAGTGTTCCGAACGAACCCTACGCAACCGTCTACGGCGCGCCGAACGGCGGTTGCAGATGCTGCAGGAGAGCCCGGAATGAGCGCACCGAGCCCAGGTTCAAGCCTTCAGGATGCCTTCCAAGAATTGGTCGCTAGGAGCGATTCGCTGGACGCCGCGGCCCTCGAGGCCACCATCAGCCGCTACCCACAATTCACGGCCGAGCTGACCGAGTTTGCTGTCGAATGGGTACTGCAGGATCAGTTGCCCGACGACGGTAAAACCTCCGAGGGCGTCGAGCTATCCAAAGGCGATTCTGCAACGCCGTCGGTGCTGGCGCGCTTTCGCCAACACCTGGACGCCCGCGACGCCAATTCTGGTGGCGGCCCGGCGCCACTGAATCCCTTCACACCGCTGTCACCTACCGGAATGCGGCGCGTGGCGGCGGCGGTTGGAATCGACAAAACTCTGCTTGCCAAGCTACGAGACCGCAGAATCGTCGCAACGACGCTGCCGTCGTCACTCAACCGAGATCTCGCGTCTGCCCTCCAAGTTCCGGGTGCTGTCCTCGACGCGCACCTTGCCGCGCCGGCCTGTGTGCCGGCAGGCTTGAGCTTCAAATCAGCCAACCGCCCGGAAGTCGGCTCTAAAGAAACCTTCGCCGACGCGGTGCAGCGCTCTTCTCTCGATGATGAAGACAAGGCGGGTTTGTTGGCCCTCGACTAGAAACGGCTCCTAGCCGGCTCGCAAGCATACAATGCTCGCCACGAGCTCTCGGATCCCTGGGCTCGCAACTTTGGTCAGCCCTACTCCGTGATGCCACAAATTCCTCTTCTCCACGACGTTGTCGTCCTCTTCGGCGCCGCTCTCACCGTCATTGCGGTGAGCTCCAAGCTGCGTCTGCCACCGGTGGTCGGTTTTCTCATTACCGGCATGCTGGTGGGTCCTTACGGCCTTGAGTGGATCAACGATACCCACAGTGTCGAAATCTTCGCCGAGCTCGGGATCGTCTTTCTGCTATTTGGCATCGGACTCGAGCTGTCGACGGCACGGCTACGTGCTCTCGGGCGCCTGTTGATCGTCGGCGGCGGGCTTCAAGTCAGCCTGACCCTGCTGGCGATCATGACCATCGCTCTTCTTGTCGGCACGCCCCTGCGGTTAGCGATTTATCTCGGTTCGGTGGTCGCCTTGAGCAGCACCGCAATTGTCCTCAAGCTCTACTACGAACGGCGCGAGCTCGAGGCGCCCCACGGTCAAGTTGCGACCGGCATCCTGGTGTTCCAAGACTTCTTGATTGTTCCTTTGCTGCTCATGGTGCCGCTGCTTGCTGGCAATACCGAGGCTTCGGGGGGCGACGTGGCGCTGCGCTTCGCTGGCGGTCTCGGCGTCATAGCTGCAGTGTTTGCTGCCGGGCATTATCTGCTGCCGATCTTTCTCAAGTTGTTGGTGCGCACCCGTATCCGCGAGCTTTTTGTGATCGGCGCCCTCTTTGCCTGCCTCGGTGGAGCTTTGGTCACAGAGGCGCTGGGATTCTCGCTCGCCCTCGGCGCGTTCCTGGCCGGCATCTTGCTCTCCGAATCCGACTACCAACATCAAGTGGTGGCAGAGATCGGCCCTTTTCGCGATGTCTTCAACAGCATGTTTTTCATCTCGGTCGGTATGTTGGTGAGCCTCAGTTTTGCGGCTGCCAACATCGTGTGGATCGCGGGCCTCGGCCTTGGAGTCCTTGTCCTCAAGTCGGCGATTGTTGGGCTGGTGGTCGCGATCCTCGGTTTTCCCCTTCGCACCCGGATTTTTGCCGCCTTGGGTCTGGCCCAGGTCGGCGAGTTCTCGCTGGTGTTGATCAGCGCCGGCCAAGACCACGGGCTGCTCTCCGAAAGCCAATACCAACTCACCATCGCCACCGCCGTTTTGACGATGTTGCTGACTCCGATCATGATTGCGAGTGCCCCGCGGCTGGTCGACATGCTGTCGGCTCGTTCAGGCTCAATCGCACAAGACTCAGCCCCGGGAGCCCCAACACAGCTCGAGAACCATGTGGTGATTGTTGGCTACGGTCTTAGCGGTCGCCACCTCACCCGGGTGCTGCGCCCGGCGCGTATCCCCTACATCGTCGTCGATCTCAGCGACTTGTCGGTACAGGAGGGCAAAAGAACCGGCGAACCGATCCTCTACGGCGACATCACTCGACCGGAAATTCAGCACCAAAGCGGCCTGGCGGCTGCGCAAGTCGCGGTCTTTGCAATCTCCGATCCGCTGGCGCTGCGCCAAGGGATCCGTCTTGCCCGACAACTCAGCCCCAAGCTCTTTCTGATCGCTCGCTCACGCAACCTGGCGGAGATCGACGAATTGCGGAAGCTCGGCGCCGATCTTGTCATCGCCGAGGAATTCGAGAGCTCAATCGAGCTCGTTACCAACGTCCTCAAACGCCTGCACGTGCCGGGCAGTGTGATTCAGGCCGAAGCGCGAGTCCTGCGGGCAGATGGTTACCAGATGCTGCGGGATCTACCGCCAGCTGGGCTATCGAGCCAGCTGATAGAGGCCCTGGCAGCCGGCGCCACCGATACCTTTCTCCTCGTCGAAAGGCACGCCGCCACCGGTCAGAGTCTTGCGCAGCTCGGCTTACGCCGGCGAACCGGCGCCTCCGTCATCGCGGTGGTGCGCAATGACCAGCCGATTCGAAATCCCGCTGCCGACTTGTCCCTGCTGGCCGGCGACGTTCTAGTGCTGGTTGGTAGTCACGCCGAGGTCGAGTCGGCGTTTCGCTTTCTCGAGTTGACCGCGCCCCCAGAAGCCGACGCATTGGAGTCGACCTAGCCCTCGTCCAGGGATGATCCGCGCACTCCGCTATCACACCAATATTGAACATTTTCTTCCTATTTACTATATTCAGGAGTATATGCACCCCAGAAAACGCAAAGCAAAAATCAACGAGTCCGGCGCATCAGTTGCGGCGACATGCCAGCCGAGACTCAGCTGCCGTAAGCTGCCGACGTAGGATCATCCATGGAGGCCCTGGAGCTTGTTCGTCAACGAGCACGGGCGCTCCGTCGAGAGACGCTGCCCTTCATCGACGCCCCGGAGGCAACCGGCTGGCAGGTGATCACTGCCTGCTGCCGGCAGCAGGGTTACGACCTACTCCCTCTTACTCCCGACGACACCCTGCTCAACGGCGCAGAAGCGGTGCTCGACCGCGGCATCGAAGCTATCTTCTACAACGCTGACGTCGAGTCTGATCAGGCCACCGCGCTGGTCGCCCACGAACTCGGCCACCTCGAGCTGCACGAAGGGACGCTGGTCTGTAGCCTCGAAGACACCGACACCTCTGCGTCGGACGAGCCGACGCCTGCTGGCGCCCAGCGCGTCGCATCATACGGTGTCCGTGAACGCCAAGAGTTGCAGGCCAACGTCTATGCACGTGAGCTACTATTGCCGCGTCATCAGGCTCGACAGTTGTTTCTGGACCAGGAGTTGACCGCCTCGACCATCGCAGCACGCAACGAGTTGCCGCTCGATCTCGTCCGCCAGCAGCTGTGCGAATCCTTGTTGACACCGGAGCCGCCAGCACCAAAGCCAGCGCCGGCACCAGCACCAGCACCAGAGCCAGCGCCAGGACAACCGTCAGATCAGATTCCAGGACAGCACAAAACGCCGACGCCAAAGTTCAGTCTCGATTCCTTCCAAAGGGCGGCGGCTGAGCACAACGGCACTCCCCTGCTGCTCGAAGCCGGCCCGGGTACCGGTAAGACGCGAACCCTCATCGCCCGCATCTTGTGCCTCATCAACGGAGGAGCGGACCCGGCATCTATCTTGGCGTTGACCTTCTCCAACAAAGCTGCGCGAGAAATCACCGATCGTGTCGCCGAAGTATTGCCGCAGCTGGCGCCGGCAATCTGGACCGGTACGCTGCACGCCTTCGGCCTCGAGCTACTGCGCCAGCACCATCGATTGGTGCGACTCGACGACACCATCCGCATCATCGATCGCAGTGACGCCATCGCCTTGCTCGAAGAAGCCTTGCCTGCCCTGGGCTTGAAGCATCACCAGAACCTCTATGAACCGGCCCTCGAGCTGCGAGAGATACTCGCCGCCATTTCACGAGCCAAGGACGAATTGGTGGATCCAACGGCGTATCAAGAGCTCGCCCGGAGCATGCAAGCTCACGCCAGCACCGACAAAGAACGGCAGGCAGCTGAGAAAGCGCTGGAGGTCGCCAAGGTTTACGACATGTATCAACGCACCCTCGAGTGGCGCAAGGCCGTCGACTTTGGCGACCTGATCATGAAATCGACGCGCCTGCTGAGATCCCACCCTGGGGTACGGGCCGCAGTGCGTCTAAGGCACCGCCACGTCTTGGTCGACGAGTATCAAGATGTCAACCGCGCGAGCGCTGAGCTGCTGCAGCAAGTCGCCGGCGATGGCCGGCGGCTGTGGGTGGTCGGCGATTCCCGTCAATCGATTTACCGCTTCCGTGGCGCCTCCGCGTCCAACATGGCGCACTTCGAAGATGACTTCCCCGGCGCCGAGCGCAAAGCTCTCGGCATCAACTACCGGTCCAGCGGCGAGATCGTCGACACCTTGACCCGGTTCGCCAGAACGATGCGGGTCTCGGATCAGATGTTGGATTTACAACTCCAATCCCACCGCCGAATGACCGCCGATCCAGAAGCGCCATCCCACCCACCCGACATCCGGGTAGCGTCGGATCGTGAGCAAGAGATCTCGCTTGTTGCAGCCCGCATTTTCGAGCTGCGAGATCAAGGCATCGCGTTCACCGATCAAGCGGTGCTGTGTCGCTCGAACGCCAAACTCAACCACCTCTCCCTTGGCCTCGAAGCCCGCGGTATTCCGGTCCTCCATCTCGGCAGCCTGTTCGAGCGTGATGAAGTGCGGGACATGCTGTCGTTGCTCTGGTTGGTTTCTGATTCCCGGGGTGGGGCGTTAATGCGAGTTGCTGCCTTCCCCCACTACGCCATCCCCATCCAGGATCTTCACAGGTTCCTGCAGGTGATTCGCCATCAGGAGCTCGCCGTTCTGGAGGCCCTCGAGCAGCTCACAAAATTCGACGATCTCAGCCCAAACGCCGTACGTGGTTTCGAACGACTCGGACAAGAGTTGGCCAACGCTGATCGGGAATCGACCCCCTGGGAGATTCTGGCGCACTATCTCTTCGACACCAGTCGTTATCTTCGCGACCTGATCATCGACGAGTCTCCCCGCCAGCCGATGCGATGTGTCGCCCTCTATCAATTCCTCAACTTGGTGCGACAGGCGCGTCCCGGTGGCCGCGGCTACCCACCAACCCGCTTGCTGGACAAGGTGCGCAGACTGGTGCTGCTCGCTGAAGAGCGTGATCTGCGCCAGATTCCAGCCACCGCCCTTCACCTCGATGGCGTCAAACTTATGACCCTGCACGGCAGCAAGGGGCTCGAATTCGAGGCGGTCCACATACCGGCGATGACCACCAGCAGCCTGCCTTCCAACTTTCGCCCACCACGCTGCCCGCCACCAAGCGGCATGATCGTCGGAATGGATGGCGAAGAGATGGCTGAGCGTGATCGGCTGCGGCAATCCCACCACGCGGAAGAAGAGTGCCTGTTTTTTGTCGGCCTGTCGCGCAGCAAGACTCACCTTCACCTCTACCGTTCGCGCAAAACCGGCACGGTGCGCCGCAACCCCTCGAAGTTCCTGCCGTGTCTACACTTGGAGACTTTGCGGCTCGAGACCTCGGGTCCGGAAACTCCGCCAGCATTTCGGATCGAACCAGCCCCGCCCAACGACTTCACAGTGTCGATCACCGGGCTCGGCGAACAACCCATCCCGGCTCGCGACCTCACCGCCTACGAGCGATGTCCACGGCGGTATTTCTACGCCGGTGTGTTCGGCCTCGCCGGCACCTCGCGAGCCGGCGCCTTCCTCAAGACTCACCGCGCCATTTACGCCGTGCTGGATTGGCTGAAGTCGAGGCCGGCTGGGCCGTTCCCAGACTGCGAAGAGACCACCTCCAAACTAGATCAGGCGTGGCAGCGTGTCGGACCGTCCGGTCATGCTTTCGAGCCGCAGTACCGCAGTCTGGCGGACGCCATCATCGCCAATCTGATCAAGGCGCATGCTGGCCTGCGGCTCGAGACCATCGAACCGCTGACGATCGAGCTACCAGCGGGCCTCGTCACCGTCGAGCCAGATCTGTGGGCAGCCCTGCCGGAAGATCGGTTGCTGATCCGGATCCTACGAACCGGGCGCAAAGGCTCTTTCCGCGCCGACGACACCATCTACGGCCTATTCGAAGCAGGCGCCCGTCTGCGTTATGGCCTCAACGGCTTCGACCTCGAAGTGTTGCATCTCACCGATCGTCAGCGAACGGTAGTCAACATGTCGGTCCAGAAGATCATCACTCGGGTCGAGAAGAGTGAACGTTACCTTGCCGATCTGCGGGCCGGAAGCTTCCCACCCAAGCCCGATCCGATCACCTGCCCACGCTGTCCCTACTTCTTCGTTTGTCCAACCGTTCCCGTCGGCACGTTGACTCTGCGAGAGTAAACCTCCCTACTTTTGCCGGTTTTCTTGCACGCTGGCGATTAGCCCTCCAGAAGCGACGATCCAAATCTCAGTCGCCGCTCGATCCATCTCTTCAGGAGGCCTTCATGCCCAATCACCGTATCAGCATTCCCGACGCCCAGAGCTCCCTTCTCCAAACCGCCCGAGAGCTCCGGGCGATCGATCGCAGACTGGCTGAGCTCGCCGAATCGATCCCACAGCGCCTCGGCCACCGTCTACCGGACGAGTTACGTGACGGCGCCCAATGTGTTCGTACCGACCTCTTGAGCGACGCCATCGACACCCTCGAGGCCCTCGGCAACGCTTCAGAGGAGAGTCTGAGCCAGCGACGCCATGAAATTGCGACCTCAGCCGATCTGGTTGCGGCCTTCGGCTAACCTGCTCGTTTTAGCTCTGAAGGAGCTGAAACGAGCAAGCTGCCTCATAACTGCAAGAAAAGGAGATTGTCACCCATCGCCTCAGCCGAACTCGTGGCAGCCAGTATCGACAAGCCTCGGATCTGTTCCCCGATCGAGTATCACTGACGTGGGACGACAACAATCCCTGCGTGGATCTTCTCAGCCTCCAGATATTCTGTATGGAGTCGACAGAAGTCCCCAACATTGAAAGTGTAGAGGCCTCTCGTTCGGGAAACAGCGAACTGGAGCTGATCATGGTCAGACTTACCCATCATCCCGGTCTCGAGAGGTGTTAAAAATGTCGACACCTCGAGCACGCAGTCCTGTACCAAGGCTCGAGCGATGGCACCTTCGTCGAGATACCGTGGCATGACGTTGCAAGCGCACCAGTCAGCTCTCTTCGAGCCGAAACGGCTGCGGATGCCGGGCGACGATCCGCTCTAGGATCTGCAGCTCGCGACCGACGATGGCGTCCAGAAACTCTTCGGCGCCGCGCATGTCATGGAACGCATAGAAGCCGCGCTCGAGGAGCTGGTGGAGATCCCCCAGCCCCGACATCGTCGCTGGACGCCGGGCCATCTTCAGAGCACGTTTGATCCACGGTCGGGCGACAATTTCGTCGAGATCCTCCCCCACTTCCCGGATCAGCTCGATCTGACGGCGCCGCTTGTCGGCGTCTTCACATCGGCGGTAGGCGCGGAGGTAGATCTCTTCGTCCAACTCCTCGGAAAAACCGAGATCGCTCAGTGAGCGCTCTATCGCAGCGTCGACTTCTTCGGTCAGGATGTTCATCTCGAGAGCCCTGCCCATCGTGCGCAGCGCGTTGTCGGACAACACTCGCGCTAACATCGGTGAGATCCGAGCCAATTCGTTGTCGCGCTGGCGGAAGTCCATCGGGCCATAGAGGTCACTGAGAAAGAACTGCACCGCCGGACGATAGCGAGGGTTGGCCAGAAGATCGGAGTGCGTGCTTGCCAAACGTGCGACTTGCCACTCCGTGATTCGGTGCAAACGAGCAGCCCGATCTGCGTCTTGCCGCCGAGCACGGCGTAGCTCGGTCAGGCGGTCGAGACGATAGAGCAGCAGATCGGCACCTTGCATGCCCCTACTCTGCCAGAAGCTCTCGGTGTTTTCCACATGACCAGCCATCCGCCCCGACATGCCGGTAGCCTCAAACGCGCCGCAACCAACGTTCGCGCATTCCTGCTATTCTTCCATTCGGCATTCCCGCCCCCCGTCGGAGGACTCCCATTGCAGCCTCGCCATTTCTTGTTCCGCATCCTCGGTACCGAAAGCTCAACGCAGCACGCACCACAGCCTGCGATCCGTGGGCAGGCACTGCTTCGGGCGGGCTGGTTCGCCTTGGTGCTGTGGTCCGTCGCGCTATCACCCATCCCACTATGGGCCCAATCGAAGTCCGACGACGCCACCGCAGAATCAGCAGTCGATGAAGAATTTTTCGACGTGGTCGAGGTTGAAATTGCCAACATCGATGTGTGGGTCACCGACAAACAAGGTAATCCGATTGAGGGCTTGACCAAGGACGACTTCGTCGTGACCCAAGACGGCCTACGGACCGAGATCGCCAACTTCTATGCAGTCACCGATGGCCGCGCCAGGGCCCTCCAGCCGGAAGCTGCTCCCGAGCCAGCCAGTCCCCGCCAGCCGACGCTCGAATTCGAGTCCGGCCCCTCCTTGGATGGAGATGAAATCGCTCCCGAGCACCAGTTGTGGATGATTATTTTCATCGACAACTACAACATCAACTCAATCGAGCGTAATCGAGTATTTCCGGCCCTCAGGCAATTTCTCGGTCGAACGCTACGCACCACCGATCAGGCGATGCTCGTCACCTACAGCCGTGGTCTCGACGTACGCCAGCCGTTTACCAAGAACTTCTCGGTGATCGCGGATTCCCTGGACGAAATCATCGACGATTCAGGATTTGCAGCTATCCGACGGCGCGAACAGATACAGGTCTTGCAGCGTATCGACGGCTCCGATAGCTCCAGCCAGGCACTGCTCTACGCACGCCAGTACGCCGAAGAGCAAATGAACGGCGTCGAGTATACGGTCAATGCCCTCGAGCGCCTACTCGAGTCGCTTGGCGGGCTTCCCGGGCGCAAAGCGCTGGTCCACGTGTCGAGCGGTATCCCTATGCTCGCCGGCGAAGAGATGTTCCATGCCGTGGCGGAAAAGTTTGACACTTCGGGACCTTATGGCGAAATCCCACGACACGATACGACACGCAGTTTCGAACGCATCATCCGACAAGCCAACGCCCACCGAGTGTCGTTTTATACCGTGGACGCAGGTGGCCTGCGTGGGATGGAATTCGGCAATGCCGAG
>JAJCXQ010000814.1 GCA_029263355.1 Acidobacteriota bacterium | reverse complement strand
CGGGTGTTGACGAGTTGCTCAAACGAGCAACGGCTTCGCACCGGGTGTTGACGAGTTGCTCAAACGAGCAACGCTTCCGCACCGGGTGTTGACGAGTTGCTCAAACGAGCAACGGCTTCGCACCCAGATTTAGAGGAATTGTTCAAACGTGCATTTACCCCATATCAGGGCCTCGGCAGGCGAAGCCTGCAGCGCCACCATCACGATCAGCGGCAGGTCGATAGAGCTCGAATTCTTCTCATCCCGGTGATGACCGCCTCCGGTCTTGCGCTCTTTTTCCTGTTGTTTGGCCGGCGTCGATTGTTGGATGATCTTTGGCGGTAGCGTTCCCGGGCCCATCCGATCGGCAAAGTGAGCAAGTCTCAGGGATCCGGCTTGTCCGGCCGGGCGATCTCCGGGGCGACCGCGTCTTCGTCTTCTTCGGTCGCGCTCTCGAGGGCTTCCTCCAGGCGCTGCCGTTCCGCGGTCAGGCGGTCTCGCTCGGCTTCCAGGCTCGCCCGCCCGGCGTCGTTTGTCGCGTCTTTCAGCAGGCCTTCGATCTCATGAAGCCGTTCACTCAGGCCCTTGAAACGCTTGCGTAAGTCTTCGATCTTCTCCGCTTCTTCCGCCTTGTCGAAAACCAGGGACTCGAGGTTTTCCTCCGGGTCGTGCCGTGCCGGCCGGATCGGAGCGCTCGGGATGAAGAGTTTCCCTTCTGGAATCGGGCGGGTGTTCATGAAGTTTGGAGACACAATCTCGATGCCGGCTCCGTGGAGTTGGTCGAGGATCCCTTCCCGCAGCTTGGAACGGGTGGAAAGCACCAGTTTGACCTCGGTCAACAAACCGCCGACACGGTAACTCACCGAGAAATCGCCAAGCTCGACGACCTGTACGAACGGGTCTTCCAAGCCCGCGGCCTCGGCGGCCGAGATCAGGCAGCCCCTGACGTCGCTTCTGGCAACGTCGTAACCCAGGGATACAACGGCTGAAACGATCGTTCCAGACGATCGCACGACCTTGATCGGATTGCTGACCAGAAAGAGGTTGGGAAGGGTCGTCAGATCCCGGTCCTCAGTCTGAATCTCGACGTGTAGGATGCCGCGTTCGGAGACTCTGCCGAAGTGCTCGCCGACTCGAATAAAATCGCCGGCCCGAAAACTGCGGGTGGCGCGCAGCACCAAACCTGCCATGGCGTTGCCAATAATGGTGGTCGAAGACAGCGCGATCGCGGCGCTGAGCACGATTCCGAGCAGGCTCAGCAACTGGCCACGGGTGCTGTCGTTGATCGGCAGCGAGAGAATCACCACCAGCACACCGGCCAGCGTAAGAGCCAGCATCACCAGCTGGCCCCAAAGTCGCCCGTGCGCCGATCCCGTGAACCACCGCTCGATCGCGCGATTTGCCGCAAACAAGAAGACGCCGACCGCGACGGCGGCGGCGCCCGTGGGCAGCAGCGGCCCGAGCATGCTGAACAGGCTATCTAGCAATTCCATAGAGGCATTCTCTATCACGCAGCATCCTGCGACCTATTTTTCTCGATCGCATCGATGAGATGTCCTGTCATTCAGGATGAACCACGTTCGAGCAGAGGTGACGGAAGTGGTTTGCGAAGTACCGCAAGGTGGGGTGATGGCAATGAGCCCTCTGTTGCTACACGCTTCCTCGAAGTCGTCGTCACCGACCAATAGACGGGTCCTGCATTTCGAATTCAGCGCAGACGCACTGCCTGGCGAGCTCGAGTGGGCGTAACTTCAGCGCCGATTTGACCACCGCCACAGCTGATCGCCGCTGAGACACAGCCTGACTCAACCGCCGCTCGCCGCCACCTCGGAGAGGACGTTACGCAAACGGTCACTGGCACGGCCGCCGCCTGCTGTGGGTGAGCCGTCGAGGGAACGGATGTCGGCCTGGGTGAGATCGAGACGGGGGGCAAAGGCGGCGGCGTGGAATTCGGCGGCGAGGCGACGGGCGAGGGCTTCGACGTCTTCGCCGGGACGGATCTTGACTTCGGCGCAGCTCAGCCGGGTACGTTGCGGGCCGAGCAGGCAGGCGCTACCGGAGCTATCGTCACCATCGACGACAACTTGGTAGCCGCCATTCGCACGCCGGAAGCGCGGTGAGCGTCGCAGCAGCTTACGGGCGATCTCGGCGAGCTCACCGGTGGCGGCGGGGAAGGTCGCGGGTAAGGACAGGCCAAAACGCCGGATGATGCCGGGATCGCGCTGTAGGGCGGCGTCGAAGAGCTCGATCGAACGGGTGTTGAGGCCGGCGTCAGCGGCGGCCTGGGCGGCGAGGGTGGCAACACGATCACGCAACAGGGCCTCGTGCGGCGGTAGGGTTTCGAGGGCTTCGTCGGCGAGGCGTAGGGCGTCGAGCTCTCGCCCCTGGAGATAGGCGATCTCGGACTCGTAGGCCCGGAAGTAGCCCACCGCTTCGTCCAAGGTCTCGCGGGCTTCGGCTTTGATCAGGGACGCAGCCACCACTCCCGGCCCGAGGACTGCGATGAGCTCGGGCTCGATCCACTCCGGAATCTCCACCGAGCCGGCCAGGTAGGGCCGCAAGGTCGCGAGCAAGATCCGTTCGTCGGCGAGCAACGAGGCGGCCCGTCGGCCGGAGGACCAGGCCCGCAGGCGCGCTTGTTGCGCCTCGAGCCGCGCCGCCAGGCCATCGAAGAAGCTCGACCACGAGGCCTTTTCCATCAGCAGCTCAGCCCGGGTCCGCTGGGCCAAGCGATCGACGAGAGCGGCGGCGGCTTCCATCTGCTCGGCGTCGGAGCTGGTGAAACCGGTGCGGTCGGGGCGATCGAGGGCACGGGCGGTGATGCGCGCCGCCTCTTCCGGGTACCCGGCGACGACCAGGAACACCGCTGAGGCGAGCTCGGTTTCAGCACGGTTTTGCTCGTCCATGTAGGCCGGCTGGCGCTTGCGCCATTTCAACATGCGACGCAGGGCATCGAGGGCTTCGGAGGTGCGCCCTTCCGCCAGGTACAGATGCATGAGGTCGAGCCAAGGATTCGACACCGTGCCCGGGACAAATTTTTCAGACGCCTCCAAAATCAACTTCTCGGCTTGATCCATGCGCAACATGCCGAGGGAGGCTTCGGCGGCGTTGGTGTAGGGGGTTGGGCCACCGATGTTGTTCTCACGATCGTAGGCCGCCGCCGCCATACAGGCTTCGTAACCGGCTTCGCGCAGCTGCTGCTCGGCTTCGATCGCGCACAGTGCGGTGCGGGCCGCAGAGATCTGGCCCGGGTGCCCAAGCTCGAAGGCTTGCTCGACTACTAAACGTGCTTCTTCGTAACGTCGCAGACGCATCAGCGGCCAGCCGCGGTCGGCAGGCCAGGGGGGCGAGTAGAGCGAGTCGCGTTCTTCGAGGTAACGGATCTTGTCCTCGTGGCGCCCCATTTCACCGGAGACGAACGCCAACTCGCTGACCGCAATGTTGTGCCAACGCCAGGGCGTGTCCTCGTCGCTGTCTAACCCATAACGCTGCTCGTAGAGATCGCGTGAACGCTTCAGATGGTAAAGCGCGATCGGTAAGTTGCCTTCGGCCCGATGTTGGACATAACCCAGAATGGCGTGGCCGGGGATGGATTCCGGATCTTCCGCCAGGATGTGCTCCGCAATCTCCCGCGCCCGAATGTATTGTTCAGCATCCAACGCCTGCCACGCGGCGGCGACCGACGGATCACGGCCGAATCCTTCCGGCATCGCCTCGATGGCGAGGGCTTCCAGGGTCTCGGAGAAGGGGTCGACAACATCTTCGGTCGGCGGTTCTTGGGCGACGGCCGGTGTCACGATCACGCATAGGCCGGCGACCACGCATAGGCCGGCGACCACCCACCAACCGGCGCTGTGCCCTGCGCCGTGCCTGATCCGATTCCGTCGGATTTCTGTCATCGCCGTCTCAGGGTTGACCGCGCCAGGCTTTCAACCGGCTTCGCCATCGCATCCTCGAGGACGCGATCGAGCTCGGTGACCCCGGGCGCGAGATCGATGCGGTGTTCGAAGACTCGCGGCGCCAACAATTGAATATCCTCGCTCGCCACGTAGTCGCGTCCGCGCAACGCCGCCAGGGCTTGCAATGCCGGCAACATCAACACCAGGCTGCGGGTCGAGGAACCTAGCAACACCCGTTCATCGTTGCGGATGTTCTGAGCGATATCGACCAGGCATTCCTTGACCATGTCGTCGATCGCCACTCCGTCGTCGATCGCCTGCCGCGCCGCCAAGACCTGAGTCCGCGTCACCCGTGGCAGATCGTGGCGCATAATGTCGCGCCGCTGACGATGGGTGTTGAGCACTTCGAGCTCTGAGCTGCGATCGATGTGCACCATGCGGATCTTGAACAAGAAACGATCCAGCTGCGCGACCGGCAGGGGGTAGGTACCCGCCATGTCGAGAGGATTTTGAGTCGCAATGACAAAAAACAGCTCATCCAAAGGATAGGTCTGGTTGTCGACCGTCACCTGCTTCTCGGCCATCGCCTCGAGCATCGCGGACTGGACCTTGGGGGAGGTGCGATTGATCTCGTCGGCGAGCACGATGTGGGCAAAAATGGGTCCATGGCGGAAGTGAAAGCTATTCGACACCGGATCGAACACTGACACACCGGTGACGTCGGAGGGTAAGAGATCGGGAGTGAACTGGATGCGTCGAAAGCTGGCGATTTCGTCGTCCGCCAGGTCGTCAACGATCGAGGCTCCCAACGCCTTGGCCAGGGTGGTTTTGCCGGACCCCGGAAAGTCCTCGAGCAGCACATGGCCATCCGACAGCAAAGCCACCAGCACTAAGTCGATCACGCCATCACGACCGATCACCTGCGACCGGATGCGGGCTCGCAGGCTCTCCATGACCGCCATCGCCTCGGCGAGGGGGTCGGGCTCCGGCGACGGATCGACGGCGGGCAACCCGACCGATGGCTCGGTGGCAATCGATGGTGCGAGCTCGGCTGTGGATTCGAGCTCGGCTGTGGATTCGAGCTCAGCCGATTCGAGCTCGGCCGATTCGAGCTCAGCCGATCCGAGCTCGGCCGAATCATGCTCGGCGGCCGTTTCGGGATCTTTCTGAACAAGCTCTTCGACCGCGATCTCCGCGGTTTCTTCACCATCCAAAAAATCCGGCGAGGCGACGATGACGTCTGTATCGGTTCGATCCATCAACTCATTCTCCAAGTGAACGATTCGTGCTGTGCTCAGTGTTCCGTGCTCGCCTCAACGCGCCAATAGCCAGGATACCGGGTTGATGGCGCCAAGCAGGCGGCGCCATCGCGGAATACGATGTTGAATCTCGTGATCTACGGCCGCGGCGAGGCGACGCACGGAGTCGCCGTCGAGGGCTCGCTGCGATCCCAAGGCCGAACCCAAATGCTCCCGCGTCAGGCCGACGAACGATGGGGCCATCTGCTCGGTACGATCGGCGAAACGCTCACGGCTCTCACCGTAACGCCGCCGGAGACCGATGCCGGCGAGGCGGTCGAGAGTGGCGCGATAGGCCACCCGATATTGTTCCGCTGAACCGGCGAAACGCGGTGACAGTAGGCGGTAGATCTTGATGACATAAGCCACCACGAGAAGCACGGCCAGCACCACCGCCAACCCCTTGGCGATCGCGGCGAGGTTGATCTTGTTGCGCAGCTCGTCGTCGAGCATGGTTTCGTCACCCGGCTGTTGCCGCATCATCTCGCCGAGCATCCGTTGCAGCTCGCTATCCGGAGCTTGAGCCGGTTCGTCGAGAGTGGTCTGCGGCGCCAGATCGACCACCACCCAGCCAACATCCTCGAGATAAATCTCCGGCCAAGCATGCGCGTCGCCGCTCCGGATCATGATCGCCGAGCCACCACCCCGCGCCCCCTCCTCCACCGCATAACCCACCGCGACCCGCGACGGGATATCGAGGCTGCGGTAGAGGTACGCGGCGGCATGGGCAAAATGGACACAATAACCGGTGAGATCACCGAAGAGGAACGACGCCGCGGGGTCAGGGGAATCGGCATGCTGGCTCTTGCGACTGTAGATCCCGTTGACATCAAGATAATTCTTGACGGTCAAAGCCTGGGCCAACGGATCGTCCTGATACTCGGGGCGCAGCCCGTCCAACAGCCCCTCGGCAACTTCCTTGTAGCGCGGATCGGTGGGCGACTCGGTGTAGTGCTGCCATTGGTCGCTGGGCCAGTCGGCGCTCCCCGGGAGTTGGCCCAGCAGCTCTTCGTAAGGCTGGATCTGGACGTGAGACCGAACCTCGAAAGCGCGCTGGAAATGTAGCGGATTGGGATTGCGGACCGGCTGGATCTTGGCGGGTGAGTCGAGAGCGAAGGGCCGCACGTGGTCGACAACCAATCCCATGCTGGTGCGCAACGCCATGCGTCGTTCGGACACCGCGGGGGCGCCCGGAACATCCAGCGGCTGGAAGGGGAAGTGTTTGACGACATCACGGTCGACATCGTCGCGCAAGGCTTGCACCAAACGGCGACCGTTGAACTGCGAGAAGACCGACTGGCGAAAATAATAAACCCCGGTCGGCGGCGCATAGTCGTCGTGCAGCACCACCACCGCAACCGGCGCCTGATCACCGCCGGAGTTGTATTCGTCTTTGAACTCGATATCCCCCAGCTGATCGCTCTGATCTTGACCTTGGCCGCCGCCTTCGCCACCGGGCTCGTTCTCTTCAGCCTCCGGATCACCGGTCAATCCGAGATCACCGGCGCCTTGCGGCTTGGGCAGGCCGTTGACGCGGACAAAAAGCAGCAGGGCGAGCGCGAGCGCGAACAGCGCACTCATGTGCAGCGGGATTCGCCGACGGCGTTCTTCGGACAACAACATCCCAGCGAGGAGGAACACCGCCAAGCCACCGAGCCCGAGAAAGATCACCACCGGATCAATACCCTGTGACCAAGCCCAATCGCCGATGGCCAACGGTCGATGCACCATGCCGTCGCGGTGCGCCGAGAAGCCGACAGCAATGGCGAGGGCAACCGCCAGCACTTCGGCGACCGCCCACAGCGGGCGGCGCTGGGCAGTGAAACGCAACGCGAAGACCAGCGGGCCGGTGAGGAAGAACCACAACATCGCCTCACTGGTGTGGAGGGCCGCCATCGGGCCCAAAAGACTGGCGGCCGCGGAACTACCGACCACCACTCTGGCCGCCCAGGCGCCGATCGCAGCAATCACCAACGACAACAGCAGCACCGTGCCCAAGCGCAGCGGCGACCCGCGGTCACGCCCCAGTCGATCCGCGGTGATCGCTCCGACGAGCGCCCCGGCGATCGCCATCGCCACACCGATCGGAACCGTCAGCCGCCAGCACAGGATCGCCGCCGCCAGGGCCAGCACCAAAGCGCGTAGCAAGCTCGGTAGCCACGGATCGCGTTGACGCTTCATGCCACGACTCCCATGCCTTGGCCGTGCCTACTCTGCAGGTGGTGACGCTGGTCGAAGGTTCGTCCGCTGGTGCGGTCAACAACCTGGGCGGTACAACCGGCTTTCGAAAAAACTCCCATCAGGTCGGCAAGCTGGTCAGTCGAAATCCCTTCGACGGTGGGTTCGACAAAAAGCAGCCGATGCCAGAGTGGCGAGGGTCGGCCCTGGGCGACACCATCGGTCCCCAGTACAAACGACACCGCGCCTGAGAAGTTGCGGGTCACCGCTAAAGCGTCATGGGTCCACGGTCCTGAACGAGCCGGGGCAAAGACGATGCAGTGCACCTCACCATGAGAATCTTGATCGCTGAGAAAAGCCGACAGCCCGGCAGCAGGTGAGGCGTGGCGGCCGCCATTGTGACGGTACGAGCTCGACCGGGCGATCGCTTCGAGAGCGGCGTCGAGACTCTCCGCTGGCTCCGCCGTGCCGTCGGCGCCGAACAGCCAGCCGAATCCCAAACCATCACGCTCGAGGGCAACTCGCGCTGCCGCCGCGGCCGGTTCGTCGCCGGGACCCGTCAACAGATAGGCGACGGTCTTGCGAGCTCGGTCGATACTTTTCTCGGGAGTCCTGACGTTGAGCTGGCGGGTGCGAGCGAAGGTCTTCCACATGATGTTGCGCACTGAGTCACCGGGCACATAGCGGCGTATTTCCATGCGATCACCTTCCGGCGCCCCCATCGGGTGAGGCAATCCTTCAGCCGAGGCGATCGGTTGCAACAACGGCATGTTCTTGAGACGTCCCACATCGGGAAGTACGGTCAGTGGGCCCGAGTCGGCCCTCTCCCAACTGACGCCACTCAAGCCGAAAACATCGCCGACGGTGATCCGACGACGCACACCACTCACCAAACCGCGCTGTTCAGCGATTACCTCTTCGCTCGCGAATGAGCCACGGGGTCGGATTCGGCAAATCACCCCGGATGGTTCGAGCCACTGCCAGCGAATCCGCACCAGGGGCATCCAGGCCAAGGCGGGAACCTGAAAGCCGGTGGAGATCAAGGAGCCTGCCTCCAGGCGTCGCAGTGGCGGTGCGCCAGGGATTCGGCGCCGTAGGTAGAGTGCGCTAACGACCACCGTCAGCACACTCAAAACCACCAACACCAGGCCCGAGATGCCGATCACGAAGAGCAGCAGATCGAGGGTGCCGTAGCCAAAACGCCACAGCGCGAAGCCCGCAAACAGCGCTACAAAGAAGCCCCGCCAAGTCAACGGAAAGAGCTCCATCGCGCGCCGCGCCCATCGCCTGACTTGTTGCAGCTTCCCAGATTCCATAAACCCTCGTGGATACGTCCGTCCCTCGAGGTATGTTTCGCTTCGTCGGTCGAGTCGGTTTTGCTTCGGTTGGTTTTGTTTCGGTCGTCGATGGCGCCCAGTCGGTCACGTGGCTCGTCGGCTCGACGAGACAACTATACCCGACCGTGCTCCTGCGTCGTTCACAATCTGGGGTGCACGGCCCCCACCGCGGGACACACAACGGAAGCGACGCCCAGAGCACCTACG
>JAJCXQ010000813.1 GCA_029263355.1 Acidobacteriota bacterium | reverse complement strand
AACCCGCTGGGCAACGCCGCGGCGGCGGTCACGGATTCGGACGCCTTCGCGACCTGTCCGTAGAGTCTCTGGCAGAAGCTCGGGTCGCGCTGCTGATGACGTTCCACCCGTGAGCATCGCGCGCGCCCGGAGCAGCTCGCTTGCTCGGGGCTCGAGTCGAAACATCGGATCGCGCATTCGAATTGTGATGCTGGATATGCCATACTGAGCACGTAATCTGGTTTCTGAAATTAATATCTTTGTTTCATGAATTTAATTAACAATCGGGATTAGTGGCCTCGGTGACCGTAGCCTGTGGCCCAGGAGGGTGGCTATCAGGAGATCCAAACCGCTAGGAAACCCTCGCGGACTCTTCCATGATGCAGATGCTTTGGCCCTCTTAGAGACCGAAGTGATTCCGCATTTCTTCAAAGGCCGCCCGGTCGACCGGCCGATACGTATCTGGATCCCTGGCTGTGCCAGCGGCGAGGATGCCTATTCGATCGCACTCCTCGTCGCCGAGTACCAAACCCGTCTCGAGACCTCGGTCCCGGTGCAGGTTTTTGCCACTGACAGCGACCCGACAGGTTTGAGCTTCGCTCGCCAGGCCACCTTTCCTGCCAAGTTCGCCGCGACCATCGATCCCGAGCTCCGCAGCAGGTGTTTTCTCGTACAGGACGACGGCTTGCGAGTCGACCCGCAGATTCGGAAAATGATCGTCTTCGCGCACCACGACCTCCTCCGAGATCCACCGTTCTCGAGGCTCGATTTAGTCAGCTGCCGGGGCGTCATGGAGGATCTGAGCCCAGAGTGGCGGCAACGACTGTTGCCCCTCTTCCACTTCGCTCTCGAAGCCGACGGAATCCTCTTCCACGACTCGCTCGAGATGTTCACGACCGCTACCGAGTTGTTCACCAAGCATGACAAGAGCGCCTGGGTATTGATTCGCCGGCCTGTCAGTGAACGACCGGCGCTCCATCACCCATGGTGCTCGCCGAAGTTCCCGGCGGCGCCAAGGGAGACAGACCCGCTGGCCGAGTTCCTCGCCGAAGCTACCCACCTGCTCCGAAACCATAAAAACGTCAAGAACACCCAACTCGACGGCGCCTTCGAAGGAGGTGCCTTCGAAGCCACTCGGCAGACTCTGGCGCAAGCGACCGAGCAGTTTCAACTGACCCACGAAGAGTTCACGACCTCCAACGAGGAACTGCAAGTCCTCAACGAGGAGCTCGAAGTCACGAAAGACCAACTCGAGGTCACCAACTCAAAACTCGAGGTCACTAACACTCAGCTCGAAGCTCATGTCGAGCAGCTAGCGGCTGCCAACAGCGACATCGCGAACCTGATGAGCAGCACGAAGATCCCTACCATCTTCTTGACCGGTGACCTGAGGATCAGGAATTTCACCTCAGCGATCGAAGACATCTTCAGCCTGGCAGCTGACGACCTGGGTCGCCCAATCGCGGATATGGCTCCGAAAATCGCCTATGCCGAATTGGTGAGCGACGCGCAGACCGTGCTGCGGACCCTGACGACCATCGAGCGTCAAATCGAGACTCCGCACGGCACTCGGTATCTCCTGCGGGTTCTACCCTACCGCACGATAGAGAACACGATCGACGGAGTGGTCGTCACCTTCGTCGACGTCACTGCACTTGGGCACACCGAGGCGGCTGTGCGGGCCAAAGAAGCAGCGGAAGCGTCGAATCGTGCCAAAAGCGATTTCCTCGCACGTATGAGCCACGAGCTGCGCACCCCAATGAACGGGGTGATCGGAATGGCCGGGCTGCTGCTCGAAACCCCCCTCGACCCTGCACAGGAAGATTATGCCGAGACGATTTTCCGCTCGGGAGACCAGCTGCTGCAGGTTATCAATGACATTCTCGATTTCTCGCGCATCGAAGCTGGAAAGCTGAAGCTGGAAACCGTCGTCTTCGACCCGCGAGACGAGCTCGGTCTAGTGGCCAAGCTGGCGGCCGAGAGGGCACGCAACAAAGGTCTCGAGATCGTCTTGGAGGTTGATGAGGCGGTGCCGACGAGACTGGCAGGTGACGCCGGGCGCCTACGTCAGATCCTGATCAACCTGTTGGACAACGCGGTGAAGTTCACCCACAGCGGACGGTTGAGCATGACGGCGCGTGTCGACAGGTTGCGAAACACTGATTGTGAGCTGCTCTACGAGGTGAGCGATACCGGTATCGGCATTGCGGCCGACCAGATCGGGTCAATCTTCGATCCTTTTCTACAGGCCGAAGAATCAACCGTCAGGCGCTTTGGCGGCACCGGCCTTGGGCTGGCGATCTGCCGCCAGTTGGTCGAGCTGATGGGAGGCCGGCTGTGGGTGGAATCAACTCCGGGTGAAGGCAGCGTCTTCTCCTTCACCGTCCCGCTACAACGCCAGCCAGAAAAGACCGCGACAGAAACACCTCCCGAAGTCACCCGGTCAGGAGGGGCGCGGCGACCCAGGCTACGACCTCGATCGAGCAGCTCGGCGTGGCGCGGGGTGAAGCGCCCCGGGTTGGGCCGGCCTTACCGTGTCCTGGTTGCCGAAGACAACCTGGTCAACCAGAAAGTCACCCGGCTGTTGCTGCACCGGCTCGAGAACAGCGTGGATATCGTAGCGGATGGTTTCGAGGTCTTGGAGGCGCTGGCACGAGCGCCCTACGATCTGATCTTGATGGACTGTGAGATGCCCAGGATGGACGGCTACCAGGCGACGATAGAGATCCGGAAGGGGCGCTACCAGCCTCAGATCCCGATCGTGGCAATCACTGCACACGCCTTCGACCACGACCGCGAGAAATGCCTCGCTGCAGGGATGAATGATTACTTGGCCAAACCGGTGACGATCCACCAATTGGAGAACGTCCTGGAACGTTGGCTGAACCGGCAAGCCGAACCACCCGCCAAGGTCGATTCCACCGCCGACCGGGATCCCGCCACTGCTCCGCTGCCCCCGGTCACCCTCAATCTCGCGACACTCAGGGCGGTGGGAGCCTGTACCGCCTCCAATGCCTACGTCTTTCAAGGCATCATCGAGACCTTCTTGAGCAGCGTTGGAGACAGAATCCGCGCCCTACGCGAGGCGGCCGAGCTCGGCAACACCCAACGGCTCATCAAGTTGTTACACAGTCTCAAAGGAAGCACCAGCACATTGGGCGCCGAACAGCTTTGCGCCCTCTGCATCACTCTCGAGAAGAAGGCTCAGAGCGGCTCTCTGGAGGACGCAAATTCCCTTTGCGGCAGAGTGGAAGCCGAGTTTGACCGCGTCGAGGCAGCTCTGCTCGCCGAAATTGAGCCTTGAATCCTAAAAGAGAAAACTATGGCGAAGGAACGACCTACGGAACCTGAGACCCGAAAGACCGCCGGGCATTCTGCTTCGACAGGGCCTGCCTCGAGCCCGGACTCTGCCTCGAGCCCGGACCCCACCTTATTCCCGATCGTTGGTCTCGGCGCTTCGGCTGGTGGGTTCGAAGCCCTCGAAACATTCTTCAGCAACATGCCCGCCACCAACGAGCTCGCCTTTGTCGTGGTCTCTCACCTCGATCCGACCAGCAAAAGCCTGATGGCCGAGTTGCTGGCTAAACGCACCGACATGGCCGTTACCCAGGCTCGAGATGGAGTGACTGTGGAGCCAGGCCAAGTCTACATTGCGCCGCCGGGCGCCGAGCTGACAATCCTGCAGGGCCGCCTAAAACTGGCCAACAACACCCCGCCTCACCGGCCGATTCTTCCGGTCGACAGATTCCTTCGTTCGCTGGCCGAGGATCGTGGCGAGGACGCAATCTGCATCATCCTGTCCGGCACGCTATGCGCTGGTTCCCGAAGGGATTCTCTTTCTCGGGCCTTCCGAAACCTGAACATCATGCGCATGGCCCGGTGGGGTCTCCGTCTCAGGCTGCGGGCGGCGATCCATCTCGCCAACAAGCAGAGACGCAAAGTGGTCGAAACCGGCGTCCGGGTCAAAGCCAATAACAAAATTCAGACCATCGACCTGGTGGTCCAGCCGATCAACGAGGACGCGTCCTCGAACTTCCTTTTGATTACGTTCAACGGCATCGGTCTACACGCTCCCACCATCTCTTCGACCGACGACCCGACCACCACCAGCTCGGAAGATCCGGTCCTGCTGCATCTCGAAAACGAACTCAGAAACACCCAGGACTATCTGCAGGCATCTGTCGAAGAGCTGGAGACCGTCAATGAGGAGCTCAAGAGCTCAAACGAAGAGCTGTTGTCGATGAACGAAGAGCTTCAGTCGACCAACGAGGAGCTCGAGACCGCCAAGGAGGAGAGCCAATCCGTCAACGAGGAACTCGAGACCGTCAACGCCGAGCTAAATCGCAAGGTCGAAGAACTGGATCGTCTCAACAATGACATGGCCAATCTGCTTGGCAGCCTGCAGACGGCCACCGAGCCGGCAGGAGTATCCACTCCGGTCTACCTGACGGACCGCATTCTGACCTCAGACCCGCGTACCCTACGAGGCGGAGGGCAAACGGTTGACCGAGGCTGGGCAGTCCGCCTTGGCGGCAGCAGTGCTCGAGCGTGCCAAGCTGACCGATCCCACCAATCCTTTCCTGATCATGCATTTGGCCCTCGCCTACCAAGCTCTCGGTGACGCCGAGGCTCTGAGGCAAGAAGTGGATCATTTGCTCCAAATCGCACCCGAGCATCATGGGGGCCATCTGCTGCTCGCTGGCTTACACGTCTCAGACGGCAACTTGGAAGCGGCGGTCGACTCTCTCGAGAGGACCCTGGAGCTCGACCCACGCAATCAGGCGACCCGTCTCTACCTGGCCCATCACCTAGAGGATGTCGGCCGCAACGACGACGCAGCTGACACCTATCGTTCGCTGCTCGCCGAGGCTCCAGATCACACTTTGGCTCGCAACGGACTCGCCACCTTGCTCTACCGCCAAGGCTACCTCGACGACGCCGTCGCCGAGCTCGAAAGCCTGCGTCGCGCTCAGCCGTTTTTTGCCCCAGCGCACCTCAACCTGGCGGTGATACGCCACAGCCAAGGCCACTGGCAAGACGCGGACAACCTGGTACGTCGTGCTCTCACCCTCCGCCCGTCTTACGCCGTGGCCCACGAGCTCGACGCCCTCAACCGCCAAGCGCAAGGCGACACGCCAGGCGCTTTGGCGGCTTGGAAGCTGGCTTATCGCTTCGCGCCCGATCCCCTGGCTCGAACGAACGCGTGCAGCGGAGGCGCTGGCTGAGAGGTAACGTCAGCCCCCCGGGGAGTGGTGGCGATAGGTTCGAGAGCCCCTTGACTTGCCGGCTGCGTCAAGTCACCAGGAGGGCTACTCAAACGATAGGGGGTTCAAAAGCAGTGGTGAGTATCTTCATCACTTGCCGAAGTTGGCCGTGCCGATCGTTCCCGCCGTAACCACGTTACCGCCGGCCTTGGCCGATCCGACGTATACGGATGGTGCCGGCGGCTCCGCCCTCTCAACCGG
>JAJCXQ010000812.1 GCA_029263355.1 Acidobacteriota bacterium | reverse complement strand
TGACCGACACTGGCATTGGCATGAGCCCTGAACAGATCGCCAAAGTCTTCGAGGAGTTCACCCAGGCCGACTCGTCGACCACTCGCAAGTTTGGCGGTACTGGCCTCGGGCTGACGATCAGCAAGAAGTTCTGTCAACTGATGGGCGGCGATATCACGGTCGAAAGTGAGTTCGGCAAGGAGACGTCGTTCACCGTGCAGCTGCCGGCAGTGGTGCGCGAATTGACGGCGGATCGTCCGTCGGCTCGAAGGGCTACTGCGGGGAACGCTAATGGGGGGGACGGGACTGCGGGGGACGCTACTGCGGTGGATTCTGGATCCCAGCGTATCCCTGACGGCGCGCAGACCGTATTAGTGATCGATGACGATACGGCAACCCTCGATCTCACCCGTCGACTCCTCACCCGTGAGGGATTCACCGTAGTTTCTGCGATCAACGGAATGCGCGGCCTAGAGCTGGCCAAGCAGGTCAAGCCGAGCGCCATCACCCTCGACGTGATGATGCCGGGAATGGACGGCTGGGCAGTTCTTTCGGCGCTCAAGAACGATCCTGAGACGGTCGACATCCCGGTGATCATGTTGACCATGTTGGACGAGAAAGAGATGGGCTTCGCTCTCGGGGCCTCCGAGTACATGTCCAAGCCGATCGATCGCTCGCGGCTATCGTCTTATCTCGACAAGTATCTCGGCAGCTCTCGCGCCGGGGGAAGCGGCCGCGTACTGGTGGTGGAAGACGAAGCCGATACCCGTGATCTGATCCGGCGTGGGTTGGAGAAAGACGGCTGGAGCATCGACGAGGCCGAGAACGGTCTGGTGGCGCTGGCTCACCTCGGCGCCCAGGTGCCGGATCTCATCCTGCTCGACCTGGTCATGCCTCAAATGGATGGATTCGAGTTCTTGGCCGAGCTTCGCGGCACCGAAGCCTGGCAGAGTATTCCGGTGGTTGTAGTCACCGCGCAGGACTTGACGGCGGAGGAACAGTCCAAGTTGGATGGTCAGGTCGATGCTGTGCTCAAGAAAGGGCAGCGCGACCATCTGTTGGGCCATCTGCGCGACTTGGTCACGGATTGTGTGGCGCGACGCGGGGCGGAAGGAGCACTGTCGCATGCCTAGAGTCCTGCTAGTCGAAGACAATGAGATGAATCTCGATATGTTGTCTCGGCGGTTGAAACGTCGCCGTTTCGAAGTTCTGGTCGCTGAGGACGGCCAACAAGGCGTCGAGATCGCCGAAACCGAACGTCCAGATTTGATCCTGATGGATATGAGCTTGCCGGTGATCGACGGTTGGGAAGCAACACGTCGCTTGAAAGCCAATCCGGCGACGCACAATATTCCGGTGATCGCTCTCACCGCCCATGCGATGGCGGAAGACCGCCAAAAGGCGCTGGCCGCGGGATGTGACGACTACGACACCAAACCGGTCGAGTTTCGGCGTCTGTTACGCAAAATGGCGGCCTTGTTGGAAGGTTGAGGTCTCAACACAGCTCAGTGGTCGACTTCGAGTCGGCCGGCGCGGAGATCGTCGTGGTCAACCTCCGGATACACCGGCCCGTCCGACCAAAGCGTCTTTGAGCTTCTGGAGCGCTTCTTCCTTTTTCTCGAGCTCGGTCTTGGTTTCTGCCAGTTGGGATCGCGCTCTACGCAGTTGAGCCTCGAGCGACTTGACGCGTCCATCCGCGGCTTTGGTCTCATCGGCGACTTCTTCGACTTCCTGACGTTGAGTCGCGAGTTCGCCGCGTGCCTGCTCGAGCTCGGTGGAGCAGCTGTCGAGCTGGGATTCGGCGGTCTGTGCTTTGCTCAACAAGCCACGGACGATCGATACCTCTAGAAAATGATCGTGATCCGTGCTCGATGTTGCGAGTTCTTCGAGATGCCGAGTGCCTCGGTCGATGTCCCAGTGTGGGCTCGCTGGCGCCAGGTGGTGCATGCCGAGGGTATACAGCGCGTCGCCGCGGCGGGCGTCCCCGGTGGGTAAGCCGTCGAGGATCTGCTGATAAAGCTCGGTGGCTTGGTCGCGCTGACCCGCCGCCATGGCCTTCGAGGCTTGACGTTGGATCTTCTTCAGTTCTTTGGAATTGAGTTCCTCAGCCGCTGCCAATGTCGGCGAACCGAGTGCAAGAGTCAGCGCTGCCGCGGTGAGCCATGGCCCGCTTAGAAGCCTGGTGGTCATTGGTGTTCATCCTTCATGAAGTTGGGTCTTTCCAAGTCGTTGCGCGGAGGCTTTGGGGACGATAGAATCGTCGTCCGCTTGATCTATCCTACTAAATTCCCCTCCAGACCTTGAATCGAGCCTGTTGAATTCTCACGGGATTCGACTGGCCCATTCGACCTCGACCAAGTTCACCGTCCGGATAGGAGATCCCACATGCACCGTCTCGATGCCAGAGTTGTCGCTTCGTTTGTCGTCTGCGCCTTGTTGGTGATGTCGACCGCTCCGGTCGGCGCCGCTGGCGAAGGCCCCATCCGCTTTCTCACCGGTCCGCAAACAGGTGATGCCTACGATCTCGCCCTGGCTTATTTCACCGAGCATCGGGCGGAGCTTGGCCTCGCAGCAGCCGATCTCGATGACATGGTGGTCAGCGACAACTACGTCACCCGCCACAACGGCACCACCCATATCTACCTCAAGCAGCGCTTCGAGGGGATCGAGGTTTTCAACGGCTTGGTGAACATCAATGTCGCCCGAGACGGCAGCATCATCAATTTGGGTAACTCTTTCGTCGCCAACCTGGCCGACAAGGTCAATGCTCGCAGCCCGATCCTGAACGATCGTGAGGCGATCCAGCGTGCGGCACAGCACTACGGACTGACTGCGACCAGTGAGCTGTCGTTGGTGGATTACAAAGGTGGCGCTGATCTCGCCGCCACGTATTCTCCTGCTGGCCTCTCCCGCGATGAGATTCCTTCCAAGCTGGTCTACATGCCGCTCGCCGACGGCAGCGTGCGTTTGGCTTGGGAGACGACATTGCAGTTGGTCAACGGCACCGATTGGTGGAACGTGAGGATCGACGCTCTATCCGGTGAGATGCTCTCCGAGTACAACTTCACCAACAGCGATTCCTATCTAGCGATTCCCTTTCCCGACAACGACAGCCCGGATGACTCCGGCGGCCAGATTCTAGTGACCGATCCTGCCGATGCCACGGCATCGCCATTCGGCTGGCATGACACGGACGGGATCGCAGGCGCCGAGTCGATGTTGACTCGGGGTAACAACGTCAATGCCCAAGACGATCTGGACGGCAACAATTCTGGCGGTACTAGCCCAAATGGCGGCGCTGGACTCGATTTCACCGTGGCGTTCAATCCGGCCTTACAACCGGCTGCTGGCGACAATCTAGCGGCGTCGATCATCAATCTCTTCTATGCCAACAACGTGATGCATGACCTCACGTATCAGTACGGCTTCGATGAGCCAGGCGGCAACTTTCAGACCAATACCTACGGTAACGGCGGTATCGGTAACGACGCGGTGCGAGCCGACGCCCAAGACGGCGCCCTGGCGGTTCCACCGAGCTTCAACAATGCCACCTTCGGCACGCCGCCAGACGGCGGCTCGGGGCAGATGTCGATGTTCCAATGGAAGCCCCCGGTCGATGCGATCGTGACCGTGAACACCCCGGCTTCGATCGCAGGTGATTACGAGGCGTCGAGCTCGAATTTTGGTCCGCAGTTCGATGCCACCGGACCGCTAACCGACGACGTCGAGCTTGGAGATGATGGCGGCGGGGGTGGTACAGCTAGTGATGGCTGCGAAGCGTTGGTCGGCTTCACTGCCGGCAATATTGCGTTGGTCGATCGCGGTTTCTGCGATTTCTCGCAGAAAGTCTTCAACGCTCAATCCGCGGGCGCGACCGGCGTCATCATCGGCAACGATCGGCCGGGAATCTTGCATCCGGGCGCTGGCGTCAACGCCAATCTGGTCACGATTCCTTCGCTGCTGACTACCCAGACCGACACCGACACCATCAAGACTGGGCTGGCCGGTCTCAACGCTACCCTCGACCTGGATCCGACCGCGCCGCCGCGTCGTGACAGTGATTTCGATAATGGCATCATCGCGCACGAATACGGCCACGGCATCAGCAATCGCCTGACGGGTGGACCGTCGGTAGCAACCTGTCTCAGCGGCTCCGAACAGGCGGGAGAAGGCTGGAGTGACTTCTGGACTCTGCTGTTGACGGCGGAGGCTTCCGACGAGCCTGAGGTTGGGCGTGGGGTCGGCAATTACGTCATTTTCGAGCCGATCGACGGCCCCGGCATCCGCAACTTTCCTTACAGCACGGATTTGGCAACCAATCCCCAGACCTATGCCGACATCGGCACCACCAACGTGCCCCATGGCGTCGGTGAGATCTGGATGGCCACAGTGTGGGAGATGTATTGGGAGTTGGTTGCCAAGCATGGTTTCGACGGCGACCATTACAACGGTACGGGCGGTAACAATCTCACCATTCAATTGGTGGTCGACGGTATGAAGCTACAGGGCTGTCTGCCGGACTTCGTCAAGGCTCGCGACGCGATCTTGCTCGCCGACATGAACAACAACGCGGGTGAAAACCAATGCGAAATCTGGCGTGCTTTTGCCAAGCGAGGTGTCGGTGTCAGTGCCGTCTCAGGCGATCCGGGCGGGGCGATAGCGCCCGTGGTCGCCAACGAAACCGAAGCCTTCGACATTCCGGTGGAATGTCCGGCGGTGGCGGGCTCGATCTTCACGGATGGCTTCGAATCCGGAGACACCTCGGCCTGGTAGCTGAATAGAGCTCCAAGCGACGCGATCTATGAGGACGCAAGTCGTCCGACCAGCGTTCCAAGGCCCGGCTCGTGCTCGCCACGACCGGGCCTTTCGAGTTTGAGAGCACCGAATACGATGGCCAAGAAACGCTCTAAGGCGTCGTCCAGGGTACGGCGCGGCCAGGCAAAAGGTAGTGGGACGAAGCGTAGTTCGTCCAGTGCGTCGGACCGCACCGAGTCTGGTGCGTCGGACCACACCGAGTCTGGTGCGTCGGACCGTACCGAGTCTGGTGCGTCGGACCGCACCGAGTTTCCGCTGTGGAAGAAGCTGCTGTTCTCGCTGTTGGCGACGGGGCTCTTCTTCGGCGGCATTGAGCTTGTGCTGGCTGGTTTTGGTGTCGAGCCGGTGCTCTACGACGAGGACCCCTATGTTGGATTCTCGTCGCTGGTGCCGCATTTTGTCGAGGGATCTCTGGCTGACGGTACCCCCGTCATGACAATAGCGCAGAACAAGCTGCGGCTCTTCAACGCCCAGAGTTTTGCCCGACATAAACCCACCGGCACGGTACGGGTTTTCTGCCTTGGCGGCTCGACGACTTACGGCCGCCCCTACGGCGACACCACTTCGTTTTGTGGTTGGTTGCGAGAGCTCCTGCCGGTGGCCGATCCATCACGGCAGTGGGAGGTGATCAATGCGGGAGGGATCAGCTACGCCAGCTACCGGGTCGCATTGTTGATGGAGGAGTTGTTGGCTCACGAGCCTGACCTCTTCATCGTCTACACGGGGCACAACGAATTCCTGGAGCGGCGGACTTACGGTGACCTCATCGCGTATCCGCGCACGGTGCGCGGTCTCGGCGCCTTGGCCAGCCGCACCCGGTTGTTCACTGCTGCCCATCGAGCACTGTTCGAATCCGCGGAGCAGAGCACAGGTGAGGCGACCACCCTCGACGACGAAGTCAGGACTTTGCTCGATGCGTCGATCGGCCCGAGCGAATACCATCGCGACGACGCGCTGCACGAGCAGGTGCAGCGACACTTTCGTTTCAGCTTGGCGCGAATGGTCGATATGGCCCGCTCTGTTGACGCCGAGGTGGTGTTGGTTACGCCAGCGTCCAATCTGCACGATTGTTCGCCGTTCAAGAGTGAGAACCTGGAACTGGAGCCGCCGGACTTGGAGCGCTGGCAGGGGCTATTCAGGCAGGCTGAAGCCGCCGAGCGTGCGGGCCGTTTAGACGACGCGCTGGGCGCAATCCAGGACGCGATCTCGATCGATGATCGCCACGCCCATGGGCACTATCTGCATGGCGCGATCCTCGATGCTCTCGGACGTTCCGCCGAAGCCAAGACGGCTTTCGAGCGGGCACGAGACGAGGACGTCTGCCCGTTGCGCGCCCTCGGATCGCTCCAGGAGATCGTCGGGGAAGTTGCCGAACAACGTGGTGTTCCTTGGGTCGATTTTGTTCGGTTGGTCGAAACACGATCCAGCCAAGGTATCCCGGGGGAAGACTTCTTTCTCGATCATGTTCATCCGACGATTGAAGGCCATCGCCTGCTTGCTCTCGAGCTGATTGAAGTTTTGAGTCGCGAAGGGATGGTCGATCCCGCGGCGAGCTGGAGCGAGGCGGCAATTGAGCAGGTCGAGAACCAGGTTCTTGGCCGTCTCGACCCCGAATCCCACGGCCTGGCGTTGTCACAACTATCGCGAGTTTTGGGCTGGGCGGGCAAGCTGGAGGAAGCTCGTAAACTGTCTCTCCAGGCTGCGGAGCTTGCTCCTGATCTCGCTACGGTTCAGCATCAGTCGGCGCTCAGCGCCCACCTCACGGGCGATATTGTCAGCGCAATCTCCCTATACCAACGGGCCCTCGAGCTCGATCCTTCGATCGCTACGGCTCACAGCAACTTGGCTGTGATCTTCGATGAGGCGGATCGCGACCGGGAGGCTGCACACCACTACCGCCGAGCCATCGCCTTGTTGGGCGACAAGAACGCGGCCTATCGTGAGCGGTTGCAAGAGGCGCTCGGCAAACTGGAACTCTGAATCTATGGGACTTCGCGCGACGACAGTTGATGAGACAAGCCGCCAGTCTGGTGGGGCGTGGAGGGCTTTGCTGCTGACTCTCGTCACACTCGTATTCGGCGGGCCGAGCCTGTTCACCGACCCCGTGGAGCGGCTGCCGCCAAGCCTCATCCTGATCACCCTCGACACGACACGCAACGATGCCGTCGGCCCCGCACCTGGACGTGCCAGTCGTACCCCGGTAATGGATGGGGTGGCGAAGGATGGGGTGCGATACCTCCATGCGATCGCACCCACTCCTTTGACGTTACCATCCCATGCGTCGCTGTTGACGGGCCTCGATCCGCCGGAACACGGGCTGCGGGACAACGGTTCTTTTGCCTTGCCAACAGGGCTGCCGACCCTCGCTACGGTTCTGTCGGAAAGGGGCTATCGGACGGCTGCCTTTGTCGCGACACGGGTGCTGGATCGTCGGTTTGGCCTGGCGCGGGGGTTCGCCACTTACGACGATCGTATGGTGGCTGAGCGCACCGGTGAATACGGTTATCCGGAGCGAGATGCTGCTGCTGTCACCACCGCGGCGCTAGACTGGATGGCCCTGCAGCCGTCGTCACGACCCATCTTTGTGTGGGTCCACTATTATGATCCGCACGCGCCCTACGCCGCACCCGGCTCCGATCCAAGGAGCTCATCCGCCGAACGCTACGGTGATGAGGTTGCGTTTGTCGACCAACAGGTGGGGCGCCTGTTAGCGGGCGCCGCGAAGTCTTCGGGGGGTCGGGTCGTCGCGATCGTCGGAGACCACGGTGAGGCCCTCGGTGAGCACGGCGAGCGAACCCATGGGATCCTCATCTATCGTTCTACCCTCGAGGTGCCTTTGATCATTTCTGGCCAAGGGGTACCCGGCGGTCGGCGAGAGGCTGAGACGGTCGCCACTCGGCGCCTAGCCCCAACTTTGCTGCGACTCCTAGCCCCGCGCACTCAGTCCGCTTTGCCTGGAACGGTGCTGCCTGGATTAGGGCTTGGTAACCCTGAACCGGAACCGGCGTATAGTGAGTCGCAGATGCCGGCACGGACGTATGGCTGGAGCCCCCTCACCGCTCTTTCAGATGGCGAATACCGGCTGATCGTCGCTCCCCGGCCAGAATTGTACGATTGGGTCGCCGATCCGGCCGAGAGTCGCAACCTGGTGCGTGAAAAGCGCGCGGTTGCCCGGCGTCTGCGAGATCAACTCGTGGAGATCGAGGTCAGCTTCGAGATCCGGCAGGCGATTCCGTTGGCGGCCGATGGTGAGCTC
>JAJCXQ010000811.1 GCA_029263355.1 Acidobacteriota bacterium | reverse complement strand
TCGGTGAAGGCGCCTGGCTTCGGCGATCGCCGCAAGGCCATGCTCGAGGACATCGCGATCCTCACCGGCGGTCGGGTCATCACCGAGGATCTCGGCATCAAGCTCGAGAATGTAAAGTGGGAAGACCTCGGAGACGCTAAGAAGGTTGTCCTCACCAAGGACGAGACCACCCTGGTCACCGACTCCAACGATGTGGCGCGGGTTGAGGCGGTCTCCGGCCGGGTCAAGCAGCTCCGCAACCAGATCGAGGAGACCTCCTCAGATTACGATCGGGAGAAGCTCCAGGAGCGACTCGCCAAGTTGGTCGGCGGCGTTGCGATCATCCAGGTTGGTGCCGCTACCGAGACCGAGATGAAAGAGAAGAAGGCGCGGGTCGAGGACGCAATGCATGCGACGAAAGCGGCAGTCGAGGGCGGTATCGTTCCCGGTGGCGGCGTCGCCCTACTGCGTGCGATTGCGGCCGTCGCGGCCACCGTGGCCGAAGGTGACGAACTGCTAGGAGTCGACATCGTGCGGCGGGCGCTCGAGGAGCCGACCCGCCAGATTGCCATCAACGCTGGCGAAGAGGGCAGCGTCGTCGTCCGCGACGTGATGTTGATGACCGGCAGCGAAGGCTACAACGCGGCGACGGGAAAATTCGAGGATCTGCTCGCGGCTGGTGTTATCGACCCGGCGATCGTGACCAAGACCGCACTCGCCAACGCCGCCTCGATCGCAGGCCTGATGCTCACCACCGAGGCGCTGGTCTCCACGATCCCGGAGAAGGGGTCGGACAGCGGTGGCGGTGGCGGTATGGGCGGCATGGGCGGCATGGGTGGCATGGGCGGCATGTAGTAGATGCGCCGCTAAGGCGGCATGGGCTGCTACTTGATCTCCTCCGTCGGAGGCTGGAGATCGGCTAGCCGAATCGTATGCTCGAAGACGATGTTGCCATCGACATCGCGCGCTCGCAGGGTGACCGCAGGGTCATCCTGCCAGCGGATATCGACGGTGCCAAAATTCAAGCCACCGTAAGGTCGTTGCAGGGCCAGCGGAGACGGCCGAGCGGCGCCGATCGGGTTGCCATGGGTCAAGCCGCTCGATGTGAATTCGTAAAGCGGGTAGCCCGTGCCACCGTCGCCGCGCTTGATTTGGGTGAAGTGGGCGTCACCACTCAGCAACACGACGCCAGCGGCTCGGGTGTCTCGGATTACCGCGAACAGCCGCTCCTGCTCCAAAGGCATGGTCTTCCAGCCTTCGAAACCCGCGGCGTAGCCGAGCACCTGCACCCCAGATGCGATGAGACGCAGCTCCGCCGGCTGTTCGAGCTGCGTCCGTAACCACCGCCACTGCGCCTCACCGAGCATCGTGCTATCGGCATCGAAGTTGGGCCGATAGCGACGATAGGGTGATGGATCTTTAACGAGCGGACTGCGGAACCACCGACCGTCAAGCAAAATGATCTGTAAGCGTCGCCCCGGGGGGCCGAAGATCTTGGCTTGATAAACTCCGGGCCGCTGTCGCAACTCATCGTCTGCTGGGACCTCGAAGAAGTCGAGCATGAGTGCTTTTGCCGTCTCCTTGTGCGCGTACTCTGCCCCGGCGTCGTTCCAGCCGTAGTCGTGATCGTCCCAGGTAGCGAGGATGGGCACTTGCTGACGAAACGCAGCAAACCCGGGTACCGAACCCTGAATCTCGTAGTCTGCCCGCATCTTGGCCATGTCCTGGGTATCAGCGTAGATATTGTCGCCGAGCAGCAGAAACAGTTCGGGTTCGGTAGCGACGATCGCCGGCCAGATGGGTTGGGGTCGATTCTGGTCAGCACAAGAACCGATGGCGAGCCGTTCGATGGTTGCCGAAGGTGCCGGGTGCGGGGGGGCGGCGAAGCCCACTGAGGATGTGAAGCTCAGCAGACCGAGGATCCAGAGTACGGGGGTTCGAGCGTTGATCATGGGATGAGTCTACCGCCCTAAGGTATCAGCGTTATTGAACTTTGTGATACGCCCATGTTAACCTTCGTAAAGCACTCATGCGTAAAAGCTTATCTAGATCGGCAGGTTGCGGCTCAATCTTGGGTCTCGACCTGGGCATCCACTCGATCAGGTTCAGTTCGAGCCGAGATCTGGGCCACCGGCTCGACGCCCGGCCCTCGTTCGTTCGAATTTGATCCTCGGTCCATTCCACTCGCGAGGTCCTATGGCAACCAACTCTTCCGATGCGAGCACGAAGTCAGGTTTCATCAATCGCGCCCTAGGGGGCATCGAGGTCGTCGGCAACAAGCTGCCGGATCCGGCCATGCTTTTCCTGATCTCGCTGTTTGTGGTGTGGATTCTCTCCGCGCTGCTGTCGCCGGTCTCCTTCAGCGAGATCGACCCGCGTAGCGGCGATCCGATTCAGGTCAACAACCTGCTCACCGGCGCGGCGTTGGCCTCGTTCTTCTCCAACATGGTGACGATTTTCACCGGCTTTGCACCTCTCGGAGTGGTGTTGGTAGCGATGTTGGGGGTTGGAGTCGCTGATGAGGCCGGATTCTTCAACACCAGCATCAAATTGATGCTCAGCCGAACACCGAAGACTCTCTTGACGCCGATGGTGGTACTGGTCGGTTTGATTAGCCACAGTGCAATCGATGCTGGTTATGTGCTGGTGATTCCGCTGGGTGGCATCATCTTCTACGCCGTGGGTCGCCATCCTGTGGCGGGTATCGCCGCCGCCTTCGCTGGGGTCTCCGGTGGGTTTAGCGCCAATCCAGTGCCTTCGGCACTTGATCCTTTACTCCAGGGCTTCACGCAGCCGGCCGCCCAGATCATCGATCCTGGCGTGCTCGTCAATCCGTTGGGCAACTACTTCTTCACCGCGGTATCTAGTGTGTTGATCGTCGGCCTTGCATGGTTCATCACCGATCGCATTATCGAGCCACGCCTCAACAGCCAATCGCCGGTTGATGGGGATGCCGAGGCAGCCCCCGATATGGGGACTATCGGTTCGACAGAGCGCAAAGCGTTCTGGATCGCAACCGGCGTGATGCTCCTTGGCCTGGTGGTGCTGGTTTTGGTGCTGGCGCCGGCCGACTCGCCGATGCGAGACGCCAACGGTTCGTTGAACTCGTTTCAGGCGCCGATCATGCAATCCATCGTGCCGTTGATCTTCCTGCTGTTTCTGATTCCCGGAGTGGTCTTCGGGTTCGTGGCGGGCAAGTTCAAATCATCGAAGGACATGGTCGCTGCGATGACCAAAGCGATGACTGGTATGTCCTACTACATCGTGATGGCGTTCTTCTGCTCACTGTTCGTCTACGCCTTTACTGAGTCCAACATCGGCGCCCTGATGGCCCTCAAAGGAGCCGCGATATTGCAGGCTCTGGCGTTGCCGGGGCCGGTGACCATCTTTGGCATCATCTTCCTGACCGCGTTCGTCAATCTTTTTGTCGGTTCGGCATCGGCGAAGTGGGCCCTGCTGGCGCCGATTTTTGTGCCGATGCTGATGCAGGTGGGGATCTCCCCTGAGCTCACTCAGGCGGCCTATCGCGTCGGCGACTCGTCGTCCAACATCGTTACGCCTCTGATGCCTTACTTTCCGCTGGTGGTCGTTTTCTGCCAGCGGTACGTCAAGAAAACCGGCATCGGCACGTTGACGTCGATCATGTTGCCTTACAGCATCACGTTCCTGATCGTCTGGACGTTGTTCTTGATCCTCTACTGGACGGTGGGCATTCCGCTGGGCCTAGGCGCCTCCTACGTGTATCCCGCACCCTAGACCGCACCAGACCGTAGACCGGACCCGACCGTAGACCGGACCCGACCGACGATTCTCGAGACCGGCGTTGCCTTCTGGCGATGCCGGTTTTTTGCATTTGGGTGAACTTGGCAAACGGCAGCCGGGAGCATCCCTCAGCTCAGAGCCAAGACGATGAGGCCAAACTGATAGTCTTATACGCATTCTTGGTTTTAGGATCAATCATCGACCTGAAGAGACGGAAGAGGTTATGGATTCCTCACCGGATGTGACGCAATACCTGCTCGATTGGGGAGCGGGCGACCAGCAGGCCTTGGACCGCCTGATGCCGGTGGTTTATGGCGAGTTGTACCGCCTCGGGCGGAGCTACATGCGACGCGAGGGGCCCGATCACACCTTACAAGCGACCGCGTTGATCAACGAGGCCTATTTGCAGCTGATCCGCCAGCGACGGGTGTCCTGGCAGGATCGTTCACATTTTTTTGCCGTCGCGGCCACCATGATGCGGCGTATCCTGCTCCATCACGCCGAGCGTAAACAAGCCGCCAAACGTGGAGGATCCCAGCCGGTCGTCAACCTGGACGAAGCTGTGATCGGCACCGTGATCGGTGGGAATGAGCCTTCCATCGATCTGTTCGCTCTCGACCGGGCGATCGAAGAACTGCAACAGCTTGATCCACGCTCCGGGCGGGTGGTCGAGTTGAAATTTTTCGCCGGCCTGACCGCAAAAGAAATCGCGGAAGTCTTAAAGATCTCCGAAGCGACGGTCAAGCGCGAATGGCGCATGGCCCGGGCCTGGCTGCAACGTCATCTCGGGCAGGCAGCTTGAGGTCAACTCGATGAGCTCGGCTGGATACGCACGGGTCAAGGCGTTGTTTCTAGACGCGGTGGAGCTCGAGGGCGCTGAACGTGAACGTTTCATCGCCGAGTCGTGTGATGACGAGGGGACACTGCGTCACGAGCTCGAGGCCCTACTGGCGGCCGATCATGAGGATCTCGAATTGGAGAGGCCGTTTGCTGAGCAGGCGGCTAGGTTTGTCGATGCATCCCTGAACGCTCCACCCGACATCGCACCCGATCGCAGGCTCGGCGCCTATCGGATCCTCCACGAGATCGGTTGTGGTGGCATGAGTACGGTCTACCTGGCGGTGCGGGATGACGACCAGTACCAACAGAGGGTAGCGATCAAGCTGATCCGTGACGGACTTGGATCGGACGATCGCCACCGTAGATTTCTTCAAGAGCGTCAGATCCTGGCTGGGTTGGATCATCCCAATATCGCTCGCCTGTTGGACGGTGGGACGACCGCCGACGGCTTGCCCTACGTCGTTCTCGAATACGTCGAGGGCCTGCCGATCGACACCTATTGTGATCGCCATCGACTGTCGATCAACGAACGCCTGGCGCTGTTCTGCGATGTTTGCTCCGCCGTCCACGCCGCCCATCAGAACTTGGTGATCCATCGTGATCTCAAACCGGGCAACGTTTTGGTGACCGCCGGCGGCGTCCCCAAGCTGTTGGACTTCGGCATCGCCAAACTGCTCAATCCAGAGCTATCGGCCCGTGAGCTCCAGACGACCTTACCCAACTTCCGTTTGATGACTCCCGCTTATGCCAGCCCGGAGCAGATCCGCGGTGAACCTGTCACAACGGCCAGCGATGTCTACTCCCTCGGCGTCATGTTGTACCAACTGCTCACCGGCAGGGCGCCTTACGTTCTGGACGGGGTCAGTCGAGACGAGGTTGAGCGGGTGATCTGCGAAACTGAACCGCGGCCACCCAGCACGGCGGTGAGCTCGGTGGCGCCCGAAGCAGCGGCTTCTGAAACGCTGGGTTCTGGAGCGGCAGGTTCCGAAACACTAGCCGGCTCGACGCAACCCGAGGCGCCGTCGACGTTGCGTCGGCGTTTAGCCGGCGACCTCGACGCAATTGTGCTCATGGCATTACGCAAGGAGCCGCAGCGACGTTACGGCTCCGCCGAGCAACTGGCGGAAGACCTGCGACGGACCCTCGGCGACCAACCCGTGCGAGCGCGACGCGACACTTTGCGTTATCGCACGGGCAAGTTCTTGCGTCGTAACCGTTGGGTGCCGGCAGCAATGTTGATCGGCCTCGTCTTTTCGATTGGGATGACCGTCCAGACGTTGCGATTGTCCGCCGCTTTGCAGCATGCCGTGATGCAAGAACAGGAAGCCCGAGGTCAACGGGACCGCGCCGAAAGCGTGTCCGATTTCCTGGTTCGACTGTTCCGTACCTCCGATCCCAACGAAGCCCGCGGCCGCACGCTGACCGCCCGCGAGTTGCTGGATCAGGCCAGTTGGCGAATCGACGCCGAGCTCGAGAGTCAACCGGCGTTGAAGGCAACGCTGATGGACACCATGGGTGTGGTTTACCAGAACCTGGGTTTCTTCGACGAGGCTGGCTCATTGCTCGTCCGAGCCTTTGAAATGCGTCGGCAACTGGCTCCCGGCGCCGATGCCGACGTAGCGCAGAGCCTCAGCCACCTGGCGTTTCTGAGGCATCTCGAAGAGGACTTTACGACCGCCGAGGTGCTGGCGCGCCAGGCCCTGGAGATGCGACGCGAGATGTTCGGTGCTGAACATCCCCTGGTCGCCGAGAGCCAACATGATTTGGCCGAGGTGCTGTTCGCCAGCGGCGAGTGGGACGACTCAGAAACCCACTATCGCAGCGCCCTCGCGATGCGTCAAGAGCTGCTCGGCCCCCAGCATCGCGCGGTCGCTGAGAGTCTCAACGAGATGTCGATGCTGCTGCGAGCCAAAGATCAATACGATGAAGCTGATGCGATGGCGAGTGAGGCCCTCGAGATCTGGCGGGAGTCCTTCGGCGACGATCACCCGGAGGTGGCGACCGCGCTCGAGAATGTCGCCTTGGTTCGGGTGGCCAGAGGTGACCTGGAGAGTAGTGAAGCCTTGCTGCGCCAAGCGCTGGATATCAAGCAGCGGCTGCTCGGCGACGCGCACCCTGGGGTTGCCGAAACCGCCGCCGAGCTCGGGTCGGTGGTTGCCAAGCGCGGAGATCTGGCGACCGGGGAGAGTCTACTTCGGCAATCGTTGGCGACGGCGCTCCTGCATTGGGGAGAGGAGAGTCCGCGGGTGGCGAACCACCAAAGTCGACTGGCGGCGGTACTGGCAGAGCGCGGGAGTCATGCGGCAGCGGCGGAGCTAGGGCATCGAGCGTTGGTGGCTTATCGACAGACCTTCGGGGCGGATCATCCGTGGACCGCACTACAGATGAGTACGGTGGCGCGTTACCGGAGAAGCTCCGGCGATATCGATGGGGCGATCACGTTCTACCGGGACGCGGTGGAACTCTGGCGGCGCGTACAGCCGGACGGTAGCTGGGACTTCGCCTATGGGTTGATCGAGCTCGGTCGGATTCTGGACTCACAAGGCGATTCAGAGAGCGCTGAAGCTTTGTTTCGCGAGAGTCTGTTGATTCTGCACCGGGTATTGCCCGGCCATTGGCGGATCGCAGAAGCCGAACACGAGCTAGCGGTCAGCTTGGCGCGACAGGGACGTTTCGACGAAGCTGAGCCTCTGTTGGCTAGAGGTTGGTCTCAGTTGTCTCAGAAGCTCCCTGCGGATCAGGCTCGTGACCTCCGCCAGCGGCTTTCGGAGATCTACGCCGCGCAAGGGCGAGTTTTGGACGCAGAGTGGCTCGTCGGGCTCTAGTGCTGGCCTAGTTTCCGTCCAGGAACGCATCGAGGGCTCGGTCGACCTCGTGGGCTGCGCAGCAGCTCCGAACTCGCCGGTCCTCTTGCAAGACGCATAAGTCCATGTATTACAACTCGATACGAGAAGCCAAGATTCGTTTTGCTCGAACACGCTCGCTGCTTGCTCGCTCCACGAGCTCTCCCTGGGCCGAAAACGGCAAAACTAGACAGGATCTAGCACTTGCCTAAATCCCGCCCAGACATAGCGATTCGAGATCGTCGAGGTCGCGCTGATGGAGCGAGCACAGGCGAGTATGTTTGAGCAGAACACTAATAGCTAGGGCACAAAGCATTGTAAACAATAAGGTTGGAAGACTCTAAGTTGCCAAGGCGAGTTACGCAGCGCTGCGCGCAGCCCATCAGCGCGACCGGCAGAGGGTCATTTCTTGGATGGAATCGAGCCCAATCGACCAAGCCGGCGAGACGCCGGCGCTCCCGGCATGTGGTATCCAGCCGTTAGGGAAGCTCGATGAAGACCCCCTCGACGCGTTCGAAATCGACCGAGTGACTGACGCTGATGTCGGCGAGCAACAAGTCGCCGGTCTGTTGAGAGCGGATGATTCCCGGCGGACGCAAACCCGGGGTGACACTACCACCCGGCGCCAGATACGGTCCTTGGGGACCGCCCTGGACCAGAGTTGCGCTCGGGCAGCCCAACAGACTCAGCACCGGTGCGGGCAAAGGTCCTGAAGGGCCGGGGATCGGTAGCCCATCGGGTCCGATGGTGAGAACCGGTTCCGGGTTCTCCGATTCGTCGAAGGTCGCGAGTCCGGCGCAGACCTCGGTGGTTTTGGTCGCCCAAACGATCAGCGGCTGGTCGCTCCTCACGGTAGCGACACCATTGAAGAACGGTTTACCAGTTGCTGGCAATGAGCCGTTGAGAGTCGAGACGATGGTCGAGCAGTCGAGCACCGTCGAGTGGCCGGGCATCAAGGTTGTTGCAGCTAGCGACTGAGGTGGGGCGCTCATCGTCCAAGTGATGGAGGTGGTGTCTTGCACGTCACCCGCCAGGTTTGCCTGGTTGCCGTGGTAGTTGTGAACATCGATCTTAGTGGCGTAATTGGCCACCTTCACCAACGGCTCATAACCTGCATCACCATCGTTCGAGGCTTGATAGCCGCAAACGAAATCGACCGTGTACATGTAGACCCCGGTGGGCTGTGCGGTGGCCACCGAGGCCAGGCAAATGAAGGCAAGGGTGCAGCTGAGAGCGACGAGACCGTGTTGCCCGAGACGGTTCTTCTTCGACATGACGAGTCCTCCGAGTGGATGAATGGAGTTGCGATCCCCCCGCGTGATGCGGGGTGCTATCCACCTACGCCGGATCAACTCGTCGAAAGGGTCATCATGGGTAAATGTCAGCGCTCGAGCACCATTTCCAGGACAACCCTAACGCTTTGGGAGGGTTGGGGCTCTGGGCTGGACGCGAACGAGGCAAGGCGACTTGGTCGCAGGAATTCCGTCCGTCGAGCCTACTTCGCCGGCAAGACCTTACCCGGGTTGAGGATATTGCCAGGATCCAATGCCAGCTTGATCGCCCGCATGACGTC
>JAJCXQ010000810.1 GCA_029263355.1 Acidobacteriota bacterium | reverse complement strand
CGCGTTTGTGCTGGTCGTGACCTGGGCGCCGAAGTCGTGGTTTGCCGTGCGCTGGCCAGGTAAGTTCACCACCGTCGGCGCGGTGCAGACCTTCGTCTCGTTGTTCGTCGGTGCTGCCGGACCGTTGGTGACGCCGGTGCTGCTACGCGAAGGGCTGATCCGTGATCGTATCGTGGTGACTCACGGCGCGATGATGAGCCTGCTGCATCTGCTCAAGATCATCACCTTCGGATTCTTAGGTTTCTCGCTGACGCCTTATCTGCCGCTGCTCGCAGGAATGATTGTCAGCGCGACCTTGGGGTCGTGGGTGGGCACCCGCTTACGGTCGCGAGTGCCCGAAGATCGTTTCAGGGTTGTCCTGAAAGTTGCGTTGACCCTCTTGGCCTTGCGCCTGATCTCGAGGGTTGTCTTCTAGTTGGATCGCCCTTACAGCGGTCGAATCTTGTACTTCATCGTCACCGGTGCGGCGAGTTGCGCCGGAACGCCGGAGCCGCTCTCGACGCCGGTTGCTCGATCCAGCAGGTCGAAAACCAGGTTGCGGGTTCGAGTTTTGCTCTGGCTGCCGGCGCCGTCCGGCGACCCCGCAATATGGTGATACCAGACCACATAGGTGTCGGCCAGCTTGACGCGGGTGGGCTGGTCGAGCTCAATTTCAATACCACCTGCAAGCCGGTGGTACCGGATCTTGGTGACGTTGTCGAACCAGACTTCCTGCTGGCCGTTCATCGGGAAGACCGGCCCGTTGGGAGTCTCGAATTCGACTCGAATCGACTGCTCCCAGGCCATCCCGAGCCCGCTCGGGATGCCGTAGAAACGGTAGGAAAGGCCATGCAGCGGCACCGTCTCAACAACATCGTAGAAGCTGTCTTGGGAGTTGGCGGGACCCACTTCGGTCGTCACCGTCACGAGATCGTCTGCGACGTCAAAGTTCCTCGTATAGGGGACTGATGTGGTCAAGCTGCCGGCGCTGAAAGGCGGGTAGGACGCCGGGATAGCCCCAATGACTTTGGCGATCGAGCTCGGAGAGCCTGGCGCCAGAGTTGGTGTCGGCGAGGTGTTGCCGGCCGCCGAGGTCAGGACGCCAGTGGACGATTGCATCCAGACTGTGTGCTGCGCCCAGCGCCACCATTCGCTGGCGTCCTCGATGAAGGGCCAGCTGCCGTAGTTGTTGCGACGACGGGTGAAAATAACCGCACCGCCATCGTCATCGAAGAGGTAGGAGAAGCCACCGCCGCCGAACCCCTTCAGACCACCTTCCACCGGGCCGACGTGGATCATCGAACTGAGCTCACCTTCTTTGGCGAACAGGAAGTTGTCGTCGAACACCTCGACCCGATCTCCCGGCCGCTCGACCGGGTAAAGCTCGAGATCGGGATTTTGCGCCAGCGCGTTGGCCCAGGTATGGAACAGCGGTGTGTTGCCTCCCTGGTGGAAGATTTGGTGGAGCAAAACTTCATAACTCGGCCGGTAATAACCGAAGTTGTAAGCCTCCCAGGGCTGGACACCCTCATAACAGTCGCCGGCTTGAACGCTGCACGTCGATGCGGTCGGGTTGCTGACGAACCATGGGTGGTTGGTCAGGTTCTTGCCTCCCTCGATCTGGATGGCGGTCAGGCGCGCCGTACGTCCTGCTTGGTAGTAGTCGACCTGCCTTGGACCTGGATCGATGGTGTTGAACTCGTAAGTGTTGAGCGGATCCCAGCCAGCAAGCTGCGCGAAGGCCCAGGGGTCGCCGGTAGCGATGCCGTTGAAGGGGCTGGCGGTGTGCAGGATCTGGGCAAGGTGGGCGTCGCCGGAGGTGCGGGTGTTGAACAGGTTCGGCGCGGTGCGGTAGTTGTACTCGCCATCGGGATCGCGAATTGTGAGGTGGGCACGTAGGCTGCTGAGCTGATGGCAAGCGTCGAGAACGTCGTTGAACAGCCCGGTCGGTCCAAGCTCCTGCTCGAGACGGGCCAAACGGCAGGTGTGTTGGAGATTCAGGCCGTTGTAGCTGGAGTCCCAGGCGCCGTCGTCACGGAAATAACCAGCGGGATTGAAGTGGGCGCCTGGTCCCGAGTACAGCGAACCGGCATAGTCTTCATAAGCCGCCTGGGCGACCGGCGAGCCGGTCATCTGCTGGACCAGGTAGAGTCCGAGCGCACCGATGGTGCTGCGGTTGAATTGTGGCGGCCAGACAAAGGCTCCCCACAGCGAGAGGCGCTCCGCGAGGCGAATGAAGCCACGGTCGAAGGCGGCGACGGCGTCCGGCGGTAAACCCGGGCGGATGGCCCAATAGGAAGCCACCAGGACCGAGAAGCCGGAGGCGGTGTTGTAGGCGTTGTTGATCCGGTTGCCGAGCTGTCCGATACCGGGGAGATTGGCGTTGGGATCGAAGGCCGGCGGGTGAGGTCCCAGAGCCCCGTTGAGCCACAAGCCTCTGGACATCTCTCCGCAGTTGGCCAAATTGAACGCAATGCCGTTCAAGGAGGCGTCTTGATAGTCCGGCGGGATCATCTCGCAAGTTGTCCAAGCGCTCGACGGCAGCTGGCAGTCCGGGTTGGTGTCGATGCTCGCCAACACATAGTTGTCTAAGATATTTTGACTTTGGGTAGCGTTGAGGCCAGGGAGGAGGCCGTTGTCACGAGTCTTGTGCTGTTGGTCGATCATGATCAGATCGAGGGCCAGAACCGCCGCTGCTCGGTTCCTCATTTCCGCCATGCCGGCGTAGGGATTGCCGTCGTAGTCCCAGGCGTATAACAGACCGTAGCCTGCAGCATCTCCCAAGGTGAGGGGCTGCACCACGAATCGCTGGTTGTCGATGCCATGCGCAGGGATCGCCGGCGATGCACCTTCCATGTAATCGAGGGTGAAGGCGACTGGCGGGATCTGCATCATACGGGTGTAGGGTTGGCTTTCGTTCTGCGCCATTAGCCAGATCGCCTCGACCTGACGCTGCTGAGGGGGTGTCCCACCATTGGGGCCGAAGATGATCGAGGGATCGAGTAAAGACGGCATCGGGTTGCCGAAATCGAAGTGGCTGGGATGGTTGAGTGTCGACAGATAGTCGTGCAGTCCTTGTTTCCAGTCGGCGTCAGGATCGCAAGCGTGCGTCTGCAGCGGTATCGGGACGGCCTGGGCACCGGGGCCCCACAGCAGACCCGTCAACAGGATAGAAAGGAAGGTTCGCGAAACTCGGGCATTCATGGTGTGCCTCCTGATGATGACTCGAGGGCCGTCTCCCCGGCATGGTTTGATCGACCAGATCTCCGTCTCGCTGTCTAGCGAATCGTCAATCGTCCTCAAAGGCGGAGGGCATGGTGCGAGTCCCTCATCGAAGATCAACAAATGTCGATGGCGTCGTCGGCGGCTATACTCGTACTGAGGTGGACGCTTTGAGGTGTTTCAACATGCTGACTCGAGTTTTATGTCTCATCTTGGTTGGCGGGTTGGTGATCAACCCGCAGAGCGCAACGGCTCAGCCCAATCCAGTAATCGACTTGGCGTCGGTGTCACCGGATAGCGGCTTGCTGCGTCGCGTCTATGGCGCCACCGGCGACGGCCGGTTCGGCTTGCCGGTGGCCGGTGGCTTCGACTGTGACGGTGACGGCTTGGTGGACTACGCGGTGGCGTTCATGTTGGCCAGCCCTATGAGTCAGTTCTCGGCCGGCGAGGTCGATCTGATCCTGGGGGACGGCACAACCGGTGGCACTGTCGACACCGCGGTTGACGATCCCCGGGTGTTGCGTTTTGTTGGAACCCAGGTGCGGGAGAACGCCGGTAGCGAGATCTGGATGGACGACGTCACCGGCGACGGACTCGGTGACCTCCTGATCAGTCGCCAGAATTACACCCCCGACGCTGGGCGCCTAGGTGCCGGCGCGCTGACCATCGTGGTCGGCGGCTCGGCTTTGAGAACCCAGGCGGAAAGCTTGCAGGCGGTCGATCTGGTGTCGCCACCGGCTGGCCTTGTATTGACCACATTCGTGGGTCCGGCGCGCCTCGACCGGCTCGGCATCTGGATGCGCACCGGCGACGTCGACGGTGATGGCATCGCAGACATCGTGGTTGGCGCCGATCAAGAAGACCTCGGAGCCGAAGACAACCGTGGGGCCGCCTACGTGATCCGCGGCGGCGCCCATCTGGCGTCCGGCGGTGTGATCGATCTCGCCCAACCCGAGCTGACGCCACTCGCCCAGGACATCGCCAAGATCACGCCGCCGGTGGGCTCCACGGGGTACCACCTGGGAGCGACGTGTCAGATCGCCGATCTCGACGGTAACGGACGCTCCGAAGTGTTGATGGCCGCGGCATTGAATCGAGCTGGCGCCAGTCTCGAGGCCGACGGTGCGCCTGCCGGCTCAGCCGAACCTTCGGGTGGAGCTCCCGACGGCACTCTTTTCATCGCCTGGGACGACAACTTTCCAGCCGGCCCTTGGCCGGTCGGTTACAGCTTCGACATCTCGCTGTCCCCGGGAGCTCGCAGCACCATCAACGGCGAGAACTTCAATGTCAGTTTTGGCGAAGAGATTCTCGGCGGCCTGGACTACGACGCCGACGGCCGGGCAGATCTTTTTGTCGGCGACCTGGTGGCGGACGGCACGTCGACCCGAGACCGGCCGAGCTCCGGCTTGGGACATGTGTTGTTCGACGCAGCATCCTTGAAGGGGTTGAACTTCGACATGCAGACGCCACCGGCGGGACTACGGGTGACACGGATCCTGGGCCCATCCACCGGAGCCATCGCAGCCGACACCGCAGCCCACGGCGATTTTGACGGCGACGGCTTCAGCGACCTGGCGTTCACCGGGCCCCATTCCCAGCCGCACGGCCGCATCAGTGCTGGCACCGTCCATGTGCTGTTCGGCCAGCCCGCCGGCTGGCCGACGACCATCGACCTTTCGAGCAGCAATTTCCCGTCGCCAGCCGAGCTGAGAATCGCCGAGATTCAGGGCGCCCGTGGCAGCGCGCCCGATGATATCGGCGACACCTTGGGTTACAGTGCAGCTGCTGGCGACATCGACGGCGATGGCTTGACGGACCTCATCGTCAACGAGATGGTCGGCAACGGCGTGGCGCCCGACGCCATCGACGTGGGCAACTTGCTGGTGATCAGCGGTAAGACTTTGGGCGGTGAGACCTGCACGCCGTCGGACACCGCCTTGTGCCTGAGCGATGACCGATTTCGAGTCGAAGTGGAGTGGGAGGACTTTGTCGGCGCCACCGGTAGCGGTCACGGCATCGAGCTGACCGGAGACACCGGCACCTTCTGGTTCTTTGATGCCGCCAACGTTGAATTGGTGGTCAAAGTGCTTGACGCTTGCGTCGCTCCTTTTGAGCGTTTCTGGGTTTTCGCTGGTGGCCTGACCGATGTTGGTGCGGTGATCACCGTCACCGACACCGTCACCGGCGAGCAGCAGGTTTACACCAACAACCTCGGCGACGCCTTCCAGCCGGTGCGCGACACCGACGCCTTTGCCACCTGTCCGGTTGGACAGAGAGCGGCAACGCCTCAGTATGCCCCTGATCTTGCCCTGGAATCGGTGATGCCCGCCTCGGTCAAGACGACGGGAACCTGCAACCCCGACGCCACCACCCTCTGTCTCAGCGGCGGACGTTTCGCCGTCCAAGGCGGCTGGGCTACCGCCGACGAAACCGGCGACGGGCAGGCCATCACCCTCACCGGAGACACCGGTTACTTCTGGTTTTTCGGCCCCGACAACGTCGAAGTTGTGATCAAGGTGCTCGATGCCTGCGGACTGCCGGGTTTCGAGAGCTTTTGGGTGTTTGCCGCTGGCCTGACCGATGTTGGTGTCGGCCTGACCGTCACCGACACTATGTCAGGGCAGGTGCGTGACTACGGCAATGTTTTGGGGACAGCTTTCCAGCCCATCCGTCAGACCAACGCTTTTAGAACGTGTCCGTGAGCGGGAGTCCTGGGGAAATCCCGGAGAGGCTACTTCTGGATTATGGACGCTCAGAGATAAGAGCCGATAGCCTGAGTAAGAGCCGATAGTCTGAAGCCACGCGCGCTGGCGGCCTATAGCTCAGACATTGAGCAAAGGAGATCACGATCACCTATTTTGTACACACTTTGCTGCATGCCGGGGACTGGCAGCACAGGTCGGAGCTCGACCAGGTCTGGAGTTGGTGGCACAAAGGCGGTCGCGGCGTCTGTTCTCTGATTGGAATAGGTGGAGCAGGCAAGACAGCGATAGCGGAGAAGTTTCTCGACGAGGTACTGGATCAGCCTGACAGAACCCGCGATCACAACAATCCACCGGATGCTCTGGTTTACTCCTTCTACGATGACGACAAACCGAAGAATTTCTTCCGACATCTACAGTTCTGGCTAGAAGGCACATCCACGCCTGAGAAGGAAAAATCTGCTAGCCAGTTGATGTTTGACGTCCAGCAACAGCAGGGGTTGATAATCCTGGATGGTCTGGAGAGGGTCCAGGAAAGCGGCGCACGCGGGGGCTTTGGAAGTTTAACCAGCCCGAGCCTTCGCGACCTACTGAACCATGTCGCATCTGGGGCAGCCCGTGAACTGGGCGTGCTTGTAACCAGTCGCTTCCCCCTGACCGATCTCCGTGACAGCCGGCCCAGATTCTTCTACACGATTTCCGTGGCGGAGATCGACGTCGCCACGGGCGTTGCGCTGTTACGAGACCGTGGCGTCACCGGCAGCGACCTGAACCTCGGTGAAATTGTAGAACACTGCGGAAGGCATGCTTTAACCGTCGACCTGGCGGGCGGTTACATAGGCGAGTTCGGTGACGGAGATCCCACGACACCACTAAACCTCGGTTCTGCCAAGGAGTTGCAAGCCAAGGCCGACCAAGAGCCCGACGACAGCAAGCGGAGTGTCCTGAAGCAGGAGATTAGATTTACCCGCATAGCGCAGCGCTATCGCGAAGCGCTCCGGAATACTGACGAGGCAGCCCTTGCTTTGCTGGAACGGATCTGCCTCTTCCGGATGGGCGTCGACAGCTCTACCCTTACAGCGATCTTTACCGGCACAGCAGCTGAGGAAAGCTCAAGCACAGATCTTGCCTCTCTAGACGCGGATCAAGTGCAGAAAAAGCTCGACTGGTTGGTTCGCATGCATTTGATCGAGTCGAGCAAGACCTCTCCCGGCCACAATATTGTACATCCTGCGATACGCGATGGAATTCTTTCGGGATTCGGTGCAAGCCTTGCCCGTCAAGGGCACGCAGCAGCGCGAGATTTTTTCCTTCTGTCACTCGGCGGTATTCCTGGGGATTTCGAGGTGCCGGCAGACCCAGAGACCTATGATTCAATTGAAGAAGCCATCTTTCACGCTCTCGAATCAGGTGAGCCCAGAGTTGCCCATAGGCTCTATGGATCCGTCGGCGAATATAGAAATCTCGGATGGCGCCTGGGACAGTTTGAACGGGGAGAACGCATTTGTAGGATGTTCGCTGAGGCGGGAGTGGGCGAGCGTTGCGCCGCCAACTGGGCCGCTTATCTTCGAGACCTAGGGCGGCTCGAAGAGGCCGGAGCGGTGTACGAGAAGCATGTGGCCGAGGACTACTTCAGTGCCTATCCGAATCTCCTGTTGAAACGAGGTCGGTTACGGAACGCCTACGACCTATTCAACAAGGCGATCCACGACGAAGATGTAGAGCGTTCCTCGGCCATCGTTGGACTCGGTTGCGCACTGTTTCTTCGCGGCCATGTTGAAGAGGCTTTGGAGCAACTTTCCACTTACCAGGATTTCAAGCTTGCGATGCACCCGATGGACGAGGTCGTTTACGCCACGCTTTTGGAGGCTATTGGCCGACTAGATGAGGCTGAGCAGATCGCACCTGCTCCGTTGGCTTTAGTCGAAGATGGAGACTACGCGATCAAAGACGCATGCTTTTCGACGATTCTTCGCGCCGAGATTCTCCTTGAAAGAGGCGAGTATTCTGCCGCAAGAGACCTCAACCGAGCCGCCTGGAAATGGGGGCGCGCTCACAACGCCCGAGAGATCGTCTGCGCTGCGACAATCACCTTTGCGAGAGTACAGATTGAGATGCTAGAAGCTGACACGAGTGCCAGTGATTCGGAGCCGAAAGAATCAACCGACGAAGAATCCGCAAGAGTGATTCCTCTGGATCTTGTGAATTCCCTCGCCGACTCTATTGAGAATGGGTTGAGAATCGCCCGTGGTTGTGGGTTTGGCCTCCTCCACATCGATATGCTGCTGGAGCGGGCTCGCCTCCAGCTACTGCTAGGCGATCCTGATGCCACACTCACCGATATCTCGATCGCTCTCGACACCGGCATTCCTGCCGACGCTGCAACTGGCCAAGTTGATTTGCTCGCGGCTAACCACAAGGACTGTGGCTATGCTTGGGCGGTCCCTGTCGGCCTGCAACTCCGAGCCGAGGCGCTTTTGCTACGCGTCGCCCAGAGGCGGAGAAATCAATCCTGCGATTTTTGCGACGACTCGTCCGTGGAAGGGGCATCCATCGAGACTCGCCGGTCACCTGCGGATGCCAGCCAGGAGGTAGGCCAAGCCCAACGATACCTCAATGAGGCGCTGGAACAATGGCATGACTTGAGAGACCCTCGCTCAGGGAACACTATCAATTTCGTAAACGCCGAAACAGGCACGTTGTATAACTACCACGCCAAGGCGACTTTCGAGGCATTGAATCGCCTCAACCAAGGCAAACTGACCCGTTATCCACTCTGCCGAATATTGGCCGAAGCTGAGTCCACGAGTGACGCAGCTGGAGACTCGACTCCACATGTCGAAACATCACCTCTCGTATTCATTAGCTACAGCCACAAAGATGAAACTTGGAAGGATCGACTGTGCAGTCATCTTGGTGTGCTGGCACAGCAGAACCTGATCGAGACATGGGACGACCGGAATATTGATGCGGGCGACGACTGGGAGCCAAGAATCATCGATACAATCCGTAACGCGAAGGCCGCTGTCTTGCTGGTTTCGGCAAATTTCCTTACGTCGGACTTCATCCTCGGTAAGGAGGTGCCAGCACTTTTGAAACGGCGTGACGAGGATGGGTTACGAGTCATACCCGTGATTATCCAGCCTTGTGCCTGGCAGGCTGTCGATTGGCTGGGGAGATTGCAGTGCCGGCCAAAGGACGGGCGCCCACTTTCTCTAGGCGAAGACAACCAGATCGAGCAAGACCTTGCGGATTTCGCTATCGAGATCAATGAGCTCCTGAATTGATAGTGGAGCACCTCTCCCGCGCAGGTCAACACTGATCGAGCTCGCGACGTCAGCTTCTCCACGATACCCTCGACCAGGCTGGCGGCTTCGAGGCGATCCGTCAGACCGACGCTTTTTGAACCCGCCCCTTACTCAATCCGATCCTTTTACCGTTTTCGGTAAGAGCGGTGTGGCCTGTCGCAGGGCCGCACATCCGACTTTTACAAGAGCTTGACACCTCAATTTGCCGCCAGCGCAACTTGGCAGACTAAGTTTCGTATCGGTCGCAGAGAATAAGCGAATTAGACTAAGAGGACCCGCCAAGATGCCTTCACTGCCTGTGACGTTGCCCTCGACTCGGATGCCAAGCGCCTCGCCAGTGATTGATTTGCCGCCGGTTGGAGTTGAGCGTTCGTTCTTCAAGGAGCAGGCGGTCCTGGCCAGAATGGCCTGGCGAGCGGCCACCAGCCTGTCTCCCAAGGTGGCGTGGAAGGCAGCGCATCTCTATGCCTACAAAGGCGCCAAGGCGATCTGGTCTTACAAACGCCGGCTCGGTCGCGGTGAGCTTTATCCGCCGTTCATGTTTATCGCCCTCACCAACACCTGCAACTTACGCTGCCACGGTTGCTGGGTGGAGAAGGAAGG
>JAJCXQ010000809.1 GCA_029263355.1 Acidobacteriota bacterium | reverse complement strand
AAGCAAGGCATCTTCTTCAGCTACGACTTCGTCGGAGACAACTCCTGGAACGGATACGAACACAACTGCCTGTTCACCAATGTTGGCGGCGGTCAATTTGTCGACATCGCCCGACCTAGTGGCGCGGACGGTATTCTCGATGGTCGTGGCGTCGCCACCGCGGACTTTGACGGTGACGGTCGGCTCGATCTGGCGATCAACAACAACAACAGCCCACCGACGTTTTACATGAACCGTCTGACGGCGGGTAATTGGCTGCGTCTGGACTTGGTGGGGGAGAGCGGCAACCGCGACGCGGTCGGCGCCAAGATTCGTCTTACCCTGGCTGACAAGACGCTGACCCGGTGGGTCGAGGCCGGTTCGGGCTATGCCGCGCAATCAGCGTTTCCGGTTCATTTTGGATTGGGAGCATCAGAGCGGGTCGAAGAGGTTGAGATCACCTGGCCCAACGGCAGCCAGGCACGGGTTGCAGGCACTGATCTCGGCATCAATCGAACCGTCAGAATCGAAGAGTCAGGAGGCGTGAGCTTCGCTTCGCCGGCTCTTGCGTCGCAGCTGTCAACCGAATCGGAGAGCGAATCGACAGGAGGATGAGCTTGCCAAAGGTTGTCGTCGTTGGTGCCCGTGGAGCTCTGGTTGAGCTCCTCACGGCCCGGATGAGCGTGGTGGGTAGCTGCTGCTGCCATCAGGTCGAGCCGGATCCCGCGGCGCTGGCGGCGCTCCCGCCACCGGCAGCCGATGATGTTTGGGTCCATGTCGCGGTTGCTGGCGTCGGTTTGGCGGGGGCTCCTGATGTCGCTGCCGCCCACCGAGTCTTCGAGCATGCCAAGGGTCGCGGCGTTCGCCACCTGGTTCTGGTATCGAGCGCTGCGGTTTATGGCCCCAGTGCACACCATGCCGGGCACGTCGGCGAAGAGCAGCGTAGGTTGCGTCGACTGGATAATCCCATCGCTCGGAAATGGCTCGAGCTGGAGGTTGCGGCAGCCCAGGACCTGAAGGATTCAGCGGTGGGTCTCACGGTTCTGCGCAGCGCGGCGGTTATCCGGCCGGGAGGTAGGGACTTCTTCAGTCGCCTGTTGTCGCGTCGAATCGCTTTTACGCTGCCGGGCTTTGACCCTTCGTTACAATTGTTGGCTCCTGATGACCTGGCAAGGGCGATCGTCAAAGTTGTGAAGAGGCGAGCTCTCGGCACGTTCCATGTCGCCCCTCGAGTCGTGATTCCGATGTCTAGCGCCCTGAAGGCTGCGGGCTGTTGGCGTCTTCCGTTGCCAAGGTGCGTGCAGTGGCTACCTCGCAAGGTCTTGGCCCGAGTCGGATGGACGGCTCCGGTTGCTCAACTCGACTATTTGCGGCACGGTTGGACGATCTCTGCCGAGAAGTTAGAGCAGGAATTGGAGTTTGTGCCCCGACACACGAGTCATGACGCGGTGTTGGCGCTGGCGAGCAGCGGCGAGCCTCCAGCAGGCGTCGGAGAGGACTACGATCCTTTCGGTATGGACAAACAGTACGTCTCGCGTCTGGGCAAAACGCTGTTCCGTTTTATGCATGACATCTATTGGCGAGCCGAGTGGAAAGGCCTCGAGAACATTCCGCGGTCGGGCCGAGCAGTGCTCGCCGGGGTTCATCGAGGGCACCAGCCGTGGGATGGGGTCATGACTTTTTACCTGTTGGCCCGCGAGATCGGTCGCTACACTCGTTATTTGATCCATCCGACCCTAGTCAAATTTCCGTTCCTTGCCCCTTACATGATCAAGTGCGGCGGCGTGCATGCTTGTTTGGAGAACGCCGAATGGGTGCTCGAGCACGAGGGACTGGTAGGAATCTTTCCTGAAGGAATCCGTGGCGCCTTCACCATGTATCGCGATGCCTACACGTTGGGGAACTTCGGGCGCGATGACTATGTGAAAATCGCTTTGCGGCATCAGGCCCCGATCATTCCCTACGTCACCGTCGGTAGCGCCGAGATTTTCCCTATACTCGGCCGCCTCGACTGGCCTTGGTGGAAACGGATCAGTGAATGGCCATTCTTCCCGATCACTCCGACGATGGGCCTGGTGCCGCTGCCGTCCAAGTGGCATACCTGGTTCCTGGAACCGATATCGGTCGAAGGGTATCCACCCGATGCCGCCAACGATCGCGCGGTGGTTCGGGCAATCAGTCAGCAAGTGCGTCAGAGTATGGAGGCCGCTATCAGCGATATGCTGGGTCGCAGGAAGTCGATATTCTGGGGATCGATCTTCAACCAACAAGAGCCTGCGGCTCTGGGAGAGGAACCGGCATGAAAGCCCGTTCGCCCGCTGAGGGAGCATCCGATCACTACTCTGCCTGGCGCCGCTTGTGGTGGGGTATGGCGGCAGCCGCTTGCGCTATCACTGTAATTGCGTGCGGCTCAGAGCCAGCGCCCAGAGTCACGATCGGCAAGAAGATTCCAGCGTTCTCACTGCCTTCGCTAGCGGGTTCGGAGGTGTCGAGCAGCGCTCTCGAAGGGCAGATGGTTGTGCTCAATTTTTGGGCCACCTGGTGTCAGCCGTGTTTGAAGGAGATCCCGGAGCTCATCGAGTTGTCGAAGGATGAGCGGTTTGCAGTGGTCGGGATCGCCCTCGATACCGAGGGTGAGAGAGCGGTGCGACCGTTCGTCGAGCGCATGGGTATGGACTACACGATCCTGCTGGGCGACCAGGAAATTTTCCAAGGTATGGGTGGCTATTCGATTCCCTACACATTGGTCCTCGATGCGACCCAAACGGTGATCAACGTGTATCGTGGGCCTGCAACCCGATCTGACATCGAGAAGGATCTCGAGAAAGTTCTTGCAAGGGTTCTCGACAGCGACGAATCGAAGGTATGAGGCTCGCTTGGCACAACGTACTGCGGTTGACTCAGCTACTGAGGGTTCTGCTGCGTCACGGTCTCGCCCATCTCCTCGGAGGGCGGGTCCAGGCCTGGCCGAGGCTTGCGTGCCGGCTGCCGATGGCTGGCCTGGCGGCTCCGGAGCGCCTCCGGATGATGATCGAAGACCTCGGTGGGACATACATCAAGTTTGGACAGATGTTGGCGCTGCAGCCGGATATTTTGCCGTTGGAGTATTGCAACGCGCTGTTCAAGCTTCTCGATCGTGTCGAGCCTTTCCCCTACTCCGACGTCCGCAGAATTTGTTTCGAAGAGCTTGGTCGGGCGCCGGAGGAGATCTTCGATTCGTTCGATCGTGAACCGCTGGCGACTGCTTCTGTCGGCCAGGTTCATGTTGCCACCCTCGATGGCGTCAAGGTCGCGGTGAAGATCCAGCGCCCCAACGTCGAATTCGAGTTCGGCAGCGATATCCGTCTGATGGTGGCGATGGTTGCCGCGATCAAGTGGTTTCATCTGAGCTTCCTCTATTGGTTGATCGAACCGACGACCGAGTTCATCTCTTGGACCCGAGAAGAAGTCGACTATCGATACGAGGCGCGCTACTCCGAACAGATGCGTAAGAACGCGATCCTCAACTCAGTGCAAACTGTTCCGCCAGTGTTCGATCGCTACACGTCACGCCGTACTTTGGTGGTCGGATTCCTCGAAGGTGTGACCTTGCTCAAGTACTTGCGCGCTCGCGAGGTCGGAGATGAGGTGGCTGTTCGGAGGCTCGAGCCCGCGGGCTTTGATCGCAAGAAGTTCGCTGCCAACATCATCGACAATTTTCTGGGGGATGCGTTCAAGAATGGCATTTACCATGCCGATCTTCATCCCGCCAATTTGATCATCCTTCCCAACAGCGTCGTCGGTTACATCGACTTCGGCATTACCGGGGTGATCAGTCGACACGGTCGGCGACATCTCGTGGCGATGACTCTGGCCTTGGCAGCTGGCGACATGGATACGTTGAACGCCCAGTTCCTGCAGGTTTCGGCCTTTGATCCCAAGGCGGATCCCAAAGCCTTCCGCGCTGGCCTGGACCGGTTGGCGAATGACTGGTATCGCGAGGATGACGGCGAACGCCGCCTGAAGGTCAACTTCACGCGGATCATGGGCGACATGCTCGTTTTGTCTCGAAAGACGGGAGTTTTGCCCGAACGCGACATCGTCAAGTACATTCGCTCTTCGATCGCGATCGATGGTTTGGTCACGCGATTCGAGCCGGTCTTTGACGTCGGTGAATACCTGATCGAGTCGTGCGCCCGTTACCTGCTGTGGCAGGGGCGGCGCAGCCAATACGCACCGGAGCGGCTGCTCGACTTCTCCGCCGCGAGCGGCAAGCTTCTGCGAGACGGCCCACGGCGAGTGAATCAGTTGCTAGACCGCCTGGTATCCGGGGAACTGCCGGTCCATCTCGAAGCCGGCGAGCGAGATGGCGACGACGAAGTTTTGCGCACCCGTGCCCTCCAGCTGACGGGGGCCGCGCTTGCGGTCGCGTTGCTGCTGGCAATGACCTCGCCGGACGCACCCGCTGTCGGCTTGAATCTGTGGACCATTCAGTGGTTGTTCCTGGCGATGGCGGGAGCGTATTTGGTGACCACTTTGCGGCGTTTGGTCTAGCTGGCCGTCATCACAAGTGACCGACGAAGATCGAGTCTACAAACCACCCTCTACGAACCACCCTCTACGAACCACCGCCAAAGGAGGCGACCATGCGTGATCTCGCTCGTTCAGCGATTCGATTCTCCTGGGCCATGTCTGTGCTCAGTGCCCGGCAGGCTGCAAACTTAGTTTCACCGCGAGACGGTTGGGACCGTTCGGCCGATTCGTTCGATGTCGTGAGCCATGCCGCTGTCGGTCAAATGGGAGAGACGATGAAAGGCTTGTATGAGGCTGGTGATCGTTTCCAAAGCGGCATGGTCGATACCATGTCGCGGATGTTCAGCGGATCGTGGGCAAATCCCGGCAAGATGATGAACGAAACCTGGGAGTCGGTCGGACGAACCGTGAGCGGCATTAAAGGCAGGGTCGCCGATTCAACAGAGGAGTAGTCATCTCTCAACGTGAGCACCGAAGGGGACCCGTGCGGGACCTCGCCAAGTCGATGTTTCGTTTCTCGATGGCGACGAGTTTCCTGGGCGCATCCCAGATTGCGAATCTCGTCAAGCCAAGCCGGGTTCCCTCGGGATCTGCGAGCTCTGGGGGCGGTCGGTTGGATCGCCTAGACGCTGTGACTTGGGCAACCCAGGGGCAGCTCGGAGAGGTCCTGCAAGCGGCTTTTCAGGTTGGAGACGATCTCCAAGATGATTGGTCAGAGCTGCTCGCCGATGCATTCGTGCCCTGGCGATGGCCCCGGGCTGCTTCACAACTTGCGGACCGCTCGGCCGTCGCGATGCGGGTTGCGAGTCCAGGGGAGGCGGGTACTCTTGCGCGCCAGGAGCTGCGGAACAAGTTCGAGGTCTTTTGGCTGGTCAAAGGTGCCCGTAAGAAGCTCGGCATCACAACGTCTAGCGCCGACCTCTCGTTAGGCCACTGGGTCGAGAAGGCTTATGAGCTTGGCGAGTATCAGGCTCTCTGGGTTGTCGAAGGGCTTGGTCATGAGGTTGCTGAGGCTGCGCTACACAGCTCCGAGCCGCCACGAGGGTTGTTCTCTCAGGAACGGACCGAAGGCATGCCGGCAAGCAGCTTGCCGATGTTGCATGGCGGTTTGGGCCTTGCTTGTGCCGAGGTCTCCTTGAGACGTTTGACCCCTGACAGCTCCGAGGCCGAAGTTGTGGCCGTCTTGGAAGATTTTCTCAGCCTCTGTCGGAACAACTCGATGGCTCGATACGTCGATTCGGCGATCGAGGCCTTGGGGCTAGATGCCCGCTGTTTTTATCCGGATCTGGTGCCGGTGTTGGAGCGGGGCCTGATTGCGCTGGGTGACTCGGTCCTCCATCGTTACTTTTGGCATGGTGTCGGAAGAGCGCTTTACTTTCTGCCGATCAACTTTATGCCAGGCTACGGTTCGTTGTGGCGTGCGGTCCAGATGTCGCAACGCGAATCGCCTCATGAGATGGCTCAGCAGAACGCCTTGGCGGGAGTCTCCTACGCCTTCACCATGGTCAATATGTCCCATCCTAAGATCCTCGAGAATGTGCTGCGTCATCACGGCGAAGAGATCCAGGGATCCACTTTCGCTGACGGTGTTGTGGCTTCGGTCGTGATGCGCAACGAGATCACTCCGGACGCTCCAGTGCTGAGAACCTTCGTCGACCATCGACCCGAATCTGAGTCTTCGGTGATTTGGAAACAGATTGTAGGTCTCCCTTGCCGCAAAGCACTGGGGTGGGATGGATCTGATCTAGCAACGGTCGAGATGCCCGGCATTTATCGTGCACTGCCACGGACTCGAGGAGTTCGTTAGCCCGTGTGTTGCTTCGCGGGACAAGTTTTGCGAGAAGGGGGCGAGCGATGATTGCCCATTCTCCCCAGAATCCTCGTGAGCGACAGCTCGAGGTCGAGCGGGTTCTCGCTGCTCGAGGCCTGTTGCGAGGCCCGCGGCGTTCGTTGACGAAACAGCAGCGGCCTTTGGCGCCCGAGGCGACAGCTCGCGAGCTACGCCCTGCGTTGGAAGAGTTGGGGCCAGTATTCGCCGAGTTCGGGCGTTATCTTTCCCTGCGTGCGGACCTGTTGAGATCGTCGGACTGCTTGCTACTGGAAGGTATTCCGGATGTTGCCCAAGCGACGACGCCAGAGGTGGTCGATCAGATCTTGACGGACGAGCTTGGGCAGCCTCGAGCCGACGTTTTCCCGGTCTTCGAAGACGTGCCGTTCGAGGTCCGGTGGCGAACTCAGTCGCATCATGCCGCTTTGAAGGGCGGCGAACGGGTTGTGGTCAAAGTGGGACACCCGGGTCGCCGGCAGCTCGTCGAGTCTGAGCTGGAGGCTCTGACGGTTCTTCGGGGTTTGTTTACCAGCACGGATTTTGTGGTCGGCGATCATTTTGATGAGGTCCAGGCTGACTTTCGCGTCGCCTTGGCTGCGCGGCTCGATCTGCAGACTGAAAGCGCTGCGTTGCAGGCGTTGGGGAAAGACGGCCGGCGTACCGACCTGTGGGCGGTACCGCAAGTTTACCGAGATCTGTCGACATCCAACATTTTGACCGTGCAATGGCTGCCAGGCTTGACCCTCGCGGACATCGCAGCGAGGTCTAATTTGCAGGAGGTCGACGCCAGTGACCTGGCCCGCAGACTTGGTCTCGTTTGGCTCCAGATGGCGCTGGTCGGGCAGAAGTTTCCTGTCGAAGCCGAGGTGATCGAAATGCCCGACGGGCGATTGGCGGTCACGGGTGGTGTTTTCGCGACCCTTCCCGAGGCCTCGCGGGCCAACTGGTGGAGTTATGTGAGAGCGACCGTAGAGCATTTCCCCGATCGGGCGGCGGCAAGCCTGTTGCAGGAAGTCTCGAAGGTCCGACCGGACGCGATCGAGGGTGAGTTGAGAACCCGTGTTCGCCAGGCGGTTCCGTTTCGCGATGGTGGTTGGAGTGCAGCTGGCGAGAGTCTTGGAGAGTACGCGATCCTGCATTGGCGTTTGCTTCGCGTCGCCGGGTACCGGGCTCGTCCTCATCTCACCAATTTTTATATGGGACTGTTCTGGGCAGCGCGGAGCGCCAGGCATTTCGCGCCCCAAGGTGATCCGCTTGGCGCCGCGTCCAGCGATCTGGACTGGCTTGCGGGATGGAATCAGTTTCGTCAAATGGCGTCGCCCCAAGCTATGGCACTGACCGCTGAATCCTACATGTCAAATCTGGTCGAGTTGCCACAGAAGTTGGATCAAATCCTCAATATGTCGACTGGGTCGGCCGGGTTTCGGATACCGACGAGGGGAGCTTCGACACCGCGTGGTGGGAAGAATTCGAGTGTCGTCGTGATCTCTTCATGCCTGATGATGGTGGCGCTCGCATTGGTTGCAGACCCATGGTCGACCCTGGCCGTCGATGCTGGACTCAGTGTGGTTTGGGCGGATCGGATCCTTGCCCTGGTATTTCTCGCCTTCGGCTTTACAGCGTTGAAAGGTGTCAGGAGAGTACGATGAATGATGCCATCCAGTCGATGGTGCGCTTTTCGTGGGCGATGTCGCTATTTGGCCTTCGCCAAGCAACTCAGATTTTCACGGCAGTGGGAACGATGCGAACGCCACGGTCCGCCAGCGTCGGATTCGACGCTGTGTCCGAAGTCGCTCGCGAACAACTCGATGATCAGTTCACGACTGCCTACCGTAACGGCGATCGCTGGCAGCAGAGCCTGATCGACGCCGTGTTCGGCATAATCGATCCGGCGCTCGAAGGTTCCCGGAGCATGACCTCCCAGACCGTCCTCCGAGGTTCGCTCACCGTGCTCAGGCAGTCCGCCGGGATGTTGGAGGCCGCAATGCCGGTCGATAGGCGATGGGCGTGGCGGGAGCTTCGCAACAAGCTCGAAGCTTTCGACGGGTTCCAATATGTTGATCAGATCCTGGGGTTCCGAGATCTCGATGCCGAAGGCCTGCAAGAATGTTTGGAAGAAGCGGGCGGGAGCGACCCCTACCTCAGACTCTGGTTGACCGAAGGTTTGGGGTTCGCGTTTGCAGAGGCCGCCTGGGATGCGGACGTGCCGCAGGATCTGTTGCGTCAGGAAGCTCTAGAAAAGCTACCATCCGAAAGCTTGATACCGCTACACACCGGCATGGGACTTTCCCTGGCTCGTCGGGTTATACCCGACATGTGCGCCGGAGATCGACGGTTGGAGGCGGCGTTGGCTCGATTCTCCGAGTGTTGTGACCACAATGCCCGAGACGGTTACACCTTGGCTGCTTATGAAGCTCTTGGGCTCATCACTCGCCAGTTGTCCCCCGATAGCGTGAGTCAGGTCGATGCGGTGCTCCGTCGTCACCAGAGCCCTGATCACCTTGCCGCTTTTTGGCATGGTCTTGGGCGCGGTCTCTACTTCGTAGTGACCCAGGCTTGGCCTGGCTCCGCTGGCCGGGCGGTGGAGAAGCTGCGCCAAGAAACGCCCGGCGGGGTAGCGCGCTGGAACGCGATTGCCGGGTTGGCCTGGGCGCTGACTCTGGTCAACCTGAGACAGCCCGAAATTCTCGAAGCATTTGTGGGTCGCGAAGACTTCGACGCGGATGAAAGCGAGGCGATTGGACATGGCATCTCGTCCGCAATCGTGTTGTGGGTCGAGACCATTGGCGAAGAGCTGATCCTGCAGGCGTTGCGCGACCATCAGCCCGAGGGTTCGGTCGGGAGGTCGTGGGATCTGAGGGTCACGCAGCCCATCACCGCGGCTCTCGATAGCTGGTCTGAAGTCAAGACAAACTCTGGACCTGACGCCATTTTTCATTACCGGCGAGGTACCTAAGGAATGTGGACTAACCTCGAGCGGAGCATTGACGGCGTCGTTGGACGGATGCTCAGTTGGTGGAGTCATCCACCGATGCGCCCACTCACTGATCGCGAGACCGTGTCACGCGACGTGGTTGCCGGGGCCGACGCGGTGGTCGAGACTGCCGTTGCTGTCGAGACCGATGCGGCTGTTGAAGCCGTTGCAACACCCTCGCAGCCGAGCCCAGCCAAATCTAAGCGGCGAGCATCCCGGAGCAAGACTCACTCTACAAAAACGACGCGTCAAAAAGCGACTCGCAGCAAGAGACCGGTTACCAGTCGGCCGAAGAAACGCGCCCAGTCCAAGGCTATTGACAAGGCTGCTCCTGAGCGGAAGACTGAATCAGGCAAGATGAAACCGGCGCGTGCACGCTCGAAAGTGACTGAGACCGCCAAGAGTGTTGCTGAGACCGCCAAGAGTGTTGCTCAGACAACCAAGAGTGTTGCTGAATCGGACGAGCTCGAAACAAAGATTGTCGCCGCACTGGATGTTGCAGAAGATGGTTTGGCGATGAAACAGTTGGTTTCGCAAACAGCTGGTGAGCGTCCCGCGATTCGCCAGCGGCTGAAGAAGCTGAGCGCCGCTGGGCGGATCCAGCGCAAGGGAGAGGGCATGAGGACGCGCTACTACGCGATGGCTGCCGAGTGAGCGGGTTGATGCTCCTCGACTAGAATCAAATGGCCAAACAGCGAGCCCCGAGCACTGCTAGCGCGCCCTATGTCGAAGGGGCGCGGAATTCGCTAACGGAAGACGATCTCCGAGCTATTGCAGGGTTGGACAAAGCGATCGCTGACGCGGAGGAACTCGCGCGGTGGTGGCACGAAGTTGATCAAGCGGATACTTACGCTGACCGCTTTCCACTTTCTGCGACGCACCATCGCCCCGAGACGAGCTTCGGCTTCTTTGGCGAAACACAGGTCAGTGGCTCAACAATGTCGGTGATGGGTAATGTCCAAGAGCAGCTCTACGATCGTCCCAAGAGCCCGAGCAAGTCTGCAGCTGTGCGGGCCAAGGCAGCTGAGTGGACGAGTCAGCAAGTGCGAGAGTTCGTGCTGCGATACTTCATGAAGGTCATCGATTTCCGCCAACCCGAATCATTTCCGGGCGAAGAGCGCCCGCCGGCACCGTTCTATCTGCGCCCTTTGAGCTGGGTCTCCCATGAAGAATCTAGCGCACGGGGATTCGGTTTCGAGCAGTTGTACTACAAGCTCAAGGGTGACGACCCGCCGCAGAAATTCGACAACGACCAGAGGTTCAACATCGTCGATCTCCGTGAGATTGGGTCGACCTATGAGTGGATCGTCGTCAAAGTGATCATTTTTGACTTCAAGTTGAGGCTGGCTCCTTTTGGTCAGGATCAACCCCACGGCACGCTACCGCAGGCCGAACACAGTCTCCTGGTCCTCACCGAAGCGCTGATCGTTGATGACCCAACTCCGCAAGAGTCCGACGACCTCGGCCGCTACGGGCTGGGTTATGCGTTCTTGCCAGCTGTTGAAGAGAGCCTGTTGGCCTTTGGTCCGGGGCGATTCGAAGCAGCGTGCCAGCTTATCCGTTTCCACGTCAAGAAGAGCGGTGAGGTCAAGGTGAGAATGGCTTTTGTCGCCAACCGGCCAGAAAAGGTGATCGACGTTTCGGTCGACCCGGTGAGCTGGGGCCTGCGTTTGGCGGATTTGTTGTCGTTGGGGACTGCCTCCTCGGTCCTCGAACCTGTCCAGAAGATGTGGCAGCGAGTCCCGCGACCGGGTAGCGTTGATGTGGTCCAAAGCTACATCAACCTCGCCAACACCCTTACGGGTGGAATCGCGGCGAAGAATCTTGGCGTGTCCAAGCGTCAACTCCACAAGAACTTCTTGGCAGCGCACTTCGATCAGAACTACAACGTGGTGGCCGGGTCGTTGATGATTTGGCGCCAGATTCCCGATTGGCTCGATCAAGAGGCTCTGCCTGACTGGGTTCGTTCAGGGCGAATCATCTAATGCGATAAGGAGCACCATCTCATGTCCACACCAGATTTACACGCCATTATCTTCTCCGGAGGCGGCGCCGATGGCGCCTACCAACTGGGTGTTGTCAACGCCTTGTTCAGTGGTAAGTCTCGCGCGACCTTCAAAGAGCCGATGGAACCAGAAGTCTTCACCGGCACGTCTATCGGCTCGTTCAACGCCTCGTTCTTGGTTTCGCATTGGGAAGACTATGGTCCTGCGGCGGTCGGCAAGTTGGAGAAGGTGTGGCTCGAGAAGATGGCCTGGCAAGGGGCTACCAACGGTGGGTTCCGAGTACGCCTGAATCCGTTCGAGCTACTCGATCCGCGCTCGTACATGACCAAGCCCTATGGCTTGCGCCCGCTTATGCAGCTCGCGTCCGATACCGGATACTTGAGCTGGGACGTGATCAATCGGATGTTCAATTTGGTCGCGTCCAATGAACCGCTGCTTCAGCGTTTCATTGACTTTGTCGATATCAGCAGCTTCGTCGCCGTCGAACCGTGGGAGCGTACCCTGCGCGAGGAGATCGACTACAAGAAGATTCGCAATTCCAAGAAGCTCCTGCGAATTGCCGCTACTAACTGGGCTTTCGGCGAAGTCAAGGAGTTTCAGAATCGTGATATGACCAACAAGCGCGGGCCGGCGGCTATCCGCGCCTCGAGCTCCGTTCCAGGCATCTATCCGCCGGCCAAAGTTGGCGCCCAGAGTTATGTTGATGGTGCGGTCTTGATGAACACGCCCCTGAGCCCGGCGATCAAGGCGATGCGCCAGATCATCAAGGATCCGTTACGGGATCCGAAGTTCTATGACCTGCCGGTAAGGGAAGCCATGCAAGTAGCGGATATGGAGAGGGGTTCTTACGATCCCGATACCGAGCTGGTGTTGCATGTCATTTACATGAATACAGACGTCGACAAGATGCCAATCGCCGCCCTACAGAGTACTATGCAGACTCTCTATCGCACACAGATTATTAGCTGGGCCAACGCGGTCAATCAAGATATCGAGAAAGCGGGGCTTCTCAATCAGGGGCTCGACTACATTGAGAATATTGGGGATCTGAACCTGCTCGATAAACTAACGGAGCTCGAGAGGCGAAAGAAGGACGAGAAGCTCTCTGATGATGAGGCCGAGGAATTGAGGATAACCAAGCGGCAGTTGGAAGGAAAGGTCGGAGAGCTCAAGGATCTGCAGGAAACACTGGGTAAGTTGTCGCCCAATCAGCTGAGGAATATTCTGCAATCCGCGAAGCCTCTAGTCGACCGGATGGAGACAAAGAATCCCTACAAACGAGTGACGGTTCATCGATACTTTCCACCGGATGGCCTCGACGGCGCTCTTGGCTTTCTCGACGTAAGGCGTCAGCGATTCGAAAGGTTGATCGAGGAAGGTTTCAACAACACGGTCCATCACGACTGCAAGACGAACGGCTGTATCCTCGCAGGTCGCCACAAGATTTTGGCATCGGACTATTGAGATGACTTTGCCGAGGGTCGTCGCAATAGCTAATTCCAAAGGTGGGGTCGGGAAATCAACCCTGGCCACGAATCTCGCCGTCGAAGGCGCCTTGGGCGGCCTATCCGTGCTCCTGGTCGACACCGACCCTCAAGCCTCGAGCGCGGTGTTCGCGGCAACCCGCGACGAGAATCGCCCCGCATTCCGGTTGATCCAGATGAGCCAGCCGATCTTGCACCGCGAGATCCCCAAGCTCTCTGAACCTTACGATCTAGTCATCCTGGACACCGGCGCCCGTGAGAACAAGACGTTCAGGTCGGCGCTGGCCGCTGCCGACAGTGTTTTGGTGCCGATCACTCCCAGTGCCTACGACATCTGGGCCAGTGAGGACGTTTTTACGTTGGTTGACGAGATCGGGACGACACGCAATTTAGAGACGCGAGTTGTACTCAATCAGGTCATTCCGAGAACTCGGGTCGCGCGGGAAGCCTTGGAGGCGCTCGAGGAGCTGACCGACGAGTTCGGCGCGGAGTTGATGAACACCCGAATCCACTCGCGGGTGGCTTGGAAAATGGCGATCGGGAAAGGACTCTCCGTCACCGAATTCGAACCCGGAGGCTCAGCTGCCTCCGAGCTGCGAGCTTTGTGGCTGGAGCTGGGTTACGTAGGATCGTTATGAGGCGTCAGCCCACTCTTCAAAGTGGCTCAAGGCTTCCATCCGCTCGCTATGGTGTGGTGTGGCCGATCCACGAAGCGCCAGATCTTGGTTGATCAGGCTGACGTAGGTCGCGAGCATGCTCTCGCGTTCCGCGATCTCTTTCGGCTGATAACCATAGAGCGAGTTGGTGAAGGCGCGAAGCGACTCGAGTTGGTTTTGACAGATGTCCTGCCGCCAAGTCAGCTCTTCGGTCGACTCGAGATCGGAGATCTGCTGACGCATCCTCGCGTTTTGCTTGGCGCCGGAAAGGCGTCGGATCTCGACATCAAGAGAGACATCGGCCTCGCAGCGGTCGCGGGCGTCCTCACCGTAGAGGTTCGCCATGCGCGCCAGGGCCTTCTTTCTCCCGAGTACTTCGTTGGTGTAGGTGAAAACCGTGTCCTGTGCGACTTTGACGGTGGCCTCGAGAAAGGGTGAATCTGGAGCTCGACCGACGAAAGCTTCAAGTTGTGCGGCGCTCCAAGGTCTGGAAGCTGCGGCTGCATTCTCAGCCTGAAGGTAGCTCTCGATCTTGCTGACATCGAACATGCCAGCGGTCAAGAACAGATTGATGTTGGTACCCATGAGAGCCAGGATAGTCGGGTACTCGGCAGCAAGGATCTGCAGTTGGCGGGCGTCTTTGAGGAGTGCGGACAGCACGGCGCCGGGTCGGGGGGCTTCACCTTCCGGGCTCGGCTCGAGGGCCTTCAGGAAACGGGCAGGCGCATTGTCGACGATTCGTTGGGCCCGTTTCTTAAGCGTGGCTGAGATCGGAACCGAGGGCATCAGCTCACCAAGCTCAGTATGGGCAGCGAGTAGACGCATCTGATCGAGCGCCTCTTCAATGCCTTCGCGAAGCTTGCGTGTGTCGCCGAAGGCAAATCGCGCCGCGGCCTCGGTAAGCGTCTGAAGGTTGCGCACTGCGGAGCTACCTGAGCTGGTCGTCACTGCCATCAGAGCTTCACGAAGTTCGTCGGTGTCGAGCTCTGTTGCGCTGGATCCGGGAACGAGGTTCAACAGGACCCCGAGACTTTTCAATGATGTGGCGATCACTTCGCGTCCAGCAACTGTGGACGACACCATCATGGCGGCATCTCGACCCAGGGTCAGCGGCAACGTGGCGAGCCGGCCCACGGAACCAAGGGTGGTGTCGGCGGCGAGGTCATTCCAGCCGTAGCCGAACGGAACGCTCTTGCTGAGCCACTCATCGTTCGTCAGTGGATTGCGAGGCACTTTGCGGTGGCTAAGCTCGACGGCATAGTTGGCAATCTTAGACGCCTCTTCACCCGCGGCGGCGGCTTGCTCGTCAACCCGTTCAGCCAGCGACACCGCGAGTCGAGCCCCCGGAACGAATCCGTCGAGAGCCGAAGCGGTCGCTCGAGCTGTTTTTGCACCGGCCTGGATGCCGACGTGGACGGCACGTACGGCGACGTTTGACCCAACTGCGAGCGAGCTGGCTAACGAGCGCCCTGTGAGCTCGATCTGCGATCGGCTCTCCGAGATCAAGCCCTGGCCCAAGACCAGGTCGTCCAGCGACAGGAAATTCTGGACCAGCTTGCCACCGACATCTTGAATCAGACCCATGATCATGTCTCCCTACTCGAGCAACCCTACGCGTCGGCCGCGAGAGGTATGGTGGCCTCGATATCTTTGGGCTTGGTGTTGACGTTCGATGTTGTTCCACCGTCGACCTGAATGCCGACATAAGGCTCATTCTCCGCGGTCGATATGTGCACCGAAACCTGGTGGAGCTCGGAATCTTTGCTCCAGGTACCGAAGCCGCTGAATGTAATGGTATCAGCCTCCCCATTTTTGGACTTCGACAGCCGCGAGTTGGTCGCCCGGACCCAGGATAGGTGGGTGAGTTTGAACGTTCCTTTGTCGTCAGCATTGGTGTATTCGAAGAAAGCCTTGTGTGCTTCTTCCGGATTGCTTGGAATCGCGAAGGCGTAAGAGAACTTCTGGTGAATCGATGACTCGCCTTCGATCAACTTGTTTTTAGGGCCACTGCTGAGGACGTTGGTTGACGGCGTGCCACCGTGCATCGCCTGCAATCTTACAAAGGGATCGAGCCGCGACTGTCTGACCACCAGGAATCCGGGTTGCCCGTCGGCATCAGGAGTCGGAAACTTGAAACCCTTGGGGTAGGGGATCACAACTCCGCAGTTGGCGCTAAAGACGAGCTCTCCGTTAGGGCCGGTCTCGAACCGTGCGGGTCCCTGATAGTTGAACGAATCGGTGGGCGTACACGGCTCGACAGCCGACAGGTTGACGAAGAGGTTCTGGACCACGAACCCGCGGCTCAGGAACTCGCCGCGCACCTGGCCAGTCTTGAGGTCAACCGCGCCCAGAGCCAAGTTGTTGGGGTCCATCGACGAGGACAAACTCTTTTGATGATAGGTCACGCCTGTTGGGAAAGTCAGCTGTTCGTTGAAGCCGACCATGCCGCGGGCTGTCCCGGGTGGTAGGTATGGCAGTGGGCGGGGATCCTCGCTCAACAAACCGCCCGGCGGCAAGAAGCTGAGGTGGAAGGGAACTGAATCTCCAAAGCGCGGGCCGAACTGGAACCGCAGCCGCCCCATGAGGTGGGAGCGACCGGTACCCTCCCCACCGAGTTCGTCGATGTGGAGACCGAAGACATCGCCGAAGTTGTTGTTGTGAACGAAGGTCGCGAACTCTTTGACCGTGTTTACTGGGATCTTCGGAGCGTTCTCGCCCAGGTCACGTTCCTTCGCAGCCCTGGTGGTCAGGTGGATGTGTGGGTGAAGGGACGTGCCCCGTGCCACGATACTGGCGCATTCGAGGTTTGGATTGCCGAACGGAAGCGGGAAGCGGACAGGAGCACCATCGGCGGTTGCCTTACCGAGGGGCAGCCATAGATTGCCGGCCAGAGTGATGTCTAGCTTGCCGTCGTCACGCTGGTCGAAACGTGCCCAGGTCGAGCCACCGCCGGGCGGTCCTGGGAAGATCTGCGGCAACGGACCCGGCGGGAGCCCCGGATTGACGTTGAACAGCGTGTAGATCTGAGTGTTGATAAAGGTGACGTTGTAGTGAAAGTTGGTGACAAAGCCGGTATTGAGATCGAGGGTTCCAGACGAGATCAAGCCGGGCACATCAACAACTTTGTTTTGCTGCGCCGGCATCTTGAAGAATTTCGGCGCTGCGAGCACACCGTCATCTCCTCTCAATCCACCCGGATGAGCGATCTCGAAGTAGGTCTTGCCATCCTTGTCAGGCTCGGTAAAGCGAATATGAATCTTGCCCGTGAGGTGGCTGTCCGTCATCGCCATCCCGCCAAAGAAGGTGTTGCCAGAGGCGCCGAACGTCGGTATGCCCTGAAGGAAGAGCGCCTCGTCGGGCGCATCAACCGCCCGCAAGGCGTCTCCGAAGTAGCTACCATCCTTGTGGAGCTCGAGGGTCTGTTCCAATCCCTCGGGTAACACCAGGGGTTTCAGCAGCTTGGGGTCGGAGAAACCGCCGGCTGGAAGACCGACGGCTGGCACACAGTTATTCATCGCCTTGACGCCGCCGAAATCGAACGGCGAATTCGGGTACGTCGTCTGGATCGGGAAGATGTTGAATTTTGACGGATCAAAAGGGGGAAAGAAATTGAGGGCCGAAGGATCTGCCGGCGGCAGAGGCGGCATGTCGGCTTCGGTCCGGGGCACCAGATACTCGTCGGTGAACGTGCCGCCGTCGGCGATCTTGGCGAGAGTGTTGCCATCGTCCTGCATCACCTCGGCGACATCGATCTGGCCGAAACGTCGATTGAATTCGCGGCCGAGCAGGGCCAAGAGCTCGTTGGCGATCAGAGCATGACCGGTGCGCCCCGGAAAAACGCCGTTGAGGAGGTAAAAACCGCCGAGAAAGTCCGCGGTGAGCGTTCGGTCCCCAACTGCGACACCGTCTCGTGCAACTTTAGCCAGGAAGTTGTGGAGGTCGAAGACCAATACGTCTCTTTTGTTCGCGAGAGCCTCGATTTTGGCGTTCAGGCCCGCGACCGCCTTGGAGATCCTTTTTACTTCGGTTTCCGAGACCACTGACCCTTCAGGCAGCCGCCCCGAGATCTGCCTGGCGAGGAATTCATTCCCGAGCTCAACCAAGCCTTCGAGGTTGATGAGATCGCCTTCTTGCAGGCCATACTGGGCTTTGAGGAACGGAGCCTCGGTGCGTAGGATGCGCGCTGCTGTTTCTAGGCTCGAGAAGTAGGCGGTGTCGAGGGGATTGGGGATCGTTGTGGCAACAACGGTCGTGTCATTGCCAGTGAGCTGGTCCAAGAGCTTGCCATATTTCTTTTCGAAGGACTTGTCACCCGATTTTCGCCCGCCATGAATGTGGCCGGGGACGAGGGGCTCCAGCACTTCCTGGTAGCCGAGAGCGACGAGCACCAGGGTGGGCTGCCGCGCCTTGGCAGCTTCGACTTGAGTCGGAGGTTTACCGTCACCTGAGGTGAGGCTAGGCACACCGAGGATCAAATTGGTCAGGGTTTGCTGGGGGTCGTCGGGCCAGACCAACGGTAGCTTCGGGCGCCGTCCGAGAGCGTCAGAAACACTGAAGCCTGGAACCGAAAGATTGTCGACTCCGGTGCCATCGAGCAAGTCTTCCTCGAGTACCGAAGTCTGCAGCAAGTCTGGAACGACTGCTGGCAGTTGTTGGAAGCCAACGTTGCCGACTCCAGGCGCTTCGAGTAATGGTTGAGTGAAGGAGGAACCGAGATGCTCCGCGGCTTGGGCCGGGAAGCTCCATTTCTGAACATCTTCGCTCAGGCTGAAGTGGCCAGCGCCCGCTGTTAGGCCCTCACCCAGCACCACGAAGGTTTTAGTGTCGAGCACCCGTGTCATCGCTCTCCTCCCTGGACTCTTTCCTGTGAATTCTTCCCTGTGGATTCGTTCCTGTCGTTTGGCAACGGATCTTAGGTCGGTTGCCGTCGCACGGACGTTGTCTGTGCTTACCCGGACACGGTACTTATCCGGTCGCTGGCACCGAAACTGTTTGCAAAATGCGACATTCCAAAGTGCATTAAGATGGGTGATACCACTCGAAGTACTTGGCTGTTCGATCGAGGATCGAGGTGTGTTCGGATTATTCCTGTGCTCGACAGAGGCGCGTGAGTCTACGATTTCTGGCCATATCGAGAGATTGGCTCGATTTCAGCTCAATCTATCATACTGGGCCTTTGAGTAAGGCATTCAGGATCGTTGCAATTCAGCACTCATTGAATTTCACAATACCCGCAAACCGTTGCATCCATTTAGCTTGGTGGGCTCGGAAGCTGCGACATAGTCCTATTTCAGGGTCTGCGAGTGAACCCTTTTTAGATCTGATGTTTATATGAGCGTGACCTTTATAGATCTGGCTATCTATTGCTCGCTACGGAAGGGTGGGAGAGACTTTTATGGTTAAGATCAATCATCAGATCTCGAAAGAGGATGACCATGAGAAGTAAGGCTATCATCTTGGTGTTGTACTCCTGTGTTGTGGCGTTTCCTTTGTGGGCTGGGAATGGTCCCTTGCTGCATGGCGTCGGTGCTTCCAACAGCTCTTTGGGTGGCGTCTCGACAGCCCTGGCAACCGACGTGATTGGTGCCCTGCACTTCAATCCTGCCTTGTTGACGCAATTCGAGGGTGATCACATCTACTTCGGGGCTGAGGTATTCACCGATCAGCCAAAGGCGACGGCGACATTCAACGGTTCCCCCGGGCGTCCCGATGGCTCCTTTACCACCGAGTCGGAGACCCAACCCGGTGTGCTCCCGGCGATCGGCTTCTCACATCACTTCAAAAAAAGGCGATCGACTTTTGGCTTCGGATTGCTGGCGGTGGCGGGTTTCCGCACCGATTGGCCGCAAGATTCGAGCAACCCGATTTTTGTTCCCCAACCAAACGGTTTCGGCAGTATCAAGACGAATTTGGCGATTACCAAGATTCCGCTCGCCTATGCCTGGGAGGTGAACGACAAACTGTCGCTAGGTGTCTCACTCGCGATCTATCAGGGTGGCCTGGCGATCTCACCGTTGCCGCCGGCGGCGCCAGATTGTACGCTCCCCGAGCCGGGCTCAGGTAGGGTGGTCGACTGCTTCTTCGTCGACGCCGACAACGTCGTGACGTCCTATGCGGTCGCGCTCCAGGCGGGGTTCTACTATAGGGTCAGCCCAACATGGGCCATCGGCGCGTCCTATACGACGCCACAGGACTTCGACGACTACACCTGGGAGTCGCTGGTTGCTTTGCCTTATCTTAGGCAGCCGGACGGGACGGTGGTCCAGAATCCGGCACTCGGGACTCGGCGGGTGGTGAAGTATCCCCTCGACTTGCCGGCGGTCGCCTCCATTGGTATCGGCTACACGCCGCCCGGGAGCAAATGGAAAGTCGGCCTTGACGCTCGTTGGGTCGGCTTGGCATCCACCGAAGGGGCTGGCGGCGTTGGCGGCTTTCGCCCTGATCGTGGACTCAACGAGATCGGCTGGGACGACATCCTGATCGGCGCCGTTGGCGCGGTTTACGACCAAGGTCCCAACATCACCTGGCGTTTCGGCTTCAACTACTCAGAGACGCCGATCCAACCTGAAGTGGCTTTCACCAGTATCGGTACGCCACCGACCTTCGAAGATCACTACACCATCGGTTTGGGGATCGCGCTCAATCCGAAGATCACTCTCGACCTGGGCGCCTATTGGGCGCCGGAGCGGTCGGTGACCGGGCCATTGCTCAACGCGTTCCTTGTCGACTCACCGCAAACCCTCGAGCAGCAGAAGGTGCCCGGTGGCACCTTCACCATCGAAGAAACGATCCTCTCAGCTCTGGTCGCGGTGTCGTACCATTTCTGAGGTGTGTCGCCAACATCGGCGAATCCCATTACTCAACTAGGGAGAGGCTCATGACCCGTTTACTTTCTGACGCATCCGGTGCGCTACGAGACGAATACTCGACGGTCATTATCGGCTCTGGCTACGGCGGCGCGATCAGTGCTGCCCGTTTGGCCGAGAAGGGGCATTCGGTCTGCGTGCTCGAAAGAGGGAAGGAATGGGAAGTCGGTGAGTTCCCCGATACGTTCGTCGAGATCGCCAAGAGTCCGCGCCTCAAGTCGAATCCTCTCGGCCTCATCGACTATTACCTCTGCAAGGATATCGATGTCCTGAAGGGCAGTGGTCTAGGAGGTGGGTCCTTGATCAACCTCAATGTCGCCTTTCGGCCCGACCAAGAATTCTTCGATGACCCGAGGTGGCCCAAGGTCTACCGTGATCTGGCTGAATCGGGCGAGATCTGGAACTTCTATCAACGTGCCGAAGAGATGATGCGAGCCAATCCGCATCCGGATCTGGCGGAACGGACCAAGTATCAGATGCTCGGTAAACGAGCGGCACAGCTCAAAGATGCGAAGTTTGGCCCCGCCAACCTGACGGTGAATTTTGATCTCGACGGCCCAAACCATGTTGGGGTCGAGCAGAAGCCGTGCATCAACTGCAACGATTGTTTCCCGGGCTGTAACGTCGGCGCCAAGAACACGCTGTATATGAACTACCTCCCCTGGGCAAAGCAGAAGGGGGCAGAGATCTTCACTCAGATCGACGTGCGGTCGGTCGCCAAGAATCCAGATGGCGGCTACACGGTCTACTATCGACGCAATTCGCGCCACGGTTATGGTGAGATCACCACCCTGCAGGCACGCAACGTGGTGTTGTCCGCCGGTACCCTGGGCTCGACCGAGATACTCCTGCGCTCGGCGGGTGAGCGCGATCTCGCAACCTCGGGAAAACTGGGACACGGCTTTTCCGGTAACGGTGATTTCCTGGGCTTGGTCTACAACTCCGACTACCGCACCAACGTCATGGGCTACGGCAACCGTCCCGATAGCGACTGGGCGAAGGTCCAGCCGGGACCGACGATCGTTGGCGCTATCCAATATGACCGCTCCGGACCGTTCGACCAGCGGATCACGATCGAAGACTTCACTGTCGTGCCGAGCTCATTGGTCGGCACGTTCCGGCATACCTTGCCAGCCTTGGCTCACTTCGGTGACGATATGGATAAAGGGGATTGGGCTGCCGAAGTCAAACGCATCGCGCGTGACCAGGTTCGTCGCGATCCGAAAGGGGCTCTCAATCACTCTATGCTCTATCTGGTGATGGCGGTTGATGATGCCCGCGGGGTGGTGAGCCTGAACAGCGATGACAAATTGACGATCGATTGGCCGAGTGTCCGCACGGATCCGATTTTCGAGAGAATCGATCGGGAACTGCGCGAGCATGCCAGGAACTTGGGCGGGACCTATCGGCAGCTCGATCGCGTCAATCCCTTTGCGAAGGACCACAAAGCCAATCTGGTCACTGCGCATCCGATGGGAGGATGTCGCCTCGGAGATGACGCAGATGATGGAGTGGTCGACTCCGATGGCCGCGTCTTCGATGGTGACGGTGGTGTTCATGACGGGCTCTTCGTGGTTGATGGCGCGATCATTCCCGCGTCGATCGGCGTCAATCCCTTTTTGACAATTTCCGCCTTGGCAGAGCGCATCGCCGAACGCATGCCCGCCACCCTCCAACACTGACCATCGTCTGGGCGGTTGGGCTCAACCGAAACGTCGATTCGACCGAAAGACAGGGCATCTAATGAAGGGGTTGTGACGGGAGCAAGAATGCTGATGCCCGACATCGCAGAATATCGAGACTCGGCTATGGGACCTGAATGGCGATACAATCAGTGCAATCCACCGGGTAGCCTGTCCCATCGAGCTGCGGTTGCCGCAGCCAGCAGAAGTCATCATCTAGGAGTCGACAGCAATGACTGAGAAGTGTCTAGGCGAAAACCACTACGACATCGTCATCATCGGTGCCGGTTTGGCGGGATTGACACTCTGCCGCCACCTTCTTCTCGAGACCGACAAGACGATTCTGTTATTAGAGAAGCGCGATCAGACGCCACCACCACATCAGAAGGTTGGAGAGTCTTCGGTGCAGCTCGCGGGTTATTACTACAGCCGGGTCTTGGACTTGGAAGAGTATCTGTGGCGCAACCAATTCATGAAGTACAACCTGCGCTTCTATTGGCGGAGTGGTGGCAAGGACAACAGCCGTTTTGAGGAGTACGGCAAGTCCTACATCCGACCATTTTCGAATATCCCCAGTTACCAGCTCGATCGCAACACCTTCGAGGCCGAGCTGTTGCGTCGCAACTTGGAGAACGATCGCTTCACCTTCCGGCAGTCCGTCACAACAATTGACGAGGCTCTGTCCACCCGGTCGGATAACACTGAGAGCGATAGCAGTGAGCCGCATTCCGTGAGCTTCACGGTCACCGGAGAGGAGTCTCGGACGGTGACTGCAGGTTGGGTCGTCGATACGTCGGGGCGGGGTAAGTTCTTGGCCCGACGCAAAGGGCTAATGCGTAAAAATTCGATTCGCCATGGCGCCTTCTTTTGGTGGGTCGACGGCCTGGTCGACATCGACCGCTTGACCGATCTCTCACCCAAGGAGATCCGTACCAAGAGCGAGCGTCGCCACACCGGTCATTTGCCCTCATGGCTGGCCACCAACCATTTCTGCGACGAAGGCCTGTGGTTCTGGGTCATCCCGCTACAAGGCAAAACCAGCCTGGGCCTGGTCTTCGATCGCGCGGTGGTGAACTACAACGACGTCTCGACGGTGGAGAAGGCTACCGCTTGGGTGTGTGAGAGGTTTCCCTGCTTCGCGCGGGATCTTCCCGACCGCAAAGTGCTCGACTCCGACGGCTTGGCGAGTTTCTCCTACGATTGCGCGCAAACCATCAGCGCTGACCGCTGGGCTCTGGCTGGCGAGGCCGGACGTTTCACCGATCCTCTCTACAGCCCGGGTAGCGACTTGATCTCGATCTACAACACTCTGATCGTCGATGCCATCAAGACCGATGACAACGAGGAGCTGGTCAGCAAGTGCCGACTGTACGAACAGATGATGCGCGCCGTGTATCAGGCCTACGTGCCAACCTATGCGGTCAGCTACGATGCCCTCGGCGACCAAGAAGTGTTCAGCCTCAAGTATGCCTGGGAGTTGACGGTCTACTTCGGCGGCTACGTTTTCCCGTTCATCAACGACCTGTTTACCAACCGGCGATTCTTGTTGGCATTCATGCGGCTGTTCTCGCAGCTCGGGCCTATCAATCAAGCGGTTCAGGGGTATTTGAGCGCCTTCTACCAATGGAAGAAGACCGCAATCGAGCCGCCGCAGGAACCGCTCTATTTCGATTTCATGGAGATCGGGATGCTGCGGGAAGCCGAGAAGACCTTCTATGAGGTTGGCGTCGAGGTGGACGAAGCCAAGAAGATCCTCGGTCGTCAGGTGGCCAACCTCGAGGTGTTGGCGCGTTTCATTGGCGCTCACGTCGCGTCGGTTGTGCTCGACGAAAAGCGCGTGCTCACCAACCGCAGTTTTATTGAGGGGCTCGACATCCAGACTCTCGAGTTCGACCCTGAAGAGATGCGGCGCCGCTACGCTGCCTGCATCGATGACGAGGAGATGTATCCCTGGCCGTTCGATCCGTATGTGATGGATCGTTTCAGGGACGCGGAGCGGCGTCGGCCTGAGGCTGATGCTGCTGAACCCTCTACGGCGATGGAGATGGCTAGTTGACCAACGTCTCTGTGTCGGCGGTGGACCACGTGCCGTTGCTCGAGCGTGCTTTCAGCAAAGTACCGAGA
>JAJCXQ010000808.1 GCA_029263355.1 Acidobacteriota bacterium | reverse complement strand
GTCGCGTTCCTGCATCGCCTCGGCGCCTTCAACGTCTACTTGAAATCGGCGTCGTACCTGTTGCACATGGACAATTTCACCAGCCTCGAAGAGTTGCTGCTCGCCCGCGCTGGCGCCGTATTGCAGGACGACTCTGGAGTCCCTCTGGGTGATTTCTTGCCGGCAGATTGGGAGCGGCAGTTCTTTGGTACCTACAGCCAGACCCTGCCGAGTTACCGGGAGTGGTTTCAAGACGACCTGCGCGCCGCTTACGAACGTGTCGCCGAACAGGAAGGTGAACTCCGCCTGCTGCCTTTTGCCATCGGCTATCACAGTAAGACCGGTGGCTCGTGTTTGATCTGGGCGCAGCGTCGGACCTCGGAATGAAGACTTGCCACGCCTGGGGACGCGGCCTGGCATGGTTGCTTGTCGTCTGGTCCACGAGTCTCGCGGGCGTCGCCGATGCCGATTGGCCACAGTTCCGTGGTCCGCGAGGTGACGGCAATTCGACCGAACTCGGGTTACCCCTCACCTGGAGCGAGGATCACAACGTTGCCTGGAAAACCCCGTTGCCGGGCCGCGGTTGGTCGTCGCCGGTGATCCTCGAGGGTAAAGTTTGGGTGACGACGGCCTTCGATGAGCGGCACACATTACATGCCCTTGCCCTCGATCTGCACAGTGGCGAGATCGTCCACGATATCGAAGTTTTTCATCCCGCATCGTGGCAGAAGGCCCACCCAGAGAACAGTTACGCATCACCGACTCCGGTGGCAGAGTCTGGTGGTGTACCGTCTGATGGAGCATCGTCTGGTGGAGCACCGTCCGGCCGTGTTTACGTCCATTTCGGCGCCTACGGCACCGCTAGCCTTTCGTCCGCCGACGGTGAAGTGCTGTGGCGTAGCAGCGACCTCCAACTGCAGCACGAAGTCGGCCCCGGCAGCTCGCCGATCCTATGGCGAGATTTCCTGATCGTAAACTGCGATGGCACCGACCAGCGTTTCGTGGCCGCCCTCGACAAACGGACGGGTAAGCTGGCCTGGAAGGCGCCCCGGTCGGTTCCGATCGATCGCAAAGGCACCCACCTCAAGGCGTTCTCGACACCCCTCGTCATCCATCACGCCGGTCGTCCACAGCTCATCAGCCCTGCCGCCGGTCAAGTCAGCGCCTATGATCCAACCAATGGAGACGAGATCTGGCGGGTGCGTTATGAGGGGTATTCCAACGTGCCACGGCCGGTTGCTGGGCTTGGCCTGGTGTTCGTCAACACCGGCTACATGAAGCCCCACATGCTCGCTATCCACCCCGGCGGACGCGGTGACGTCACCGAGTCTCACGTCCGTTGGAGCTATCACTGGCAAGTGTCGGCCAACCCGTCGCCGCTGCTGGTGGGAGCCCGGCTCTACATGGTGAGCGATTGGGGTATCGCCAGCTGGCTCGACGCGCGAAAAGGTGAAGACCTGTGGCGTCAGCGCCTCAAGGGGCGTTATTACGCCTCACCGATTCATGCCAGCGGTCGAATCTACAACTTCAGCCTGGAAGGAAAGTCTGTGGTGTTGGAAGCAGCCGACGTCTATCGCGAGCTCGCGACCAATACCCTCGACGGGCGCATTCGGGCCTCCCCGGCGGTGGCCGACAGCGCCATCTTCGTGCGCACCGAGAGCCACCTCTATCGCCTCGAGGAACGGTCTAAATGAGGCCGCCTCTGGCAGATTTTGATTGGACCCGGCCAAAGAAGATCGATCGAGCGCTCTAGACGAGAGTCTCTCTCGGCGGACGCTTCTTCACGATCGAGTGACATTGGCCAGCAGGCCGCTGGTCGATTGGGTACACTCTCGGCGCCAGGGTTGGCTCGTTGAAGCGTTCCTGGTTGGCTCGACAGTGAGCGATGTGATCCAATCTCGACTCAGCTCGATGTGAGGTGTGCATGGTCCGCCGGATTATCCCGGTCTCCTCTGGCAAGGGAGGCGTCGGTAAAACTACTTTTTCCGTCAATTTCGCCTTGGCCCTGTCCAGGGTTGCTCCGACCATCCTGGTGGATCTCGACACCGGCACGTCCTCGGTTCGCAGCACGATCTCGACGCCGGTCCACAAGGATCTTTACCACTTCGCCCGCAAGGGTGTTCCGCTGGCGGATTGCATCACCCAGCTCGACGCCGCCCACGATCCCAAGGGGAGCTTCTCCGACTTCGGCTTCATCGCTAGCCCCAAGCACTTCATCGCCGACCTGTCCAACCCAGACGCCGAGTTGCGGCGTCGGATCGCGGCAGAGATCAACCGGCTGCCAGCAAAATTTGTAATTGTCGACTTACGTGCTGGCCTCGACGACCAAGTGCTCGATTTCCTGCCCTACACCAACTCCGGAGTGCTGGTCTTCACCCCCCATCATCCAGCCGCCACCCTGGCGGCTTCGGACATCGTCAAAGCGATCATCTTTCGTTCGCTGCGAATCCTCTTCCGGCGCGGCTCGCGATTCTTCGAGCAGCCGGGGATGGGTTCGTACCATGGCTTGGTCAACGACCTGCTCAATCGGGTGGAGGACGTCTACGATCCTTCCTTGCCCAATCTCGACGCCTTTTTGCTCGAGCTCGAAGAAGCGTTCGGTCGCCATGCGATCCTCGGCGTGATCAACGAGACGTTGCAGTCGTTACGGGTGCACTAAGTGCTCAACATGTTCGACGGCGTCCAACAATCCTACCAAGGGGCCGTTGAGCCTTTCATCCGCAATCTCGGAGAAAATGTCTCGGCGCGTCTCAATCTGACCCAGTTGGGCTGGATCGTGTACGACAAGAAAGTTGATCGAGCCAACTCTACGGGTTTCCCGATTTTGCTCGACCGAGCCGCCACCCAACGCTCAGCTCCGATCGACCCGGTGTTGGCTGAGCTGCAATCGATCGAGTCGGCGATGCTCGGGGTACGAGCGAAGAAACGTCGTCCGTCTCGACGATTGGGGCTCGGTGACCTCGGAAGTGCGGGATTCACCCGCAAAGCCTTCAACAATACGCTGGAAACCGAAAACCTCTTGGCGAGTCAGCTCGACGCGCTCAGCGCCATGTACACCGGGCGGTCGAAAGACACGGTGCGCGAGAATTTTGGGTACTTGGTGTATCGTGCCCTCAACTTGATGGCGCCCCACATGGGCGCCAGCGAGTTCGGACAAACCGCCATCGCGGGTCCGGACCAATTGGAGTCCTGGTTCCTCGATTGGCAGCGCGGCTTTGGTAGCGAACCAGGAGACTTCAGCTGACATGGATGCGGCGGCCAAACTCGGTACCCATTGGGCAAACCAAGATCCGGTTCGCCGCGAGCCCGACAGCGGGCTCATCAACCAAACCTGGATTGTTGGCGAGCCGGCATGGGGTGTGTTGCAATGGGTCAATCCGATTTTTGATCCGGCGATCCATCACGACATCGAGGCCTTCACCGCCCGCCTCGAAGAGATGGGTCTCACCACTCCGCGCCTGCTACCGACCAGCGCTGGCAAACTGTGGGCGGTGGACGGCTCTGGCTGTTGGCGGCTGATGACCCACATCCCCGGCAGGACGCTGCATCGCCTGTCGAACGTCGAGCAGGCGGCTGCCGCCGGCCACCTGGTGGGCCGTTTTCATGCCGCCCTCGACGCCTGGGAGTACACCATCCAGTCACCGCGTCGCCACATCCACGACACCACGTTTCACATGGCCGAGCTGCACGGGGCGTGTGCCACGATCAAGAATCATCCGCTAGCCGAAGAGGCGGGCGCCCTCGGCGCTGAGGTCTTGCGCGGTTGGGCCGAATGGGACGGAGAGATGCCTCGCGATCGCCGTTTCAGCCACGGTGACCTCAAAGTCTCCAACCTGCGCTTCGAGGCGGAGAGCGATACCGCGATTGGCCTCATCGACCTCGACACTCTAGGTTCGATGCCGATCTCCTGTGAAATGGGTGACGCCTGGCGCAGTTGGTGCAACCCCGCGGGGGAGGACGACCCCGACAACGTTGTTTTCAACCTCGAGCTCTTCGAGGCCAGCGCTCGCGCCTGGCTCGCCGCCGCGCCGCCTCTGAGCGACAGCGAGCGACGTTCCTTGGTGCCTGGAATCGAACGGATCTGTCTCGAGCTCGCCGCCCGCTTCTGTGCCGACGCCTTGCGCAACACCTACTTCCGTGAAGACCGCGAGCGGTATCCCGAGTGCGGCCGCCACAATCTCCACCGGGCTCGCGGCCAGTTGTCGCTGGCCCGCTCGGCGCGTTCGATGCGGAAAGAGTGCGAGGCGATCGTGTTGGCGGGGTGAGCGGTTAGTGGGATGGTCCGGCCAGTCTTAGGGCTTCGTTGGCTCTAACGGAGATCTATGACCAACTCACCGTAGGCTGGTAGAAATCCATCATGACAGCGACTTTCGAGCTCTGGTTCTTGCCGCCCCGTCATTCGAAACATGTATGTGGGATCTGTACAGATTCTGTAGTAGCCCGGTTCCAGCATAGGGAGTGAGTAGGCGCCTGGAGTTGAATTGGACTCGCCGTGAAGCGTTGCCCAATTGGTCAAGGAGAAATGGGAAGGTAGCAACCAAGTCTTGAAGATGACCAGCCAGTCTCTTTGCACCGGCTCTTCGTAGCGTATACGCAAGGTGCCACCATGGGGGGCGACCGTGATGAACACCGGTTCATTCGACCGCGAGTCAACTCGTATCTGCCGAGCCGCAAACCCTGGTGGAAAGGCGGTAAGTAAAACTCCTTCTGCAGCTTTGGGAACCGTCATCGAGAAAGATCCCGTGAGATCGGTGATGGCTTCCGGGATAACGAATGCAATGCGCTGCTCGTGTGATTGCTCGATCAATCCTACGACTTGAGCCCCGACGATCCCCTGGCCTGAAGGGCCGATGACTTGGCCATCTATCTGACGATCGTCTGTCAGCACTAGCTCGACGGGCGGAATCGGCTCGTCTGCATCGACTTTGATCTTGTGCATTTCCGAACGACTCTGCCGGTCTGTCGACTCTGCACTCAACCAATACTCTCCCGGACGCAAGCCTCTCAGCAGGAACGTGCCGTCCGCCTCCGACTTCTGGGTGTGGCCACCTCCTCGCCCGCTCGCCTTGACGCGGGCGCCCTCGACCGGTCGGACCTGGGTATCGACAACTGTGCCTTCGACCACGGTGTCCGGAATGACGAGCTCTAGCCAGTGTCTGCCCTGGTCATCTTGGAAATCCGGAGCTACGTCTTGGAATCGGTGGCTGACCGATGCCTCACGGACAAATACATCTACAATCCAGGTTTCGTGTATCGGTACCTGGACCTCGAACAGCCCGTCTGCGTCGCTGTGGGTTGGGATGCGGATCGCACCGTGTGAGGCGACAAAATAAAGCTCAGCGGCTACCGCCTCCGAACCCAAGAGCACGCTCCCCGCCAGCACTTCGGCGGGTAGGTCCAGCTGTCGCGTAATCGTGTCTGTCCCGCTTGGAAGTGTAAGATCCTCGTGATACCAGGACGCCTCCGGTCCACCCTTGACGCGCAATAGATACTCCCCAGGAGCCAGCCCAGCGCTGGTCCAAGTTCCGTCATCCCCGATCGATTCGTCGGCTTCGAGATCGAGGTGTCCGGGCGCCTCACCATGCCGGAATAGTTCGATTCCCCAGTGCCGAGCCACAGCGGGCCGCGGTGGCTGAACCTCCACCCGCAATCTGACAGCTTTGTGCAGCTGGATTGGGTAGAGTTCGCTCTCTGCGTTGGTCAATACTTGCACGGGCGCATAGTGGCTACGGGCAAAGGCGGGGTGCTCGACGATCAACGCGTAGAGTCCCTCGGGTACCCCGTGCAACTCGAAGAATCCCCGCTCGTTGACCGTCGTCTCTAGGTCAGACGCCCGACGGCGCCGATCGGTCTCTTCGTCCATCATGGCGCTCGCCACTTCCTGTTCCAACCGCACTTTCGCGTCGCCGAAGGACGCCTCGGGATCTTCTTCCATCTCAACAAAACCGACGACCGAGGCGCCACGTCGCAAGAGAGCCTTCCCGAGTTGGATTGGCGCTCCCGGGCGCAATCTGGCACCCCAGAAGTAGTGCGAAATGAAGCCTTTGGCGCGCAGTCGGAGATCGAGCCGCAGAGCAGGAAGGGCGCACCTGTAGCGGCGGTTTTCGATCGGGCACGTGATCGACGCACGTGCGATTTTTGGGCTGGTGTCCGGTGGCGACTCGAAGCGAATATCGATTTCAGCCGGGATTTCTTCGGTCCGTTCAACTGCAACCTCTCCAGTGACCTGTGTTATTGGCCATACCTCGAGCCGTGCAACACTCGGGCCGTCGCCGACCGAGACGATCTCGGGCGCTGCCCAGAACTGCTCAGAGGTGATAGATAGTTGCCACACGCTTCTGGACTCCAGATCCAGTACTAGCGAGCCCGGCACCTCAGCGGAGGCGTTATGGCGACGCGGAGTGAGATCACCCGCCGAGCGGGTAACTTCCTCCCAAGTCACTTCGACGACTGCCGGTGCCGTGTCGGCTGGCAAAGACAATTGAAGCTCGATCTCGGTTGCGAGCACAAAACCTGGGGCGGCAATGCCGCCCCAGGCCACCATAGTGGCTACTCGAGCCACTCGGTGGTACGCCTTTGAGCTTAGACGGTGGTGCAGTGTGCGCCCGAAGTTGTACACGCGACCGAGCCTCCGCCGATGGTAATCGAACATGATTTCTTGCCGTTAGTCGTAGCTTCGGCACATCGAATTGTTACAGGACACCCATTGCCCGGGTCTATGGAGACGCATGTGTAACAGCCATTGCTTGGAAGAGGATCGAGTGGCTCGTCGATACACGGTCGGTCGACAGTGGTGCCCCCGGGAGAAGTGAAGTCTCCACCGAGGGTTCGGTCAGCTTCGCCTAGGTCCGAAGGCGGTGCGCCCGGCAGCGCCTCAGTGTCCGTTACCGTTTCGACGCTTCGGCTTTCTGAGGCAGATTTCTCGCTAACTTGTTCGCCGAAGGTTGAGCTTGCAACTGCTAGCACAACGGCTACTCCGAGCCAGATAGGAACCAATCTGTGGAACGGCCTCAATGCTCGAACGTGGAGCAAACGATCCTGAGTTGCAGCCCTGCCATCGTTCTTGGCCTGTCGAATCACCATCACTAGAATCCTCCTTCCCCATAAAGGGGTCTGTTATGGAAGCTCGGCCAGATGGTCGAGCTCTGCGCACCACAGTGCGTCCCCAAGGTCGATTGCGACGAGCGCGCTCTGCCACGGCAGACCAAGGAAGTCGAAGCCTTCGAGAGCAATGCGATAGGCTTTTTCTGCTCGCGCATGGAGTCCGACTTGAGCCCAAATGAAGCCCTCGACCCACTGCAGGCGATAGCGTTCGACATTGCGAAACGGCGGTCCCTTGCTTGCCTCTCGTGCTACTCGAACGTATTTTAGGGACGCCCACTTATCTGAAGGCTTTTTAACCTGGGCTACGCTCAATACCAGATTGTTGGCCGCCGCATCGGCGTACCAACTTCGCTTTAGAATTCCCTCTGGATCATCAGGCAGAGTTCGGAGGAGGCGCCTTGCATGTCGAAGAGAATGAGGCATATTGCCAAGATAGTATCTCAAATCGACAAGGGCTGTCCAACCACCCCATGCCAAAGTGGCCCTCATCGACGGAGGACCCAGGTGCAAGATCTTTGGGTCGGAGGATGAAGACGTCTACGCAAGGCGCCGTCAACCGAGACCAGGGGCTCCGGCGTAAGCTGACAGCGCGGGTTGGCCGCCGAGGTGGCAGTAGAGCACCTTGGACCCTGCCGGGATCTCGCCGGTTCGGACCATGTCGATGAGCCCCGCCATCGATTTCCCTTCGTAAACCGGATCCGTGAGCATGCCTTCGGTGCGCGCGACGAGGTGAATGGCGTCGATCGTCTCCTGGTCGGGGACACCGTAGGCCGGGCCTTCGTAGCCCGGGAGCACAACAATCTCGTCGCTGCGCAGCTGCCGTCCGAGGCTGATCTTCTCAGCGGTGTTGTTGGCGATGCGGGTCACTTGGTCGATGGTTATGTCGAGGGTTGCCGAGGCGTCGATGCCGATGAC
>JAJCXQ010000807.1 GCA_029263355.1 Acidobacteriota bacterium | reverse complement strand
TTACCCAGGCGGCCCCCGGGGTGAAGCTGGGCGAAGTCCTCGGGAGTGAATCCTCGCGCTTCCAAGAGGGCCATCGCCAACGCGTCGCCGAGAGCCAAGGTAGCGGTGGTCGAGGCGGTCGGCGCCAGGTTCAGAGGGCAGGCTTCCTGATCGATCTCAGTGGATAAATGGATATCGGCATGTTTGGCCAACGTTGACCGACGGTTGCCGGTGATGGTGATCAGCGGGACGTCGAGGCGCTTGATCAGCTCGACCAGGCGAATCAGCTCTTCGGTTGATCCGGAAAACGAGGCGGCGATCACCGCATCGTCCTCCGTGATCATCCCCAGGTCACCATGGATCGCCTCCGCCGGATGCAGAAAGAGGGCAGGAGTGCCGGTGGACGACAGGGTAGCGGCAATCTTCTTCATCACGATGCCGCTTTTGCCCATGCCGGTGGTGACCACCCGGCCGCGAATCGACTTTAGAACCTCAACCGCTCGATCGAAGCCCTCATCGAGCTGCGGCAGTAGACCGCGGATAGCTGCGGCCTCGATCTCCAGCACCCAGCGCGCGACTTCCTGAGGGGAGCGCATGCGACGACCGTCGGTGGCGCTCATGGCTCTCGCAACGCGGCGCCGCTGCCGTCGTGGCCCGTTCCGGCGGCGCTGTCATTGAAGCCCGTTCCGGCCAACGCTTGCCGGATGCCTACCAAGGAGGCGAGAAGACGCTCGGCGCGTCGGGGAGGAAGCTGGGTGGTGGAGTCGGACAGGGCCCGTTCGGGATCGGGATGGATTTCGACAAACACGCCATCAGCGCCAGCAGCCACCGCAGCCCGTGCCAAGGGCTCGGCATATTGACGAGCCCCACCGGTCTGCTTGCCGCCGCCCGGCAACTGCAACGAGTGCGTGACGTCGAAGACGACGGGGATCCCCTCACTGTGCAACATCTCGAAGCTCCGCATGTCGACGACCAGATTGTGGTAGCCGAAGGTGTAGCCACGCTCGGTGACGAAGATGTTCTCACAACCCGCTTTGCGAGCTTTCTCGACCGCCCGCGGGGCGTCGTCCGGAGCCATGAATTGGCCCTTCTTGAGATTGATGGTCCGTCCGGTGGCAGCCGCCGCGGTGATCAGATCGGTTTGACGGCAAAGAAACGCCGGAATCTGCAGGATGTCTGCGACCTCGGCAGCCGGCTCACATTGGTGGGGCTCGTGGACATCGGTCAGGATCGGTAACCCAGTGGTTTCCCGCGCCCGGCGCAGGATGTCGAGGGCCGGGCGAAAGCCAATCGACCGAAAGCTGTCGTACGACGACCGATTGGCCTTGTCGAAGGAAGCTTTGAAGATCATCGGCACTCCCAGCCGCTCACCGATGGCACGCACTTCGTTCGCGACCTCGAGTACGAGCTCCTCGCTCTCCACCGCGCACGGGCCAGCGATCACCGGCAGGTCGTCACCTCCGATCCACACTCCGTCGGCAATCTCCAGTGTGGTCAACGTGCTCAAGCGATGGCCTCCGCCAGCTGCACCGTGGCCCGTTCTTTGGCGCGCTCCGGATGCTCTTCGAGGCGCTTCTTTTCGTCTAGGGCAGCACGGATGTAGGAAACGAACAGTGGGTGCGGCGACGTCGGTCGGCTCTTGTACTCGGGATGAAATTGGCAGCCCAAGTACCAGGGGTGGTTGGGCAGCTCCACCATCTCGACGAACTTGCCATCGGGACTTTTACCAGCGACCACTAGACCGTGTTCGGTGAGCGTGTCGAGGTACTTCTGATTGACTTCGTAGCGGTGCCGATGGCGCTCGCTGATGTCATCTCGGCCATAAATCTCGCGGGCGCGGGTATCCTTCACCAACTTGCAGGGATAGGCCCCTAGACGCATCGTGCCACCTAGCTCCTCGACCCCCAAAAGGTCGCGCAGCTTGTAGATCACAGGGTTGGCAGTGGCTTCCACGAACTCGGTTGACGCGGCGTCGGTGATGCCGCACACATTGCGCGCGAACTCGACGACCATCAACTGCATTCCCCAGCAGATTCCGAAGCACGGCACCTTGTGCTCGCGGGCGTAGCGCACCGCACGGATCTTGCCTTCGCTGCCGCGTTGCCCAAATCCGATCGGCACCACAATGCCGTCCACTTCGAAGATCTCACGTGGCCATTGACCCTCTTCGATCTCCTCGGCGCTGATGTAGACCAGCTCGGTTTTGGCGTCGTTGGCGAGACCGCCATGAATCAAGGCTTCGTTGAGGCTCTTGTAAGCATCGGCGAGGTCGACATATTTGCCGACGATGCCGATCCGGACCGTGTACTTGGTGTTTTTGCACTTGCGGACCAGTGCTTCCCAGCCTGACATGTCGCGGTCATAACGTGGCAAGTTCAGCAGCTCGATGAGTTGCTCGTCGAGGCCTTCGCGACAGAAGCTGAGCGGCACCTCGTAGATCGTGTCGACGTCGCGAGCCGCGATGACTTGATCAAAGGCGACATTACAAAACAGGGCGATCTTGCGCCTCAGCTCGTCGGGCAGGGGACGGTCGACGCGACACAGCAGAATATCGGGGGAAATACCGATCGCCCGCAGCTCGCGCACCGAGTGCTGGGTCGGTTTGGTCTTGAGCTCGTCGGCGGCGGCGATGAATGGCACCAGCGTCAGGTGGATGTCAACGGCGTTGTAACGCCCGAGCTCCTGGCGCAGCTGGCGGATAGCTTCGAGAAAGGGTAGCGATTCAATGTCACCGACGGTGCCACCGATCTCGACGATGACCACGTCATGGCCATCAGCCAAACGCCGCATACCGTCTTTGATCTCGTCGGTGACGTGAGGGATGACCTGTACGGTTTTACCCAGGTAGTCGCCTCGCCGCTCTTTGTTGATCACCGATTCGTAGATCTTGCCGGTGGTGTAGTTGTGGCGCTTGGTGGTGGTGGTGTGAGTGAAGCGCTCGTAGTGCCCCAGGTCGAGATCAGCTTCGGCGCCGTCGTCGGTGACGTAGACTTCGCCGTGTTGGTATGGGGACATGGTGCCCGGGTCGACATTGACATAGGGATCGAGCTTCATGATGGTGACTTTGAAGCCCCGCGCTTCCAATATTGCTCCGACCGAAGCTGCAGCAACGCCTTTGCCAAGAGACGAGACGACCCCGCCGGTGACAAAAATGAATTTGGTAGTCATAGTCGAGGTTCCTTCGTCATTAGATTCTATTAAGCAGGGCCTCGGCCCTGGCGAGATCTTCGGGAGTGTCGATGCCGGGCTCGGAGCGGGCGACTTCGAGAACGCGAATCGCGATACCATTTTCCAGGGCGCGGAGTTGTTCCAACGATTCGCTGGTCTCTAGCGGTGACGGCTCGAGCCTGGCGAGCTCCAGTAACGTGTCTTTGCGGTAACCATAGATCCCGATGTGTTGGAGTCGCTTCGCGGCATCTTGGCGTCGCGGGTGAGGGATCGGTGCGCGACTGAAATACAAGGCATAGCCACGACGATCCCGGACCACCTTGACGACATTGGGATCGTTGAAATCCTGGTCGTCGATCGCGGACGCCAATGTGACCATGGATTCTTTGGGGTGCTGCTTCAGGTGCTGCGCGAGCTTTTCGACCACCGCGGGGTCGATCAGCGGTTCGTCGCCTTGGATGTTGACAACTGCCGCAGCGTCCCAGTGGCGTGCCGCATAGGCGATGCGGTCCGTGCCGCTGGCACACTCCGCTGGGGTCATCTCGCAGTCGCCACCGAAGCCTGCGACGACTTCAGCGATCCTCTCGTCGTCGGTCAAAACCACCACCCGTGACAAGCTCGGGGCTTGCAAACATCGGCGGTAGACGTGTTCGATCATCGGCCGCCCGGCAAGTTGTCGCAAGGGCTTACCCGGTAACCGCACCGAGGCATAACGCGCCGGAATGGCGCCGAGGATGGCTTCGGTAGTCATGGAATGGCGAACCAGCCGACTCAGGCCACCGTCAGGGCGGCACAAAGAGCACAGGGCAGGGTTTGGCGACGAGACGAGATTTGGTGCGTTGAGTTCGAGGGGTGCACGTCTCAATTTATCGTCTGTGACGTGAGGCGTCAATCGCTGGTTGTGGTGAGAGACTCCGCCGCCCGCTTATGGCCCCAGATGCTAGTATCTCTCGATTCCGCGGGCGCGTCGGGCGGCCGCGACTCTCCGGAGCCACGAATGAGTCTGCCGCAGATCAGTGGGGGTCGAGAACGCGTCCTCCTCGTCGCGGGAATCGTGTTGATCTTGGCAGGCCTGGTTGCCAATGAGTTTGTCCTGGCGCGCATAGTTTCGTCAGAGGGTGAGCTGCATGCCGGCCCGGTACGCCACGCGATTCGCTTCGTCGAGATGCTGGCGATTGCCACCGGTTGTTTGATGATCGCGCTGCGACGGCGGGAGATCGCAACCAACTTGCTCCTGGCTGTGGTCAGTTGCCTGGTTTTCGGACTCATCGGCGGCGAGCTCGTGTTGCGCAGCGCGATTTTTTTTGGTGTCGATCAAGTCCGAGATCCGCGGCTGTATGCTGGGTGGTGCGACGACACCGACCAGTGGAAGCTGCGCTACCGATGGCTGGAGACGAGTCGCGATTCGCTTGGCAAGTCCGGTTTTGTATTCGATCAGCAATTCGGCTGGGTGGCAGACGATGTGCCGGCGAGCGGCGGGCATGCGGTGCTCCTCTATGGAGATTCGTTCGCCTATGGGGTTGCGCCCACATCCCCGGAGATGAAGATTTCGGGCCAGTTGGAGAGTCTGTTGAGTGGTCCGCCGGTGATCAACTTTGCGGTGTCCGGTTATGGATTCGATCAGATCTTCCTGCGTTTTCGGGAGACTCATCAAGCCTATGACCGGCCGGTGATCTTGCTCGGCTTGATGACGCTCAATTTGGATCGCTCGATCCTCACGGTAAGGGATGCTCCGAAGCCCTTTTTCATCCTCGACCAAGGCCAGCTGAGGTTGGAGGGTGTTCCTTTACCTAGCGATGTTGCCGCCTGGCACCAAGAGCATCCACCCGAGATCAAGAGCTACCTCGGCGCCTGGTTGCGCCGTCGACTTCAGCTCGGTATGGGACCGGGCGCCGAGACCGAGATTCCTTATCGTCAGGCGGAGAAGAAGCGGTTGAACAGCAAGATTCTCGAAGCCGCGGTACGCGAAGCTGCGGACCATGACCTCCCCCTCGTCGTCGTTCTCTTCTATCCTCATTGGGAGCTCCAGATCGAGGGATGGCGAGAGCGTTACCTGAAGAGTGAGCTCGAGCGATTGGGCGTACCGTATTTGGATACCAAAACACTGCTGCTGTCGGCGATGGAGGGCCGTAGTCTGGAAGACTTTTATTATCCTGCGCCGAACAACCATCCCAACGAGGCCGGTAATCGGCTGATCGCCGAGGCGTTGGCCAAGATGTTGCCGACGACCAACGGCTGAAACAGCAATTGAGATGTTGTCCTGGCTTCGCCCAGTCCGAGCTTGGCACGAAAGGCCCCTGCGGTCGTTCGTCGCGGTATTTCTTTTGGCGTTGACCGTTGCCGGCGCCGAGAAGTTGTCGAGTGTTGTGGGGGCTCGCTTGTTCGAATCCTCGCCGGACGAACGTTGGATCTGGGCGGAGGGAGAGTATGGGGAGGGCGAAGCACTCGCGTTTTATGCGGCTCGAGATTTCAAGATCGAAGATCTGGGATCCGCCCGTATCGCGTTGGCTGCTGACGAGACCTATTTGCTTTTTGTCAACGGCTATCGAGTGGGTGCGGGATCCTACCGACCCTGGTCCGCGATCGACGAATACGACATCACAGACTTGCTACACCAGGGGGGCAACCGGATCGTCGTCGAGCTTCGCAGCAGTCGGGGGGCGGGCGGATTCCTCGCGGTCGTGGAGCTCGGTCCGGCGGCTGGTGGCGAGGACGAGGCGAGCGAGCGTCGGATCGTGGTTTCCGACCGGAGTTGGCGAATCTTCAAGCGCTACGACCCTGGCCTGTTCGGCGGCTGGACGCGTTTGGAAGAAGGTGAGAAGCCCAAGATTTGGCATCGCCCGCCGGCAGGTCGGTGGCGCTTGGACTCGACAGCCGTGCGTCGGCCCAATCTATTTGAAAGCTCCATCATGCCGCTGTGCCAGCGGCCGGTGCGGTTCCAGCAGCAGCACCGGCCTGATTGGCTCGAATTGACCTGGGAGCGCCGGATCCCTGCGCTGGGACCCCAGCAGCTCTACGATTGGGGTGAGGTTGTCGAGGGTATCCTGTCTTTTGACCTGATCTCCGACCAAGGCCAGCCTGGCCTGCTCTATGTCGGCACTGAGCCACCTGATCCTGAGCTGCGGCCGCCCGACGAGGTGATCCTTCCTGTTCCTGGGCGAAGGCACTGGGAAGACGCCTACGTGCGTCGATTCCGTTATGCGCTGGTGGTTGGCGCCGAGCCCTACAGCCGGATCGAGGTCGAGATCCCGCCGCCAAGCCTGTCAGCCAAGCTGCCTCGGTCCGAGCCCAATCACCAGGGCGTCTTTGGCCTCGAGCCCCCGCGAACTTATTCGAAAGTCGAGGAAGACGTCTGGAAGCGGATGGAACGCGGGGCGGCTTCAGCCGACGAGGAGGGTTAGCAGGCCGTGAACGGGCTGCTAGGCTAGGGCGGTAGGATCGGGTCGAAAGGCTCGATCAAGTCGATCGCACCATCGCGAAAGCGGTAGACTTTCCCAACTTGGAAGTACCACCAAGCGAACTCGCCCTCACCGTGGGCGTCGATGCGATCGGGGCGACCGAGATCGTAAAATATCCTCTGTTCCTCGGAGCTGGCTCGTCCGTCGACGAAGCGTCGCAGCCATTCCAGGTAAGAGGTTTCCTGAAGTACGAGTTGAACGTCTACCGGGCTTCCCTGATCCACCTGCGGCGTTATCTCGACGCGGTGCAGGATTTCGAAGTCTTGGCGCCCATTGATCAAAATCGGCATGGCGACTGCAAGCTCGAAGGTATTGTAGAAGCCATCCCAACGCCATTGGTGTTGGTACTGCCCGTCGGGCCCTGCCGTTACCGGGACGCGGAGGGTATTCCCTTTGGTCTTCTTGAACCGTGTAACTTGGAAGCGAGTCCGCGACAGCTCGAGCAGCACGGTCACATTGCCGACGGGGGCGCCGGCCGCATCGACCACTTGGCCACGGATCGTGACGTCTTCTCCTTTGCTGTAGCTGTAATCAGCCGCGGTCGAAGGGCAGAGCAAGACTGTGGCGAGTACCGCGATCAGCCACCGGTTGACCCAGACAGCCATTATTCCCGGGTCCATTCGATATCTTGCGGTGGTTGAAACAGCGCGGTGTGGCGTAGCTGCTGATACTCAGAGATCTCGAAGCGGGTGAGATTACCCTCTTCGTCAGTGTACTCCATGCCCGAAATCCGCATGGAAACCGGCTCGAGGCGGATCTTGGCGCTGAAGCCTCGCTCGCTACCGGGGGGCAAGGCGAGAGAAATCTCGTAGGTGCCGTCGCTGAGCTTTTCGCTGTCGGCGACATAACGTTCGCGGAGCTCAGAAACTTCGACCAGCAGCAGGTCGAGACCAGGCTCTTCTTTGGGCTCAATGTTGTAGTGCCGCCCACCAGACTCGTCTTCTTTCCAGAAGTAGACCTCGTTTTCGCACAACAGGAAGCTCTTGGCTAGCGGCTGAACATAGTTCCAGCGCAGACAGTCAGGCAACCAGATCGACAGGTGCCCAGTTTCGCTATCACCTTCGCTGAAGCCAGCGGGGATGTAGGTTTGCTTGAATTTACCCGTCACCGGACCGCTACGCTGCAAGTCGTTGCGCAAGTTCTCGAGTAGCTCCCACGGACTAACCGCAAACGCGGCGGCTGGGGCCAACAGAGCGATGATGAGAGCGGAAAGGAGGATGGCTGTATGCTTGGCGTCGTGGCTAGTGTTGCTGCGGCTAGTGTTGGTATGGCTAGAGTTACTTTGGCTAGTGTTGCCGTGGTTCATAATGCGTGCCTTCCGTCTCAGTTTAGCCAGTCTGCCATAAGCCTATCAATGTCCTGTGATGTTCGCCGTCGCTCGCCGGCTGTTGCAAACCAGGCTAGTGCCTGAAATGCCTTGTGCCGGTTATCAGCATCGCGATGTCGTGCTCGTCAGCGGCCGCGATCAACTCGGGGTCGCGTTTGCTTCCGCCAGGTTGAATGACCGCTTTGATTCCGGCCTTTGCCAGGACATCGAGGCCATCACGGAAGGGAAAGAATGCATCGGAAGCTGCTGCAGCTCCGTCCAGCGAATCCTGGGCCTTGCGGATCGCGAGCTCGCAAGCGTCCACCCGGCTCATTTGTCCAGCGCCGATGCCAAGGGTGCGATCAGCGTGTCCTACCACGATGGCGTTCGACTTGACCCCACGTGCGACCTCCCAAACCAACGCCAACGCCTGGCGTTCCTCGTCGGTAGGTTGACGTTGGGTGGGGCAGGTCCAGGCGGTTGCATCGTCAGGATTGCCATCGGGGCTCTGAGCGAGGAAGCCGCCGTCGATCGCCCTTAGCTCGATCCCGGTCGGTGTGTAGAGTGGGCAGCGGATCAGTCTCAGACGTTTCTTTTTGGCGAAAAGAGCGCGGGCTGCATCGTCGAAATCCGGCGCCACGATGACCTCGACGAATAGTGATGACATAACGGTCGCGAGCTCCCCGGTCGCGGGGCGATTGAGGGCAATCACCGAACCGAAAGCTGATAGCGGGTCGCAGGCCAGTGCGCGTTCGTAGGCGACCGCAAGATCGGGGCCCAAGCCAACACCACAAGGATTGTTGTGTTTTACGATCACCACCGCCGGTTGGTCGAGATGGGAAGCTAGCTTGCGGGCAGCGTCGGCGTCGAGCAAATTGTTCCACGACAGCTGCTTGCCTTGGAGTGTCTCCATGCCACCGAAGACGCCATCGCCACCCCGGACCCGATAGACAGCGGCTTCCTGATGTGGATTCTCGCCGTAGCGGGTTCGCATGTCCTGGGTTAGATCGACATGCAGGTGACGTGGGAACAAGCTTTCGGCTTCGCCAGTCTGTTGCTCGAACCAGGTGGCTATCGCAGCATCGTAGGTTTGGGTGTGGCGGAAGGCTTTGAGCGCCAGCCCGCGTCGAAGCGATTCAGGGACCAGCCGTTCGCCATCTTCGAGCGCGGCTTGGACCTGAGTGTAGTCGCCCGGATCCACGATCACGGTGACACCACGAAAGTTCTTGGCGGCAGCGCGGATCATTCCAGGGCCGCCGATATCGATCATCTCGATCACCTGCTCGAATGGCGCCCCCGATGCGACCGTCTCCTGAAAAGGGTAGAGGTTGACGACCACCAGATCGATGGGCTGAATGTCGTTGTCCTGGAGCTCGGTAAGATGGCTGGCGCGGGCGCGATCGGCGAGGATACCGGCATGGATCTCGGGATGCAGAGTCTTCACTCGGCCACCGAGAAGCTCGGAACGGCCAGTGATCTGCGACACCGGGATCACCGGAATGCCGGCTGCCTCGATCGCTTTACGGGTACCGCCGGTGGAAAGGATCTCGATCCCCATCTCATGGAGACCGCGGGCGAAGTCCTCCAGACCACGTTTGTCATAGACAGATATCAGGGCTCGTTGAGCTTGAAGCATAGGTATGTCGAGTAGGGCAAAAGGCTCGCCTCGGGAGAGCGCGGGCCAAGAGTTTCAGTCGGAGAGCCGGATTGCTTCACGGCCCCGCAGAGGAATCTTACGGCGAGTGTCGATGCCACCCGCTTCTAGCCAAATATAGCGTAGCACCTCGGCGATGTCACTGACTGCATGGCTGTACGAAAGGCTTGCAACACCGAAGGCCGAAGACAGGTCATCGAAGGCCTGAGCTCCCGACGCAAAGCGTACTCGTCGGTACTCCCGCCCCACCGCGGGATAGAAGTCACGACTGCGTTTCAAGGCTTCCGCAATCAAACTTGGCAGGTCTCGTCGACCGTCGAAGTTTGGGCGGAAGCCGTAGAAAACGACCTTCACTCGCGGCTCCACATGTTCGAGGTACGACAGAAAGTCAGCGTAGTATCGAGGCTCCGCCGTGTCCGCCTGATCGGCGTTGAGGGGATTATTAGCGTCAGCCAAGAAATGCGAAACGATGCCGAGGCGGTAGGCGACCTCGTTGAACGGTTGGTGGGCATTGATCGCCGCAATTGCGTTGTCGACCGCTACCGCGATCGAGTCATCGAGACGCCCCGTGCCGTCGGTGTTTTTGCAGTGGGCCGCCGGGTCACGTTCGGCAAAACCGTCATTGACGCCTTGCAGGAACGCAACCCGATTTTTTGCCAGCTGCCGATAAAGATCCGGCGGCGCCAGTCGTGCCGCGTTCTCGGCAATCGCGTGTTGGCTGGGGGGAGTCCAGGCATCAGCCGGCACTCCTCCCAACAAGGCAGCGGCACAACCGACGAGGAAACAGCAGAGCTTTTTCGTCACCGAGCTATTGTAATCGTCTATGGGCCGTCACGCCGGGTTGACGTCGGGTCAAGTAGCTGGTAAAAACTCTTCTCCGCGTGCCCAGGTAGCTCAGTTGGTAGAGCACCTGACTGA
>JAJCXQ010000806.1 GCA_029263355.1 Acidobacteriota bacterium | reverse complement strand
AATGAACCACCCGGTTTCTACCTCCTTTTGACAACCTGCGGCGAGGCATCGTTCGGGTCGATGGGGGCCTGGGAACGTTAAAGGCGGGCGCTATCGATCCTCGGTCCGCCTTTCGACCGCCCTTCGACCGAGGTCGCTGGCACCTCAATAGCTGGCACCCCACCTCTCTCGCCTTGATGGCCGCATTCGCCTTATTCATGGTTTCGACGCAACGGTCAACAACATGAGGCCTCTTGACGCCAACGGGGTTGGTTTTCTGCGCGGCTACCTGAGGTGCAACAAGAAGAAGTCCAATAACTGCCGAGATGAGACAAAGCACTTCATATCCTCCTGACTTAGATAGATCCTGCGTGCCTGCTGTCAAGGAACGATGGGTCAAATTTCTGATGGGGAAAGATCTTTCAAGCATTCTAAGGGTAGAGCCGCCATGCAGGCTATTCCCCTCCCTGGCGGGTAGGTCTTGTGACGCTGGCGGGTAATTTTTTAATCTATCGATTCACTCAGGTAGTTGTCCTTCACTTGATTCGCCGGCATCCGCTTTGACCGCTTTATGAACGTGGAATGAACGGTATTTGCTCTAATTTTCTTGCCAAATAGTTGTTCCCTGTGAAATCGGTTAGGTTGCCTAATTATGTTCATCTTTAGTTCATATTGGGTTTCGTAGTCTCGTTGTCGTTGAATGGTCAAACACAATACAGTCACGAAACAACAAGGAGACATGTAATGCAACACGCAAGAACATCAATGGTACTCGCGCTGGCCCTGTCGCTGACGTGTGTTGGAATGGCAGCCGCGCAGCTCAGCGCTCCCAAAGATAGTCAGCAAGTGGTGATCGCGCTCGAGCCGACTGCGATGGGTCAGGAGCTGGAAGCCTGGGGAATGGCACTGAAAGAGATGAAGAACGGAATCCAAGTCTTCGGTGTCAGGGTCTTCGCCGACATGAAAGACCTGGCCGGTCGATCGACGGTCGAGGTCCTGATCGAGACCGCCGACGGTACCTTCAACATCGGGTCGATCCAGGTCATCATGGGCTCCGGGTTGCTTGAGCTCGTGAGCTCCGAAGATCCATCAGAAGCCTTCCCGGTCGAAAAGATCCGCGCAGTCCACGTGATCTATCGCGGTGAGGGGATGCTGAAGGGCTCGTTTCCGCAGTGATGGCTGAATGGACCGTCAAGTACCGGCGCGGAGGGGGTTGAGGCTCTCCGCGCCGATTTGTGTTGGGCAGAGCCTCGAGGTACCTCAATAGCTCCCACCGAATACGTGCTGGCGCCATCCTGCCGGCGAGACGCCAGCGCTCCCGGCATGAGGCTGTCTCCCAGGATCGGCGGCAGCACAGCTGCTGGGCACTATCCTATCCCTGTCGGCGCCATCCTTGTGCTCCCGGCAGGAAGTGTTGGTTACGAAGTCCCCTCCCCCCGCAATCGGGGGAGAGGAGATCTTCGATCAACCCAGGTCAGTTCTGTGGGCAGATCGCCAGGTCGTCGATCCCGCCCTCGATGATGTCGCCGGTGCTGGTGCCGTCGGAGACTTGCAGCCTCAAGCGGACGTCGAAGCCTGCGGGGACTGTAGTGGTGGCTTCGGTCCAGCTGGCGACGGTTGGAGGTTGCCCGGGTTGGTGACCGTGGTGGAGACGTTGGTCCCGGCCGCGTTGTTGGTCACGTTGCCGATGGAGACCATGGTGTCGACCACGCTGCCGTTGTTGAGCACTTCGATGGTGAAGCCGTCACCGGCGTCGTCACCGGCGTCCCGTTGGCCGTGGAAATAGTCGACGGAGACCGCCACCGCGGACTGTACCCTGGCGTCGACCACCCCGGACAGAGCCTCACAGGACTACCAACGTCTGGGCAGCGGTGTAGTCCCAATTGGCTGCCTCCTCGTTGCCAAGACCTGCCTCCGCCAGAGCGCGAAGGAACGTCGCCGTCGCGAGCAGAGTCGCAACACCCTCACCGCCTTCGATGCGACCGCACATTTCGTCGAGTACCGCATTGGCCGTCCGATGTGCTTTCTTCCACTCTCCCGCCTTGACGGCCGTATCCGCCTTGTTCATGTTTCTGACCCACCGATCGATGACTTGAGGCCTTTTGACGCCAACGGGACGGTGAGTCTGCGCGGTGACTTGAGGTGCAAAAAGAAGAAGTCCAATAACTGCCGCGATCAGATAACGCATTTCATATCCTCCTGACTTAGGAGGTTACCATGTGAGCTATGGGCGTTCGATAGAGGCTGTGCCGTGACCTATGCGGCCCTTCGCACTGCGCAACTCACTCTGGCAGCGTCGAGATTGATCCGAGCCCTACCCGTGGCGTAACGCTGTGGTGGGTTCGACCCGTGTGGCGCGCCGCACCGGCAGGTAGGCTGCAAGGGTCGACGCTGCTGCCAGCAAGATCGTCGAGCCAAGAAAGACCCAAGGATCACTGGCGCTGACTTCGTAGAGCAGGCTGCTCAGCAGTTGACCGACGCCCATCGCCAGCAGCAGCCCAACCGCCAGGCCGATGGTGGTCAGAATTGAGCCCTCTCGCACCATCTGC
>JAJCXQ010000805.1 GCA_029263355.1 Acidobacteriota bacterium | reverse complement strand
TTATTCCGGCAAGTTGCTCTACTGCCCGAGCATCGTGGGTCGTCTACGTGGCCTCGATCGTGCGCTCGCGGTCAGTTGCAACGTCGCCTTCGCCAACCTCGGGGTCCAAGTCGGCCGCCAAGGCATGCTCGAGGAGTTCCGTCGTTACGGCTTCGACTCGAAACACAATCCTCTCGTCACCGGCGAGATTGTACAGGCCCGGGGCGATGACCGGCAGCTGGCCGACCTCTCGATCGGGCTCGAGGCGACGGCGGTCACACCACTCCATGCCGCCCTGATCGCCGCCGTCATGGCGGCTGATGGTGTCATGCCCGAACCGACACTACTGGCTTCGGAAGATGGCCGCCTCGGTCTTCATCCCCGGCCTCTGCCGCCGGGTGAAGGGCACCGGGTGGTCGATCCACGTTGGGTGCCCGAGATTGTCGACGCGATGCGGGCGGTCGTCCGTGGCGGCACCGCACAGCGCGTTTGGCCACCTTACAATTTCCCCGTAGCGATGAAGACCGGTACCGCCAGCGACCCGCGTTACGGCTTTCACGTCAACTATATCGGCATCGGACCGATGCCTGATTCCAGACTTGCCTTCTGCGTCCGCGTCACCGATCAGCCGACGTCGGCCAAGGTGCGTTATGCGGCGCAGCAAGTCACCTACCGGCTATTGCGCAATCTGGGCGCCATCGCTGAGCAAGAAGGCTGGGCCAACGACGACGAACCCTTTGATCTCGGGCCTTACCAGGGGCTGGGTCGCCTCGCGTCGCGAGAGACGGAGCAGCAGCCCACGACGACAACCGGCTCGATGTCGACGGTCACCGCCCGCTGATCTTCGACTCGTCTGTCCCTCTCTCTTTCTGTCAGTCGCCCCGATCGAGGGTGAAGACGAAAGGCAGGGTTGTCCACATTTTGCCCGGGACGGTACGTTTCGTCGCCGGTTCGAAAGTCGCCTGTCGTGCTGCCTCGAGGGCCGCATCGTTGAAACCGTAGTTCGGCGGCCCGCTTTGCCGGATCACCGTCTGGATGACTTTACCCGTTTCGTCGATGAGGACCGCAACCACAACTCGCGCTTCTTGGCGATGGCGACGAGCCCGTTTCGGATAAACCGGATTCGTCTTGGACAGAAGCCTCGGTGGCACAACCTCAGGATCTGCCGCGGAAAATTGATCACCCAACTTGACCTGCTCCTCGGACAACGGCAAGCTGGCGGCAAGGGGCAGAGTTGATTCAACGGCAGACGGCTCGGTGTCTGTTGGCTCAGCGGCCCCCGACGGTTCGACGACAGGCTGTTGGGTGACGGCGATCTGCGTGACAGGCTCGTTGTTGCCAGTTGACGGATGGGCAGGCGCATCATCGGGGAGAGCCGCGGGCCCGGCAGGCTGCGAGTCAGCGATCTCGGTGGTTGGAGTGCCTGCTAGCGATGGCTCGGCCTCGGTGTTGGTGGTTGTCGGCGGCCGCGATTCGTTGTTGACATTTGTGTCCTGGGGGCGAGGGTCAGTGGCTGAGGTGTTGTCCTGGTGACCCTCTGCTGCGGCGATCGCCGGCGGACCAGCCGAGGCCGCCACCGCAGCCGTCGGCTCTTGTGGTGAAGTCGCCGTCGCCGAGGATGGATCAGGAGCCTCGGAGGGTGTGGCCGTCGATGCGGCTGACGGTTCGGCTGCCGCTGGCTGTTGCGCCGCCGTCGCTTCCGCGCCCACTTCTCGTGAGTCAGGCGCCTGAGAATCCGTCGAGGACTCCAGGCCGCGCATCTGCCAGCCGATTAGCGCCACAATCACGAGGACTGCCGCGACCGCGCCCAGGCTTCCCAGCCGTTTCGACGTCACGACGCCGGGAACCGGAATTTTGGTGGTCAAGGCGCTGTCATCAACCTGCGGTCTGGCGGCCGGCGCCAGGGGCGGCAGAACGACCACCGTAGGATCGAGCTGGCGACTGTCGTTGGCGGCGGCCTCGGCGACCGGTTCGAGCTCTGCCAAGACCTCGTGCATGCTCGCGTAACGGTTGGCCGCAACCTTGGCCAAACAACGATTGACTAGAGTCGCCACCGCTGCCGGGCAAGCTGGCCACAGCTCTTCCAGCGGTCTTGGCTGCTCATAGAGCAGGCGATAGGACACCTGAGAGAAGGTTTCACCCTGGAACGGTCGTTGGTAACTGAGCAACTCGTAGACCAGGACGCCGAACGAGAAGATGTCGGCCCGAGCATCGATCGTGTTTCCGGCCAACTGCTCTGGAGCCAAGTAGCCGACCGTGCCGATGGCAGTGCCGGTTCGCGTCAGATCGGTTTCTTCGTGCAACAGCTTGGCGATGCCGAAGTCCATGATTTTGACGGTTCCGGACTCGAGTAGCCGAATATTGCTCGGTTTGAGGTCGCGGTGTACCACCCCTTCGTCGTGGGCATAGGCGAGTCCGCGGGCGATTTGAACCAGGTAGTCGAGCTTGGTTGCAGCGGCGAGCTCTTTCTGATCACAAATTACGTGTTCGAGATCCGACCCGGTCAGGAACTCCTGGACCAGGAAAGGCATGTCGTTCTCGACTCCGAGGTCGTGAATGGTGGTGACGTTGGCGTGCTGAAGGCCCGCCGCAATACGCCCCTCGCGGAAGAAGCGGTCGCGCAGATCCTTGTCTTCCGTCGAGCAAACTTTCACCGCGACGTTGCGACGCAGTAGAGGGTCCCGACCGCGATAGACCACCCCGAAGCCTCCCTGGCCAACCTTCTCGACGATCTCGTACTTGCCGAGCTGGGACGGCGGCGGAACCGTCTCGGGCAACGTTGTGGAATTAGCGCGATGCAGCACATCACCAATGGCCTCTTCGAGGAGGTCATCGGCTTCGGACTCCTGACGCAACAGACTCTCGACCTTCGACCTCAAATTATCGTTGTCACCGCAAGCTTCGTCGATGAACGCAGCGCGCTCCTTGGCTGGTCGCTCGCGGGCCTCCTCGGCCACCTTTTGCGCTCGCACCCATCGATTCGTCGCAACGATAGTCGGGCCCATTGAGCTGTCGGAGAAGTCAGTCACGTCGATATTCTAGCTCGGGCCTTGCTCGAGGCAGGTTTTGCCTGGACCCGCTCAGAAGCGTAGGCCCAAGGTCAGGCGATAACTGCGGGGAGCTTGCAGATCGCGCACCGAACTCGGCAAGCCGAAGCGACCCGAGTCGGTGGCGCTTTCGGCCGTCAGCTGCTGTGAATCGTTGGTGAGATTGAAAATCTCGCCCCGTACCTCGAGCTCCAGCTCGCGCAGAACCTTGATCGCCCAGTCGGCACTGATGTCCCATTGGAAAATTCCGGAGAGTCGCTCCGAGCCCCGCGGCGTCAGGAAGCGTACGCCACCGGGTTCGTCCCGCTCGCGCTGATAGGGGACACCGTCCCGGTAGCGCAGAGACGAGCCCAGGGATACCAATGAACGCCCCAGGGGGATCTTGTAAGTGCCGAAGACTCCAAGCTGGTGAGGCCGGTCATAGGGCGCCGGGCCGAAGCGATTGACCAGGTTGACGTCGATGACGTCTTGAAAGTCGGCGAAGGTATCGAGACCGTCGTTGGTGAAGAGATTGCCCGACGCTTCGCTCCAGGTATAACTACCGAGGAGCTGCCAGTTGTCGGCGAAACGGCGCTGGACAAGCAGCTGCACCGCGCGGTACTCGCGTCGCGCTTCGGCCAGGTTGCGCACATCCGTGACCACCCCGCCGTCATCGGTCGGTGTCAGAACATCGTCCCACAGGTCGCGCCACGTCCGATCGATGTAGTTCAAGCTGAGGCCGGTCAGGGGCGTCAGTTGACGCTTGAAGCCAACCACCAGCTCGTCGACGGTGGAGCGGGAGAGCGTAGCGTTGGGGTCGGCGGGCTGGACCGGAATGATCCCTACGAAGTCGACCTGCTCCCAACAAAATGAATCGAGGTTCGTCGGATCCTCTCCAAAACAGAAGTTGTCGTCGATTCGCCATTCGTAGTCGATGTAGCCGCTGATCGAGTCCTGCTGTTCGAAGGTGTCGACATACGCCTGTAGAAACGGTTCCGAGTAGCGGCCCCAGGCGGCGGTGAGGAGTGTCCGGCTGTCGCCGATCGGATCCCACGACAGACTCAGTCGTGGCACGATGCTGTCATCATCCACCACTGTGCCACCGAGGCTGTCCGTGCCTTCTGTGGTCTCGTACCGTGCACCGATGGTGACCACCAGCCGGTCCCAACTGATGGTGTCCGAGACATAAAACGCAGACGTTTCTTCCTCGCTCCGGCGCACCGGCCGGCGCAGAAAATTGAAAAAGCTGAAGGGTTGGAACGTACCGGTCGCACTGTTGAACGACGGTTGGCATTGTCCGAAGAAGAAACATTCGTCACTGAAGTCGAGATCGAGGAACAATTGACCGGTGACGGGCCGTCCGGTAGCACGATCGATTCCGGCTTGACCGGGGGTTTGGAAGTCGCGCTCGGATTCGGTCTTTTGATAGTCGATTCCAAGCTGGAGCTCGTGGTCGGCGCCGGCGGCTTCGAAGAACGAATTGAATGCCAAATTGCCTTGATCCCGAGGCCGCTTCGCCGAGCCCTCTTGTACCGAGCCGTTGAATAGCACCAGTCGGTCAATGAAGGCCCCACCGTCAAACGGTGCGATATCGAACGCCAGATGTGGCGCATCAAACGTCAGCCCGCTGGAGTTTCGGCCAGATTGCGTCAGCTCGCGGTCCTGTTGCGCCAAAGTCAAGGCGAACGAGTTTTTCTGACTCAGCACCGCGTTCCACTGCAGCTTGGTGAACCGGCCGTCCTGCGCGGCGTTTTGCAGGGCGAAGAGATCGCCAGGAAAGGGTTCGAGGCCCCGGCCGCCGGAAGTGCTGGCGCCGCCGCTCGGCAGCCGATTCTCGGCTGGATTGTCGCTGAACGGTGAGAAGGTCGTGCCCGCCGCCGAGTCGGCGGTATGTTGCACTTCGACGCCATGCTGTGGGCTCGCTTGCCAACTCAGCTTGATCGTTGTGCTGTCGAGTTGATTGTCTTCGTTCCACAGCCCTTGTTGCTCGCTCGGTTGAAGAAACGACCGCGTGGTGTCCTCGAAGGCGCCGAAAAACCACAGGTGGTCGAGGACAATGGGGCCGCCCAAGGCCAAAGCCAGGCTCGAATCGATGTTGTCGGGTCCGGCGTTTGCGGCATCAACCTGCGGTCGGATGTGGTCGATGACCGTCGCGGGATAATCGTAATCTTCGTTCCATGTGTTGTTGCTGGTCAGTAGCCGCGCGACCCCTGAGAACTCGTTGCTGCCGGAACGGGTGACGACGTTGATCACCGCTCCCGACGCCCGGCTATAACTCGCGGGTGCGGCAGCGGTGGTGACCTCAACTTGGTCGATCGCCTCAAAACCGAGATTGAGGCCGAACAGACCGGTGGTCGGATCGGTGGTGTCGACCCCGTCGATCAGGAAGAGGTTGCTGCTGCGCAAAGCCCCTGAGACATTGGGGTTGCCGTCTTCACCGCCACTGACTCCGGGCAGCAGCAGGGTGACGCTCTGATAGAAGCGTTGCACCGGCAGCTGATCGAGAAACTCGAGGCTGATGGTTGCGCCGACCCGATTGTCGAACCGATCGACAATCGGCGCCTCGGCGACCACCTGGATCCACTCTTCGACCTCTGGCGCCTCGGCGGTCCCCGGCTCGCGCAGCTGCAGCTGGATGTCGCTGTTTTGGCTGACATGGACCGCCACCATCTCGGCCGTCGCGCTCAGCCCCAAGAGCTCCGCGGTGACACGATAGCTGCCGACACCCAGCGCCGGAAACCGGAATCGTCCGTCGCCGCCGGTCAACCCGCGGCGCTGGATCTGGGGTCCGGCGGCCAGCACTTCAACGCCTTGCACCGCATTACCCGCGGCGTCGAGGACGGTGCCAGAGATCACTCCGGTCTGAGTTCCGTCAGCCGACACTCTGGTGGCCCAGCCCACGGCAATAAGAAGGGCCAGCACGACACCGGCCCGCAACAACTTGAATGTGCGCATGATCCCCGTACTTTACCGAGCTACAGGGGAAGCAGCCAACTTTTTAGCAAAATCAACGACGGAACAACAGCCGTGCAGCCGGTCAGCGGGGTGGCATCCGCAACGCACCATCGAGGCGAATCACTTCGCCATTGAGATAGGCGTTGCCGACGATCGACGCCACCAATTGAGCATATTCCGCCGGCTGTCCGAGACGGCGCGGGAAAGGAATACCCGCCGCGAGCGCATCCCGTACCTTGTCTGGCAGGCTCGCCAAGAGCGGCGTGTCGAAGGTCCCCGGCGCGATGGTGACCACCCGCACCCCCACCGAGGTCAGGTCGCGAGCCGCCGGCAAGGTCATGCCGAGCACTCCACCTTTCGACGACGCGTAGGCGACTTGACCGACCTGTCCTTCGTAAGCGGCGACCGATGCGGTGTTGATCACCACGCCGCGCTCACCGTCCGCCATCGGCTCACCCTTTGCCATCGCGGCGGCACTCAGCCGCAGCACATTGAAAGTGCCGATGAGGTTGACCTCGATCACCTTGCGATAGGTGTCGAGGTCATGGGGTGAGCCATCACGGCCGACAACCTTGGCGCCGGGGCCGATACCGGCGCAACTGACCGCGATCCGCAGGCCGCCGAGCTCTGTCGCCGCCGCAACCGCCCGGCCAACCGCTTCCGGATCCGCGACATTGGCTTGGACAAAAACTGCGCTGCCGTCGAGCTCAGCGGCCAGCGCCTCGCCGCGTTTCTGATCGAGATCCACGATGACAGCGCGGGCGCCTGCCGCAACCAGATGACGGACCGTTGCCTCTCCCAGTCCCGAGGCGCCGCCGGTGACTAGGGCGACCGAATCTTTGATCTGCATGTTTCAATCCTCTGTTGGTGACGGTGGATCCGTCGAATAGTCGTAGAACCCGCGTCCGGTCTTGCGCCCGAGATCACCTCGTTTGACCCGCCGTTCGAGGGACGCTGCGGGTCGATCGTCGGGGTTGCCGGTTTTGCGGAAGTTTTCCAGCCGTGCTTCGTAGCCGATGTCGAGTCCACTGAAATCGCCGAGCTTGAACGGCCCCAGAGGGTGGTTGAGCCCCATCTCGCAGGCGCGGTCGATATCTTCGAAGCTGGCGACGCCGTTCTCGAGCAGGAAGTAGGCCTCGTTGGTGATTGCCCGCAGGATGCGGTTGACCAAAAACCCCGGCAACTCCTTGTGCAACACCACGGGTTGTTTGCCGAGCCGCCGCGCCACCTCGGCGGTCAGCTCGACGGTCGAGTCGGAGGTCGCTTCACCCTTCACCACCTCCACCAGCTTCATGATGAGCGGCGGGTAGAAAAAATGCATGTTGACCACCCGATCCGGGCGCTCGGTGGCCGACGCCAGCTCGGAATTGCCGAGGTAGGAGCTGTTGGTGGCGAAGATCGCCCGCGTTGGACACAGCGCCTCGAGTTGCCGGAAGACTTGGCGCTTGACCTCGAGCACTTCGACGATCGCCTCGATCACAAAGTCGGCGTCGCGGCAGGCTTCTGCGAGCGAAGTGGTCGGGGTCAGCCGCGCGAACGCAGCATCGACCTCGTCGGCCGACATCTTGCCCTTGGTCACCCGTCGGTCGAGGTGTTTGCGGTTGCCGCCGACCGCCTTCTCGAGCTGTTCCGCACTGAGGTCGTGCAGGGCAACGTCGAAGCCGGACAATGCTGCTTGGATGGCGATCTGTGCCCCCATCTGGCCAGCGCCGATGACGCAGATCTTCCGGATGTGCTCAATATCCATAACCTCTCCCTGGAATCGTGTTCAACGGTGTGTCCGCAGACGTAAAAGGCTAGACCGCTTTGAGATCGGAGGCAACCGGGGGAGCTGGGTCTCGTCAATCCGGGTGTCCTGACCTTGCCGGGACCCCGATTAATCGTCGATTGGGGTTTCCTGATGCTGTCGGGACCCCGATTAATCGTCGATCGGGGTTTCCTGACGCTGCCGGGACCCCGATTAACCATCGATCGGGGTTTCCTGACGCTGCCGGGACCCCGATTTACGCTCGATCCGGGTTTCCTAACGCTGAGGATTGTGCGATCGACGCTCGAATGTACCTATTTCATCGTCGGGCGCCGTCGGCGCGCCACCGTGAGAATGTCACAGGACCCTAAGATGTTACAGGTAAGTTGACAGGTGTAACTAATCGCGTTACATTTTGACAGTGATCAAGAGTTTCCGGCACAAGGGTCTCGAAGAACTCTTCCTCACCGGGAACACTCGGAGGATCCACCACAGCTTACAACGTCGATGCCTCAGAAGGCTCGATGCGTCGGATCAGGCGGAGAGTCTCCAGGATTTGAATCTCCCAGGTTTCAACTTCCATCCGCTCCGCGGCAAACCGAAACGGTACAGTCTGCATGTTAATGGACCTTGGTGCATTACGTTCGAGTGGCAGCTTGGCGACATCTACCGGACGGATCTGGAGCAGTACCATTAGGAGATCGGAATCATGAGCTCGGAGTCTCGAGTCAGAACGCGCCCGCAGCGTCCTCCAATTCACCCCGGTGAGATCTTGAAGGACGATGTGCTGCCGGCACTCGAGCTGTCGGTGAGCGAGGCGGCCCGCCAGCTGAGAATCAGTCGACAGACGCTCCACCGTATCCTGAAAGGGACGCACGGGATTACCCCGGAAATGGCGATGCGCCTCGGCAAATTCTGTGGCAATGGTCCTGGGCTGTGGCTACGAATGCAGCAGAGCTACGATCTGTGGAAGGCCGGCGCAAAGCTAGTTGACGAACTGGCACAGATTCCTGAATATCGAACTGCGGGTCTCGTCTCCTAACAACATACTCGGCCGGGCCTCCTCGGAGTGAGCCGTAAGGGCATCGGTCCATCACAGGAATGCCTCAAATGACCAAATCCAAGGCTCACAAACACTGCGCTTTTGCCTCCTTTCTCCTGGCGCTCGCGACAGGAGCAACCGCTTTTTACATGCCCCCGTCGATCGCCTTCCAGAACGGTGTTGCCGCAGCCTTGCTGGTTGCCAGCGCCTACGGCCACTTCAAGGTACAGCCTTGGGCCTATCGCCTGACGCAAGGGGTCATCCTGTTGGTCCTTCTCGGCGGCTTTGCGGCATTGTTTACCGTCGGCCGCTTCGGCGTCGGCGTGATCCCGAACATCATCGTGCTCTGGCTCATTTATGCCAATCAAATGACTCGGGAAGAACGGATCGACGAGTCCACCCCTACATCGGATTCCGCCCCGGTTGGTGATCCAGAGGGATAGGGAGGTGGGTGCTGCTCGATCGATGTTCGATCAAAAACCCTGGGGTAGGCGACCTTGAACCCGCAAGACGTTAGCGCTTGGCTACAGACCATGATGGGTTTGGACTCTGCACGGCAGAACGATATCGCGCTGTCGCTTGCGGTCATCGCGGCCCTCTGGCTCACCCGAGTCGTCGCGCTGAGAATTTTGGCCCGCAAGACCGAGGATGTTCGGGTCCGCTACCGCTGGAAAAAGGTGACGGCCTACCTGGCGGTTGTCCTCGGCGCGCTGTTCGTCGCGCGTCTCTGGCTCGGTAGCGTTCAGTCGGCGGGTACCTATCTCGGTTTGTTGTCAGCAGGACTGGCGATCGCCCTCAAGGATCCGTTGGTCAACTTGGCGGGCTGGTTGTTCATTATCTGGCGGCGCCCGTTCAGCGTCGGCGACCGGATCCAGATCGGTCAAACCTCCGGTGACGTCATCGATCTCCGCATCTTCCAATTTACGATGCTGGAAATCGGCAATTGGGTTGACGCTGACCAGAGCACGGGAAGGATGGTCCACGTTCCGAACGGTCAGGTTTTTCTCGAGCGGGTGGCCAGCTACACCAAAGGATTCGCCTTCCTGTGGAACGAGCTACCGGTGCTGGTGACCTTCGAGAGCGACTGGAAGAAGGCCAAGAGCATCCTGCAGGAAATTGCTGATCGACACACTCAACACCTTTCGGAAGAGGCCAAAAAACAGGTTCGAAAAGCGGCGGAAGAGTTCATGATCTTCTATTCGAACCTGACGCCGATCGTCTACACCAGTGTCAAGGACAGCGGGGTGCTGCTGACCGTCCGTTACCTCTGCAACGCACGACGGCGCCGGGGCTCCGCCCAAGCGATCTGGGAAGATATGCTCGAGCAGTTCGCGCAGTGTGATGACATCGACTTCGCTTATCCGACCCAACGCTTCTACGACAACCGGCAGGAAGGTAAGCCCGGGGCGACACCCAAAGCGGGACCGTCCGACACAGCGCCATCCCACAATAAGCCTTTCTCGGAGTAAGCTGTATAAGGGGCGCGATCAACCCATTCGCGACGGAACTGGATGGTGGAGTATGCGGACACCGGGCAGGACGAGGCTGATCTCGCCACCAAGATTCAAGAATTATTAGCGGCCGGGACTCGGCATATTTGGGTCGTGCGGCTAACCGGTCCCCGGCGGGTCGAGATCCACGAAACCGGCCGGGGGTGCTTGAAACGGTCGTTCGGCCAAGAAAAAACGGGCTTCGCCGGCTGGCGAAGTCCGTAGACATCCATCGATGGTGGGCTTCGGAAGCCCACCCTCAGCGATGGGCATCTCCTAAGGCGTCTCCGCCTTGGCCAGGCCTCGCTTGACGTGTTCGATCGACTCCCGCAGATGCTGCGGATCGAATTCGTGATCGACCGACTTCTGGGCGGCGCGCAGCGCTGGATCTTCAGCCAGGCGCGCCAGCGTCTGAAGCTGATATAGGCTCTTCTCCAAGTGGCCCGCGTCGTGGTAGTAGGCGGCCAGGGCGGTGTGCGCCTTGAGCGAATCGGGAACCTGCTCGCAGGCGAGCTCGAGCTCCTTGATCGCCTCGTCCATGTGGCCCTGTTTGCGCAGATAGCCGGCTCGGATGATGTGACTCTGGACGCGGTCGAAGTCGGTCTTCGGGGCGCCCATCACCAGGCTCAGAGGGGCCGGGCGTAGAATCCGTGGATGATTGGGGGTGAGCTCGAGATTCAGCGCGCGGACGTCGTAGCCGACCTCGATGTCGTAGCTGCCGTCGGGCAGGGGGTTGCCGTCGACAGCGAGGAGCTCGAATGTCACCTCCAGGCTGGCGTACGGGGCCAGGGTATCGGGGAAGCCGCTGGCCTCGCGACGGACCTCACGATGACTGTCGTAGGCCAGCGTCGGGAGGTAGCGCAGGCCTTGGGCAGCATAGGTCATGTCGGTCAGGGGTTGGCCGTCCCGTAGCCACTCGGTCGCGACGACGGTACGGCGCAGGACCCGCGGCGCCGCCGTCGGTACCACCTTCCCGTCCTGACGAACGGTCACATCAAGCGATTCGAACCAGCCGTCCCCGGCCGCCAGCTCGAGACCGATCTCGCGCCCGCCGGCGTTGGTCAGGACGACTCGGAAATGTGACAGCTCGATGTGGTCATAGAGGTAGAACACCCGCGTCGGATCGGTGTCCGGGTCCTGTTCGAGAGTGCTGTAGCGATCGTCGTAGACCGCATAGAGAGGATAGAAGTCGAAGGTGACCCGATCCCATTCAGTCTCTTGAGCGAAGCCCGCGCTGGCCGACACGAGTGCCAGGATCAGCCAGGTCTGTAACTGCCTCAAGTGCTTACGGTGTTTCATTTCCGATCCCCTTTGGATACCAATCTCTGTTCTAGGAATGCGCATCATGGTCTCATTGATTGTTGTGTAGCCGCAGTTGCAGAATGCTCGACGGGTGGTAGGTGCTCGGGTAATTCCGACTACCGTTGACCAACCGGTCAGCGAGGTCTTCGAAGATACCGCTGTGCATGTTGAACAGCAGGTTGTTTCTGACATCGGGCATCGGCGGCACGGTAGCGCCATCCGGGCAATCGCCGGGAGCGCCGCCCCCGACCGGCCCGACGTGGCACATGTGTATGGCGTGCCCGAGCTCGTGCGCTGCGACCCAGCCGATGACATTGCGACGGAACCCGGAATCCATCGAGATCAGCCCGCCGACCTCCTCGATGCGGTTCACCCGCACCCGCGAGTAAATCACCCGATTGGGCACGGACGGTGCCAGATCCTGCGTCGGCGTATCGCCTTTGACGTTCGGATCGCCGGTCGTCATGTCCTGGAATCGCAACAGCACTGCGGTCTGTCGGTTCCTGCCCGGGATATCGCCCGAGATACCACCGCCATTGTTCTCGTAGTTGTTGTTGATATTGCGGGTCGTCACCGCCGTGCCGGACATCTCGTTGAGCATGATCTCGTGGACCTCCATCCCGGAAGACCCGACGAAGCCGGTACCCACGAGCCCGAAATCCCCCGCGTTGAGCGCGCCGCCGATGTTCTGGCGGTGGATGAAGAAATCGCGTTTGGTCGGTCTCAATCGCTTGTGTTGGCCACCGATCATGAAGCCTCGGTATTCTTCGTATACCGACAGACCGTCTCCTAAGATGCCGAAGGTTGGGGGGCCACCGACTCCCGGGTTGCTGTCTCGGTCGGCTGAAGCTGTCAGATTGGAACACGAGACGGACGCGCCGTCTGCTCTCCAGCAGGCGTCCGGCAACATATTGCTGTCGTCATCTTTGGGCACCCGGATCACCACCCGGGTGGCGCCGCCATCCGGCGACGCCTCGACGTTGGTGACTCCGCCGTAGTCATGGGCCACGAAATCGACCCGGGCGGTGTGGTCCGAACCGAAGCTCACCGTCCGCAGGTGACTTCCGTTGCCGAGGTCGAAGTCCGGCGCGGTGCTGCCGCCGGTCTTCGGCCAGTTAGCGGCGACGCCCTTGAACGCCGAGGTGTCGGACAGCGCGAAGTCGATGCTGGTGACGCCATTCGGCGGCGGGACCACCCGTAAGCCACCGGTCTCGAACTCGACGTAGGCCGCCACCAGCTTCATCTGCTGCGGCGAATTCACCAGGTTGGGCACGCTGGAGCCGTTGAGGCGCGAGCCCGACACGTACTGGCCGAGGTCATCCAGGTCGTTGATCGGTACCGCGTTGTCGGGGTCGAACGGGTTGTCGTTGTCGACGTCCAGGAACAGCTTGAACTCGCCGTCGGGCGGTGGCGTGCAGTTCACCGGGTTGACTTCCATGACCGGACCTTCGACGGCGAAGGTGCGGTCGAAGACGACCCCCGAAGCCTGGAGATCGATCGTCCCCACGTCGCAACAGTCCATCGTCAAGGTACCTTCCCGATCGCCGAGGATGGAGCCCGGGAAGTCGTCTTGGGCGCGCACACAGTCGCTGTCGGACGTCCACTGGTGCGAGTTGACACCGCCATCCGCTGGCAGCTCCTCCTGCTGGTTGATGCCGAAGCAGACGTCGAAGCCGATCGACCAGCCGCCGATCGCCGGCACCATGACGCCGATGCCACCTCGGATACAGAACCTCAGATCGGTCACCCCTGTGTCGCAGATCCGGAAGTAGAACTCGAACTCGATGAAGCCGGTGATCGCGACCATCAGCGAGCTGAAGTCGAGGCTCTGTCCCGGCAGCAGCGCATTGAGCGCTTCCTGGGTCAGCGGATCGCCCAGGCTGTCGGAAAGGGACAGCAGGATAGCGTTGAAGCTGAAGATGGCGCGGGCGCTGATCGTGAGACAGAACGAGAGGCCCTTCTCTGCCTCTGCGAGGTCTCTGGCGCTGACCGATTTCTCGTAGCCGTCGGCCAGCCCGTAGCCCATCGCCAGCAGCTCCGAACCGCTGTGGGGGCTGACGGGATCTTGCAGGTAGATGTGCGGCGTCGGCTGCCCCGGCTCGGCACCGGTGGTGTCGATCTTGTGCGTCACCCGAGTGGACTCGGAGTCCTTGCGCCGCGGGATCAACGGCAGCATCGTCGAGCCGCCTTCGCCGTCGATCAGCAGATCGATCGCACCCGGCGGCACGCCGTTCGAGATGAACATCAGGCCGCTCAGGCTGCGGTCGTCCGAGTTGTCGAGATCGAGGATCTTGACGCCCGAGCTCATCGGCGTGATGTTGGCGTTCTGCAGGTTGACGCCAGCGATCTGTAGCACGTGGACGCGGCCGGTCACTGGCTCCGAAGGGGTCCACATGTCGATCACGGGTTCGGGGCCAACCACTCGGAACTGGGCTCCAGTGGCGCCACCCGACGTCTCGATGCCGAGGTTGTAGAAACCATCGATCCCTGGAGCAGTCGCATTGATGCGCGCCTCCAGCCGGGTGCCGGCAGAGTTGATCGTCACCAGCTCGGCGGTCGGGTAGACCCGGTCGGGTGGCGGATCCCCATCGTCCGGTGCATCGACGCCGATGTTTACGGAGGCGCCCTGCAGGTTCTCACCATGCACGATGATGATCTTCTGCTGGCCCTGCAGCACCGGCGAGCGATCGACGCGATCGACTACCGGCTCGGGGGTGGTCACTGTGCCTTCGAGCTTGATGCGCAGCGGCACCGGGCGCACGAAGTCGTTGTGCCAGATTCTCAGCTCGGCTTTGAACGTGCCGGTCTGGGAGGTGTTCATGCGGACCGTGAACTCGTCGAACTCGTCGGGAGCGAGCGGTGAGTCGAGCGTGCCGGTGGCGGAGAAGGCATTGCCCTGGGTGTTGACCACCTCGTAGTTGGAGGGCGAATGCTCCAGCACCAGGTTGGAAGCGCCGCTGGCGGTGCCGTTCTTGACTCGAATCGGCCTCGAAACCAGGTTGCCACTGCCGCTGCCGGGCTCGACCTCTCCCCAGTCCACGCGACCGTTGTGGGGGAGCGCCCCGTTCGGTGGGCTCGAGACCACCAGCCTCGGCGGCGTGGTGTTGACGAACGAGCTGAAGTTGAGGTCGAAGTTCAGCCAACCCAACGCGTTGAGCTCGAAGTCCCGAGCCCACAGCGAGATGTCATTGATCGGCCCAAATTCGCCAAAGGTCGAATTCGGCTCGACGGTGAAGGTCACCGTGCGTTGTCCACCGGTCAACGACGTCGAGCAGCCCACCAGGGTGATGGTGCTCGGGTTGAAACTGGTCGGGTGCTTGGAGGCGAAGCCGCCACCGGTGCAGGGCACCTGGTCGGCCGACCATTGGTAGCCCAGCGTCTGATCGCGCCACGAGAAGTTCCCTCGACTGTGTGCGGTGTTGCTGCCCTGAAGGTTGATCAGAGCACGCAGCTCGTGCACGCCGCTGCCGGCGTCGGACGCCTTGGCGACGATGTCGTAGGTGCTGCCGTCGTTGATTGACCAGGCGTTCGAGGACACGGTGATCGAGTCACGGCTCGGGGCGGTGTTGTCGATGCGGTACGGACCGTTCCAGGTTCCGACTCGACCGGTGTTGTCTCGAGCACAGAGGTAGAGCACGTTGTCGCCCTCGGGTGCCGTCACCGTGGCGCCAGAGGAGGTGACGGTACCGTTGGTGCAGGCGCCGTTGAGCGGTGTGTTCCAGCGATAGCGCATGTGTGCCAAACCAGAGTTGACGCCTGCTCCACCGGCCGCATCGGCCGCCGAGATCGTCGCGGTGCGACTCTCGAACCATTCGGGGGAGGCGTTTGTGGCGCTCACGGTCGGATTGTCGCGATCGACCCTGACGTAGCGCGGCACGTTCCATGGACCCCAGGTGCCGGCGTTGTCCTTGGCGCGGAAGTAGTAGGCGCGGCGGAATCCAGGGGACGGTAGGTGGTTCCCGGAAACGGTGATCGAGGTGCCACCGTTGGGGTCGAGGTTGACGTCGCAGCCGGCCCAGCCGCCTGGGGAGTCATGGCTGCGGCAGATCTGGTAGCCGTCGATGCCGGAGGGATCGGTCGACGGGTTGACGCTGGCGGTGAAGTTGCCGGTGACCCAGCATTCACCGGTGGGGGCGAAGGCGCAGGCGACCGTGGTCTGCCCGGGCTGGGTCGGCGGTCCGGTGTCGATCCGGTACTGGCCGTTCCAGGTGCTGATCCGACCCGTGTTGTCACGGGCGCAGAGGTAGAGCATGTTGTCGCCCTCGGGGGCGGTGAGCGTGGCGCCGTGGGATGTGACGGTGCCGTTGGTGCAGGCTCCGTTGAGCGGTGTGTTCCAGCGGTAGCGCACGTGCGCCAAACCTGAGTTGGCAGCCGCCCCGCCCGCGCTATCGGTGGCCGAGATGGTCGCGGTACGGCTCTCGAACCACTCGGTCGAGGCGTTGGTCGCGCTCACCGCCGGGCTGTTGCGGTCGACCCGCACGTAACGCGGCACGTTCCACGGTCCCCAAGTGCCGGTGTTGTCCTTGGCCCTGAAGTAAAACGCACGGCGGAAGCCCGGTGAGGGCAGGTGATCCCCGGCAACAAAGATCGAGGTACCGCCGTTGGAGTCGAGGTTGACGTCGCAACCTGCCCAACCGCCTGGGGAGTCGTGGCTGCGGCAGATCTGGTATCCGTCGATACCGGATGGATCGGTCGACGGGTTGACGCTGGCGCCAAAGTTTCCGGTGACCCAGCATTCGCCGGTGGGGGCGTGAGCACAGGCGACCGTGGTCGGCCCGGGCTGGGTCGGGGGTGAGTCGTCGACCCGGTACTGGCCGTTCCAGAAGCCGACGCGCCCGGTGTTGTCCTTGGCGCACAGATACAGTCGGTTGTCGCCGTCCGGAGCGGTGAGGGTCGCGCCGGGTGTGGTCACGGTGCCGGTGGTGCAGCTGGCGTTGTGGGCCGCGTTCCAGCGGTAGCGTACCTGGGCGAGACCGGAATTGGCTCCGGCTCCGCCTGCGGTGTCTGAAGCGGCGAGGGTCGCAGTGCGGCTGGTGAACCAGTCGGGCGAGGCGTTGGTGGCGCTGACGGTCGGGTTGTTGCGGTCGACCCGCACGTAGCGCGGCACGTTCCACTCTCCCCAGTTGCCGACGTTGTCCTTGGCTCGGAAGTAGTAGGCTCGGCGCGAGCCTGCGGACGGCAGATGGCTCTCCGAGACCGTGGTCGAAGTGCCGCCGTCGAGGGTGAGGTTGACGTCGCAACCGGCGAAGCCACCGGGAGAGTCGTGACTTCGGCAGATCGCGTAGGCGTCGACACCCGAGCCGCTATCGGTCGACGGTGTGGCGCTGACGGTGAAGTTGCCGGTCACCCAGCACTCTCCGGGTTGCGTGAAGTTGCAGCTGACGGTGGTGTTGCCAGGCTTGGTAGGCCCGGTGGCGTCCATAGTGACGTAGGCTTCCGGGTTGTCACCCCAGCTGGTGCAGTTGTTGGCGCTGTCGCAGGCGCTGTAGTAAAAGGCCCGACGGAAGCCGTCTCCCGGCAGGTTGCTGCCGCTGACGGTGAAGGTCGGGCCGGTGTTGTGGGTCATCACGAAGTCGCAGCCGCCCCATCCCGTGGTGTTGTTGCTGCGACAGATCTTGTAGTGGTGAGCTCCGGGAGAGGTTGCTGTGATGGTGAACGATCCGTTGACGTAGCACTGGCCACCGACGTTGGCGTCGCAGTCGGGAACGGGCTGGCTCGGAACCGGTGGGGTTGCCGCTTCGGCATGCAAAGCAAAACCGAGGGTCATCAGAAGCAAGATGCTGAGCAGAGTGGCGCGTCTGGCTGGGAGTTGCCAGAGTTGGCTCGAAGCCCGGTTGGCGCAAACGGATCTCATAGAAGCTCTCCTGTCGGCGGACAGCCCGCGTCGTTGGCTGCGCGTGGCTCGGCGCACGCCTTGGGCCACGCAACGACCGCGGCTGTAGGGTAAAGGACACAAGGCACTCGATCGGACTGGTGGAGCCGGCCTGCCAGGCGGCTCTTAGTCCACAGGGCGCGAAGCACCCAGAAACTCCATCAACCGCAGAGAGAATGTGTCGGCTCGTCCCGGCTTGGCGACCATTCTTCGCAAGGGTTGCTCAGCAAGGCACAGCGGGCTTCGCGCCAGCGAAGCCCGCACTATTCGGGATTTGGTGAAGGTTCAGCCCAGAGGCCGAGCCTTTGGCCATCGTGCCATTTAGGTTCCAGCGTATTCGGTCATGGGACGAGTGGGTGGCCTGAGTGACCTAAAGGGCACTGTGGGTCGTTGACACAATAGACAGCTAAACCGCCTTTGTTGAAGTGGTCTTGGCGTCCATCATGAAGACTTTCAGGCCGTCAACGCTGCGACGATCTCGGCTAGTGCGTCGTCAGCGATCTGGCGCATTTCGTCATCAGTTCGATCCTGGATCGGATGACGGACAAACACGCTGGCGGGCTCGAAGCAAAGAGCGGTGGCCTGGATTTTAGCTGCGCCGACAAATTCATCCGAGGCGATCATTACGCTGGGGATGCCGCGAGACTCGAGATCTGTGAGGTCGTGCACACTGCACGACGTGCAGGACCCTCAGTCGGCGAGGGCTTCGATCACCGCATCACAGCGGGTGGCGATCTCCTGGCGCAAGTCGGCTGGGGCGGGGCGGCTGAAGGTCGGTTTGCGCAGGCGTTCGACGTGGGCACCGTGCTCGCCGAGGTGCTCGGCGAGGCGATCGAGGAAAATGTCTCCGCGGGCTTTGGAGATGTCGAGCAGGGCGATGCGTCGGCCAGCGAGAGTGTCGAGACGAGGGGCGTGTTGGCGTGCCGCCGGCTGACTCTCATCGGTAGGATCGAGGACGGTCGTAGCTACAGTCATGAACGGACCTCCACGGTGACGGGTTGGGTTCCGGCTTCGCCGTTGAGCCAGCCGCCGATGATGGCGGAGAACAATCCGGCGGGTCCTCCGGCATGGACGATCAGGAGCCCTTCGGGGCGGAACTTGGGCATGATCGGTTGAAGCATCGAGTCGGGCACCCCTTCAGCGATGCCGCCAGCGCCGCGCGCGATCTCTTCTGCCGGCAACATCAGTCGGCCGATCAGCTCTTGACGCAGCTGTGCTTTCGACCAGCCAGCGTCGCGGAAGACTCGGGCGTGCTCAGGTGAGACAACCAGGACAACGTCGAAGACCACCGGTAGCTTGGGGTGACAGACGGTTCGCAGGCAGGCAGCCACGCTGTTGGCGAGAGATTCTGGGGTACGGGAGATTTGGTCGATGATCACCCGTGGCGCTTCACCGCCAAAAAGCGTGACGGTGGACGCGTCGGCTGCAAAACCGCGTTCTACGGCAAGAGATTCCCACGGCGAGTCGGCCTCGTTCTCGGCAAAGCAGAAGGTGATCTTGCCCGGGCTGCCGAAGCAGGCGCGGTCTACCTCTCCGGGGCGACCGCCGCCGACATTACGCACCACCAGTTGTAAGGCGCGACCGATGGTCGCGTTGGCGCGGTTGCCTTGGCCGAGAGCGTTGAGCCCGGAATTCATCTCGATGCGGTTGGCGATCGGGCCGTTGACCATCACCACCGGACCGTGGGACAAGGTGGTCGCCAGCAGTCCGTGAAGCCCAAACTCGTCCTGGCAGGCGGCTTCGACGGCGGCCAGCACTACGGCCAAATATTCCGGCTTACAGCCCGCCATGACCGCATTGATGGCGACCTTCTCGACGGTACATGGCGCCAGATTGGGAGGCACGTGGGCCACCACCTCGTCGCTCGCTCGCTCGGTTCCCGCCAGCATGCGGACGACACGTTCCGGGGTGGGTGGCACCACCGGCAGGCCGTCGGTCCAGCCGCGCTCGAACAGCGCCTCGTGATCGTCCTCATGGGAGCCGAGCTCGACGCGGCGTGCCCGCAGGCGATCTCCGAACCGGGCTTCGAGACGCTCGGCGTGGCCCGGTTCCACCGACATCGAGCCGCAACCCGGGCGTTGCGGCGGCAGCCCTGGCCCCAAGTCGTCGAGGCCACTCAATGTTTGCCAGTCGGACCGCAGCCAACCTTCGAGGCGTTCGACTTCGCGGCCCTGATCGATGCGGAGCAGGGTCGGCACGGTTTGGATGTCGAGGCGGTAGGAGATTTCGAGCTCACGGTCGTCGTGGACGGTGAGGCCGGGGGGAAAGCCGGGGTCATCCTGGCTGAAAACAGTGAGGGGCACGTCGGCGCGGGCGATCTGCTTGAGCACCGGAGCCACCAGCTCACAGGTCGGACAAGACTTCTTGACGATGGCGATCAAGCCGTCAGCTAAGAGGTGCTTGGACATCAGGAGGACGTTAGCACAAGCTCGAGTTTCGAAGATTGACGGCCAATGTCGATTAGGCTCGTCCGGTCAGCTCGCAGACAGCGTCGATCATTCTGGGCCAGACTTCCCGTGGCAGGTTGTGGCCGACACCGTCGAGCAGCAGCAGCTCGGCGCCGGGGATCGACTTCGCAGTGTCGAGGCCAGCGGCGACGGGGATCAGCGGGTCTTCTTGACCGTGGACGATCAGGCTGGGGAGCTCGAGGCGAGCCAGTCGGGACCGCCGGTCGCCATGGGCGATGACCGCGGTGAGCTGGCGTTTGGATCCTGAGCCCGGTAGCCCACGATCGAAAATCCGTGCGGAACGTCGACGTATGCGGTCTTCTTCGAAAGGGAAACCCGGGCTGCCGATGGTGCGCCACATTTTGGTGCTGTAGTCGATGAAGGCGTCACGGGTCGCTGGAGGGCGGCGCATCAAGATGCGGGTCGCCTTCCACGTTGGCAACGGTAGACGTGGATTGCCGGTGCTGGACATCGCGGAGGTCAGGCTGAGCACCCGTTGCGGGCTGTTGATTGCAGCGGCCTGGGCGATCATGCCGCCCATCGATGCACCCACCAGATGAGCCTGCCGTATCCCGAGAGTATCGAGCAGGCCGATGGCATCGGCGGCCATGTCGTCGAGGGAGTAAGGTGCGGTGACCGGCTTGCCGCGGCGGGCGTCGATCAGGGCGCGGAAGAGGTTGGGTTGTCCCAACCCTCGGCAGCGGCTGGAGAGGCCAACGTCGCGGTTGTCGAAGCGGATCACGTAATGCCCGCGATCGACCAGTTGTTGGCAGAATTCCTCGTCCCAGATCAACATCTGGGAGGCCAGGCCCATGATTAAAAGCAGTGGGCGGGCGTTGGGATCACCGAAGGTCTCGTAAGCCAGGCGCAGGCCGTTGACGCCGGCGTATTGGACGTCGGGTTGGATGGTGGCGGGCGGTTGGCTGGTGGATCTCATCGCGGAGTCAGCGATCCTAACCGACGTGTTACGATGAATCTATGGCTACCCTACGGGATCTGAAGCAGCGCCTGGCGGCGGTCGAAGAGATCGCATTCGCCTATTTGTTCGGCTCGCGTGGACGAGGCGAAGAGCGGCCGGACTCGGATTGGGATATCGCAGTCTATGTGCGTGAGGATCTGTCACGGGACGACCGATTTGCACTTCGCTTGCGACTACTGGCCGAGCTCGATGATCTCGGAAGGGTGGATTTGGTGATCTTGAACGATGCCCCGCCGCTCCTGGCGCATCGCGCCATCATGGGTGAGCGCCTGCTCGTCCGGGACGAAGTAGCTCTGGTCCGGTTTTCGGTACGAACGCTCGCCGCGTCCCAAGATGGACGTTATTGGCGAGATCTCCATCGCCGCGCTCGGATTGCGCGCCTGCGGGAGGGTACCTTTGGTCGACCCTGAAGTCTTTGATGTCCGCCTCGCCAGGCTCGAAGAGTTGTTGCGACGGCTGCGCAAGCTCGCCGAGGTCGACCGCGAGAGCTTTTTGAGCGACCCGGCCCTGCAGGCGCAGGCGGAGCGTTGGATGCAGCTGGCAGGGGAGATCTGCCTCGACTTGGCGCACCATCTGATCGCCTCCCGTGGCTGGCAGACCCCGGCGACCTATCGTGAGGCCTTTCAGACCCTGCGCACGGAAGGTGTCCTGTCCTCTGAGCTCGCCACTCGCATGCAAGGCTGGGCCGGTCTGCGGAACCTCCTGGTGCATCTCTACTTGGAGATCGATCACGTCAAGCTGTTTCAGATCCTGACTGAAGAGTTGGGAGAGATCGAAGAATATGCCGCGGTGCTGATGCGGCTGGTGGCCGAACCCAGCGAGTAGGTTCGGACCTCGAGTAAGGAGCTGCGCCATCTCCGGTACGCTATTCGACGATCAGATCGCTCCACCCGTCGCCGACCGGCCCGATCTCGGTGCCCCGCTGCCGGAACGCCTACGTCCCGACTCTTTGGACGACGTGGTGGGGCAGCACGACGTTGTCGGCCCGGACGGTTTTCTGCGTCGCGCAATCGCTGAAGACCGAGCGCCTTCGATGGTGCTGTGGGGGCCGCCCGGAACCGGCAAAACCACTCTGGCGCGGATTGTCGCCCGCGCCACTGCCAACCGTTTTGTGCCCTTCAGTGCGGTGACTTCGGGCATCAAAGAGGTCAAGCAGGTGATGGCGGACGCTGAGCGCTTCAAGCAAGCCGACGGTCGTGGCACCCTGGTGTTTGTCGACGAGATCCACCGTTTCAACAAGGCGCAGCAGGACGCATTCCTGCCCTACGTCTAGCGCGGCGACATTGTGATGGTGGGGGCCACCACCGAGAATCCGTCGTTCCAGGTCAACGCCGCGTTGTTGTCCCGGTGTCGGGTGGTGGTACTAGAGGCGCTCAGCACCGACGACCTCAAGCTTCTGGTGCAACGTGCACTCGTTGACGCCGAGCGCGGCGTTGGTGGTGACGGTGTCGAATTCGAAAGCGACGCCTTGGATACCTTGGTCCAATTGGCCTCGGGCGATGCGCGTAAGGTCTACAACCTGCTCGAGCTGGTGGTGGCCAACGCGGTGTCTTCTGGCGCCTTGAAGGTGGATGCCGCGGCGGTGCAGCGGGTATCGCAGCGCAAGGTGTTGCTCTACGACAAGTCCGGTGAAGAACATTTCAACGTCATCTCAGCGCTCCACAAATCGCTGCGCGAGAGTGACGCCGACGCCGCGGTTTACTGGTTGGCCCGCATGCTCGAGGCTGGGGAGGATCCCAACTACATCGCCCGTCGACTGGTGCGTTTTGCCAGTGAGGATATCGGACTGGCGGATCCTCGCGCCCTGCGACAGACCCTCGACGCCTGGGATGCCTATCAGCGTCTCGGTTCACCCGAGGGCGACTTGGCCCTCGCCCAGGCCACGGTTTACCTGGCGGTGGCTCCAAAGTCCAATGCCGTCTACAAGGCCTTCGGCGCCGCCCGCAAGACCATCGCTGAGCGCCCCGCCGACCCCGTGCCCAAAGCGATTCGCAACGCTCCAACCCGACTGATGAAAAACATCGGCTACGGCGCCGGTTACGTTTACGCCCACGACACCGAGGAAGGCGTCGGCGGTCTCGACTGTCTGCCCGAAGCCTTGCAGGGGACGGTCTTCTACCAGCCGACCGATCGCGGTATCGAGAAACGGATCGGTGATCGGCTGGCAGAAATCAAACAGCAGAGACAGCGGGCGCGGCGCGATCGATAACGGGTTGTTACGCCTCCAGTCCCGTGCCGAGATGCCTCATGCCGGGAGCGCCGGCGTCTCGCCTACGGGGAGGGCCGAGATGCCACATGCCGGGAGCGCCGGCGTTTCGCCTACGGGGAGGGCCGAGATGCCACATGCCGGGAGCGCTGGCGTCTCGCCTACGGGGAGGGCCGAGATGCCACATGCCGGGAGCGCCGGCGTCCCGCCGGCTTCTTAGATCATTGGTTCAACAGAGGGCGCCGCCTAACGTTCCCGTAGTCGAATGCTGCCGTTGGAGCTCTTGAGCTCAATGCGCGGACCGCCGCCGTTGAGATCGAGCTCGAGGGTTCGCCTTCGGCTGTCCATGGTCCCACCTTTGAAGTCCGACGACACCGAGCCGTTGCGGGTGCGGGCATAAACGCTGGCGGCGACACCGGGATCAATACGGAGCTCCACCGAGCCGTTGCTGGTCTTCAAGCTCACATCCTCCGCCAGGCTGGTACTCGCGATGTCAGCGTTGATCCGACCGTTGGTGGTCTCGGCCTGGATGGCGCCGTGAACGTCACGGGCATTGATCGCGCCGTTGCTGCTGTGCATCTCTAGAGCCCCTTGGACTCCACGGGCGGAGATCGCACCATTTTGGGTGTCGAGCTTGGCCGGGCCACCGAGATCCCGTACTTCGATCGCACCATTCTGAGAACGGGCGTCGAGCTCGGCGTCGGCAGGAATGGTGATTTCGAAGGCGACACTGGTCGAGCTGTCATCAAACCAGCCCGAGCGTGGCAATTCGCTTTCGATGCGGACCTTGCCGCCGAGCTCCTGTACGCGGATCTCGATCTCCTCCAGTAGTCTCTCCGCCTGGGAGGAATTGTTGGCCCGAGCCTTCTTGTACGCCACCACCTGCACAGAGGGTTGGTTCCAGGTCTTGACCTCGATGCTGCCGTTGGTGGTCTCGACTTCCACAGCACCCGTCATCGCGAGATCGACGGTCTTCTCGAAGGTATCTTCTTTCGTGACATCAGCCGAAGCCGAGCTCGACAGCAACAGAAACGCGGCACCTACGGACACGAAAAGTCGTCTCTTCACTAGCATCTCCTCATGATTCAGATTTGGGGACGCGACCGCGGCCGGTCCTGCGTCATGCCCTTAGATACGTGTGAGAGAGCCAGGGTTTGAATTGTGTCGTACGATCATGCCATGTCGAAAACGATGCGCCTACCGTTGTTCTGGCTCAAGACCTCCAGGCCCGGGTTGTATTTCCAGTGGATCTGGCTTTACCTGCTGCCAGTGGCCGGCACCGATGCCTATGCGTCGGGTCCTTTTTGGGCGGGGCTTTTCTTCTCTACGGTGCCCCTGAGCCTGCTGGTTTATGGCTGGAACGATCTCGCGGATAGCGAACTCGATCGCCACAATCCGCGCAAAGACAGCTTCTTGTTTGGTGCTCGCGGAGCGGCATGGGAGCGCCGGACTCTGCCGGCGGCGATCACCTTGGTCAATCTGCCGTTTTTTGTCTGGCTCGTCGCGAGATCCGGGCTCGAGATGGCGCTGGTCCTGATCGGCGTGTTGGCGGTCAACGCCGCCTACAATCATCCACGCTGGGGTTTGCGGGGGCGACCACCCTTCGAGCTGGTCAATGAACTTGGTGTGTTGCTGCTCGTCCATTTGAGCGTCCTACTCAACGGAGTTTCGCAACTACCCTGGCAGACTTACCTCTATCTCTACGCCTTCACGGTCCATGCCCATTTGGTCGGCGAGGTGATGGATCTTGAACCGGATCGCAAGGGTGGGCGGCGCACCACGGCGCTGGTGCTGGGTCGTCGTTGGACCAAGATAGTAATCGTTGCGCTGGTCGCCTTCGAATGCGCCTTACTTGTCTTCGTTTTTGGTGATTTCGTGTTGGCCGCTATTCTCGCGGCCGGCTTAGTTTGGCTGCTGGCCGATCTTTTGGTGCTCTTCAAAGACCGGGAATACACTGTTGCCGAAATGCGCCTGTCCGGCATGGCCATGAATCTGGCGGGCTACGGCACAATCATGTGGGCGTTGTACGCTGGGACATTCAGCCGGGTTCTATAAGGTGGCGAGTCGAATCGTCACCAGGCAAACTTGGTGCTCGGCAAACGAGTTGAAGGGGAATCTCATGCGAAATCTTTGGACTCTTATCGGCCTGTGCTTCCTCCTAGCGGCTTGTAAAGGCGCTCCTACGACCGATGAGGTGGAGCCGGCCCCGGTGGAGCTCGCCGAACCCTCGAAAGATCTGGCGGTGGGCACCCAGGGTATGGTGTCGACGGCGCACCCGATCGCCACCGAGGCGGGGCTCCGTACGCTGGAGAATGGAGGCAATGCGTTCGACGCCGCGGTCACCATCGCGTCGACGCTCAATGTGGTTGAGCCGATGATGTCGGGGATGGGCGGCTATGGGACAATTTTGGTTTATGACTCTTTGAAGGGCGAGGCTCACTATCTGGATGCCAGTGGCAAGATCCCGATGGCGGTGGATTCCGATGCCTATCGGGCTCCGACGCCGGGATATGAGGAGAATCGCCGCAACGCCAAAGCGGTCTCGACGCCAGGCGCCGCCAACGCCTGGCAGGCGATGTCTAAGCGGTTCGGGATGTTGACCTGGAGCGAGCTGCTGGAACCCGCGATCGAGGCTGCGGAGACTGGCTTCATCATCGACGAGAGGGCGGCTTGGTTCATCGAACGAGCCTTCCCAGAGTTTCCGGACCATGCCAAAGCGTTCTACGGCAAAGACGGCGCTCCGCTGGCAGCGGGGGAGCGTCTGATTCAAAAGGATTTAGCCGCCTCGCTGCGTCAGCTCTCCAAGGAAGGAGTCTCGGCAATTTACGGTGGCTCCCTTGGACGTGCCATCGATGCCGCGATGCGAGAGGCTGGCGGCTTCCTTGCGTTCCAAGACTTGGTGGGCGACAAGGCCGAGTGGTGGCAGCCGATCTCGATCTCCTATCGTGGACACGAGGTCGTCACGCCCTCCGCGCCGGCCGGCGCCTTCCCGATGCTGGTGCGACTGGGCATGATGAGTCATGGCGACCCACAGGCTGAGGGCCACAACAGTCTCGGTTATCTGCATCGTTTTGCTGAAGTCACCAAACACGCCTATTGGACGCGTCTCGCCTACTCCGGAGACCCGGACGTGCAACCGCCGCCCTATGACCTGCTGCTGTCCGAGGACTATGCACAAGAGCAGGCCGCCGCCATCGATTTAAGTTCCGCCAAGGCTTTCGACGCCTCGGACATCGGTGATGTGCGAAGCCACAACAACACCACCCATTTTGTGGTGGCCGACCGTTGGGGAAACGTTGTTTCCGCCACCGTTACCCTAGGGAATCTCTTCGGTAGCCGGATCATGCCCGAAGGCACCGGCATCTGGCTCAACAACTCGCTCGCTTATTGCACCTTCGAGCCCAAGGGTAACCCGATGGACGCACACCCTGGGCGGCGAAAATTATCGAGCGATGCACCAGCGTTCGTGATGCGTGACGGAGTTCCTTGGGTCGCATTGGGCACCCCCGGAGGTCACACCATCACCCAGACTGTGGCCCAGATGATCATGAATGTCGTCGACTTCGAAATGGATATCTACGACGCGATCGCCGCTCCCCGCATTGCCTTCAATGTGCCGAACTACCTCGATGTCGAAGAGGCGATTGCTCCCGAGCTGCGCGATCAGCTCGCCGCCATGGGCCACGAAATTCGCACCCGCCAACTCGGCAACGCTCACGGCCTCACCCTCGACTACGAGTTTGGCCTGCCTGTGAGGTTTACCGGCGCCTCGGACCCGCGCGGAACCGGTTTGGCTAAAGGTTTCTGAATTTCCCGGTTTCTCGGAGGGCTTCTGGTACAAACTTCTAAAATGGGTGTCTTAACCCGCGACATGTGCGGCCACGTTCTCAGCCTGTATGTCCCAACCCTGTTTGTTTGAACGAAGCACTTCTAGCCGTTTTGATTCTGGGAATTGCAGAAAACCCGTCTCGGTGATCGTCAGGCGCGTTCCGTTTTCGCTTGGCTGCAGGCGAAACTCAACCACTACTTTGGCATCGTCGCCGTAGGTGGTATCGGGATCAATGGCGCTGGGAGGCCAGGAAAAAGCGAACAGCCGCTCGTGCTCCATTCGCTCGGTCACGGACTCCCACTTCATGTGCTCGTGGCCGGGGTAGGTGATATTGCCCGTCGTCGTCGCACCAACTTTGAACGGGCAATCAAGTCGAACTCTAAACCATTGCCCAAATTCTTCGTGGTCCGTGAGCGCACGCCACACTCGCGAAACCGGCGCTGCGAGGTCGACAACCTTCTCGATTCGATCCTGGCTTGCTTGGTTCATTGTGCAACCTCTTGGTTGCGCATACTCTAGTGGGCAGCACATCGAATTGCAACCCCTTGGTTGCAATTTTGATTTCCGGCGTGTTCTCTCGCGAGATATGTTGGGCGATAGAAAAGCCGCGGAAACAGCGCTCTCTCTTCAGAGACGGGGCCTCATCACGTCACGCGCAGGTCGCTTTCCCTAACGTTGATTTTCCACGAGACACCGACGCTATCGATTACAATGCCGTACCACGCTGTGAAGGACGATTCAGCAAGCGGGAGTATGACTTGCCCTCCGTTACTGAGTGCGGCAAATATTTGCTGAGCTCTTTCGATCGACTCAGGACTCAACGCTAACGAGAAGCCCGAAAAGTCTGGCGTGCTCGTGCCTTCCGAGTACCCGACATCGCTTGCCATAAAATCCGTGCCATCGATCCGAAATGTTGCATGGAAGATCATCTCTTCCATTCCGGGCTGCATATGGGATTTGTCCGGGCAGTCGCGGAATCGCATCAGAAACAGGGTTTCGGCATCCAGTGCCTCGCGATAGAGATTGAGCGCCTCTTCAGTGCGTCCTGCAAAATTAAGCGTGGTTACAACTTGCATGAGCTTGATCAGGTTGAGAGGTTTTGTCTGTGGGGGCGCGCGTCGGGCAACTTCGCGGCTCCGTGCTTGGTATATTCAATAGTCATAGGAGCAGAGGTTGTTCTTTTTGGTAAGGATAGCAACTCGAGTGGCGTCGCACGTGGAGATTCTTCATTCTGTGATTCACCGCCCTCATCCGGCCATTGGATCACCGGGATATTAACTGGGCGTGCTCGCTCCACAGGGGCCTCCCCCTGGGAAGCGAGAAACGGGTTTCTGGATGCAATCTCTCTAGTCTTCGACGATCCGGATTCCGGGCTCCGGGACCAGATTTGCGGTCACCGCCCATCCTCCGAAGCTCTCCGAAATGGCCAGCAGGACTTCATTGCGGCCGGGGCGTAGCGGCAAGAAGACTGCGCTATAGGTGCCGACCGTGCCAAGGAACCGGTAGTCACGTGACTGCCAGCGATCCGAGCCCCAGTAGAGCAACTGGCCGTTGG
>JAJCXQ010000804.1 GCA_029263355.1 Acidobacteriota bacterium | reverse complement strand
GCCTGAGTTACACGACAGATCCCGGAAGGCGCCTGATGGTCAAATCGTCTCGACGTCGCTTGATCCCTCTCTGCGACCCTGACAATATCGAGGTTTCGTAATACAACGATCTTTCAGCCGCAAACGCGGGAGCCGACGATGGGCATAGCTTCGCAAGGAGAAGTCACCCGTTTGCTCGTAGATTGGAGCAACGGAGATCAAGCGGCGGTCGACCAATTGATGCCGCTGGTGTACGACGAACTGCATCGGCTGGCCGAGAGACACATGCGCCGGGAGCGTTCCGAGCACACCCTACAGCCGACCGCTCTGGTCCACGAGGCCTACTGCCGATTGATCGATCAACATCGCGTCCATTGGCAAAACCGAGCGCAGTTCTTCGGCATCGCCGCCCAGCAGATGCGACGCATTTTGGTCGACCATGCCCGCCGCAGGCAATATGCCAAACGGCAAGGCAGCGAGCATCTGATCAGTCTCGACGATGCCGTGCTGCCGGCCCCGGGACGGTCCGCTGATCTCGTAGCCCTCGACGATGCCTTGTGCAGCCTCGCCGAGCTCGACGCACGCATGGCGCAGATCATCGAGTTGCGGATCTTTGGCGGCTTGACGATCGAAGAATCAGCAGCGGTGCTCGGGGTATCCAATACCACGGTCATCACCGATTTCAAGGCTGCCCGCGCCTGGCTCTATCGTGAGCTGAACCAGGAGATCGAGGCGGTTGAAGGCACGCCGGCGCCCCACCAGCAACCGGCATGAGTTCTGAGCGCTTTCGCCGAGCCAATGAAGTGTTCCGAGCCGTCTTGGAACAAAGCGATGATGACGACGCGCTAGCCCGCGCAGAGCTCGTGGAGCGACTGTGCCAGGACGATGCCGGTCTTCGCTACGAGGTGGACTCCTTGCTGACCGCGCATCAACAGGCAGGCAATTTCCTCGAGGACGCGGTCGAAACCGAGGCTCGGCGATTCACGAATTCGCAAGACGGCACCCGCATCGGCGCCTACCAGATCGTTCGTCTACTCGGCCGCGGCGGCATGAGCGCGGTCTATCTCGCGGTCCGAGCCGATGATCAGTATCGCAAAGAGGTGGCGATCAAGGTTTTGAAGCGCGGCCTGGACACCGACGAGATCCAGCGCAGGTTCCGCCAGGAACGACAGATTCTGGCCAGTCTCGACCACCCCAACATCGCCGGTTTGCTCGACGCCGCCACCAGCGAAGATGGCTTACCATGTTTTGTCATGGAGTTGGTCGAGGGTGAGCCGATCGATACCTATTGCGAGCGCCATCAGCTCTCGCTTCAGCAACGACTCCAGCTCTTCCGTACCGTCTGCTCGGCGGTGCAAGCTGCTCACCGCAATCTGGTGGTGCATCGTGACCTCAAGCCGAGCAACATCCTGGTCACCGCTGGCGGTGTCCCAAAGTTACTCGACTTCGGTATCGCCAAGCTGCTCGATCCTGAGAGCTTCCCACAGACCATCGCCGCAACGGCCGTGTCACATCAACCGATGACCCCAGGTTACGCCAGCCCCGAACAGGTTCGAGGTGAGGCCATCACCACCGCCAGCGATGTTTACTCCCTGGGAGTTCTACTCTACGTCTTGCTCACCGGCCGGCCGCCCTATCGCGTCGACACCCTGAGGCCACAGGCGATGGAACGGGTGATCTGCGAACAGCAGGCGATCAAGCCGAGCGCGGCTCTCGATGGCGAATCAGCCCCCGGACCGCCCAAGAAACTTCAACGCCAGCTTGTCGGCGACCTCGACACCATCGTCTTGAAAGCCTTGAGCAAGGAGACCATCCAGCGCTACGGCTCGGTTGACCAGCTGTCCGAGGATTTGCGGCGCCACCTGGAAGGCCTGCCGATCCTGGCCCGCCGCCCAACCTTTCGCTATCGCGCCGACAAGTTCCTCCGCCGACACCGGACTGCGGCGCTGATGGCAACGGTGGCGGTTTTGTTGCTCCTGGCGGGGGTTATGACGACTTCGTGGCAGGCTCATGTCGCAAGCGTCGAGCGCGCGACCGCCGAGGCGGAGCGATTGCGAGCGGAGCGAGTGTCATCGTTCCTCGAGCAGGTTTTCCAGGACGCGGACCCTGGCCAAACCGGCGGCGACATCGTCACCGCCCGCGACCTGCTGGATCAAGCCGCCAACAAACTCACCGCCCAGTCCTGGGAGCAACCGACCGTGAAGGCGCGTTTGCTCGACACCATCGGCACCAGCTACCACGGCCTTGGCTTTTACGACGAAGCCCTTCGTTTCCTGCAGACGGCGCTGCGGATCCGCCGCCAGGCCTGGGGAACGTTCCACCTCGACATCGCTGAAACCCTGGAAAACCTGGCTCAAGTCTTAGATGACAAAGCCGCGTATCGAGAGGCTCGGGCACACTCTCGCGAAGCGCTAGCGATCCGTCGCCAGCTGCTCGGCGATGAACATCCTGCCGTCGCTGAAAGCCTCAATAACCTGGCCGCAGCCTACCGGGCGGCGGATGACGACGAAACCGCGGAGGCGTTGCTGCGTGAGGCGCTGGCGATCAAGCGTCGACTGCTGGGCAACCAGAATCTCTCCGTGGTGTTGGGAATCAACAATCTGGCGCTGTTGTTGAACGCCCGCGCCGACTACCAGGCCAGTGAGCCACTGCTGCGGGAAGCCCTGACGGTCCGCCGGCAGCTGCTGGGCAACGAGCATCCTGCGGTGGCCGAGAGTCTCAACAACCTGGCTTCGGTGCTCTTCCGTCAGCAGAAGTACGACGAAGCGGAGACCACCTTCCGTGAAACTTTGTTTTTACGTCGTCGCCTATACGATGGCGATCACCCCTCCATCGCCCTCAGCCTCGGCAACCTCGGCGCCGCTTTAGTGGACCAAGCCAAGTATGCAACCGCGGAACCTCTGCTGCGCGAGTCTCTGGAGATGAAACGTCGGCTGTTGGGCAACGAACATCCCAGCCTCGCCTTCAACCAGCACAGTCTCGGCCAAATCCGCGAAATCCTCGGGGACCCAGCAGGCGCCGAGGATTTCTTCCGCGCCGCCCTGAC
>JAJCXQ010000803.1 GCA_029263355.1 Acidobacteriota bacterium | reverse complement strand
GTCTCTGGCGCGAGAGCTGCGTGGTCTGCTGAAGGGCGCGGACGCATCCCGCGGAATTTTCTCGCGCTCAGTTCCCGAGGCCGCCCGCGAGCTCTTCGACCAGGCCAGCGCGCCCTGGCACCGCGATCCGTTCACCGAGGGTGATCGTGTCGGACCGTATCGCATCGGCGAGACGCTGGGGCGAGGCGGCATGGGTGTGGTGTTCGCGGCCGAGCGCGCGGATGGCCAATTCGACCAGGCGGTGGCGATCAAAGTGATGCAGGCTGGCCGCCACAACGACGACTTTCGGCGGCGGTTCCTCGCCGAGCGACAGCTGTTGGCGAGCTTCAATCATCCGCGGATCGCGCGTTTGTTCGACGGCGGCCTGACCGACGACGACGCGCCCTATCTGGTGATGGAGCGCGTACGCGGCGAGCCCATCGACCAATACTGCGCTTCACATGGGCTTCCCCTCAGGGATCGCATCGAGCTATTTCTGCAGGTCTGCGACGCGGTGAGTTACGCTCATTCTCGGTTCGTCATCCATCGCGACCTCAAACCCGCCAACATCCTGGTCGATGAGCGCGGCGAGACCAAACTGCTCGATTTTGGGGTCGCCAAGCTGCGCGCCTCCGCTAGTGAACAGGCGGTGGCCGATGAGCCGATGCTCATGACCCTCGAATACTGCGCTCCCGAACAGCTCGAAGACGGCCACTTGTCGGTCGGCACCGACATCTACAGCCTGGGCGTGGTGCTGTACGAGCTGTTGACGGATCGCCGGCCTTATGCGCTGGAAGACAAATCTTTCGTCGAGCTCCGACGGATCATCTGTGAGGTCGAGCCAGCGGCCCCGAGCGCGGTGTCGAATGCAGTAGGGGCGCGGCGACTGCGCGGCGATCTCGACGCCATCGTCCTCGAGACCTTGCGCAAACGCCCGGAGGAGCGTTATGGATCGGTCGAGGCGTTGGCCCGCGACCTGCGTCGATACTTGGACGGCCATCCCGTCTCGGCGCACCCTGACTCCACCGGCTATCGCCTACGTTGCTTCCTCAAGCGCCACCGCGCCGCCTCGATCCTGGCGATGTTCCTGGCGACAGCGATGATCGCCGGCAGCATCACAACCTGGTTTCAAGCACGGCAGGCGCGGATTCAACGTGACCACGCCGAGCAGGAGGCGCGCAGCGCTCGACGTCTGTTGGATCTGATGGTGGACTTGGTGGAATCCAACGACCCAGCACAAACCCGAGGCCGCGAGCTCAGTGCCGCGGACCTGTTCGAGCACGCGGCGACCCAAGTCGACGAAGAGCTCGCTGGCCAACCTCGCGAACAGGCCACTCTGCTGCTCGCCCTTGGCAAAGTTTACGCCCGACTCGGCAGGCTCGACGAGGCCGCCCAATTCCTCGAGCGCAGCCTTGTGTTGCAACGCCAGCTGGCGGCAGAACAACCACCGAGGACGTCTGCCGCCAGCCTACTCGAAGGGCTGCTCGAAGCCGCCTACAACCACCAACAACGGGGCGACCAAGACTCCGCTGCTCCGCTCTTCGACGAGATCGAGCGTCGATTGCCCAGCGTCTATTCGGCAACGGATCCAGAGCGCCTCGTTTACGAGCAAGAGCTCGGTAACTGGCTGGTCGCTCGCGGTCGCACGATTGAAGCACGGCAACACCTGGACACCTGCCTACGCATCGCTCAACAGCACCAGCTGGGAATCCCAGAGGCCGACTGTCTCAACGACTTGGCGACCAGCGGCCTACTCACCAGCCGCGAACGGGTCGCCAAGCTGCAACGGGCGGTGGCACTCTACCGACAGGCTGGCGAGATCGACTTGCCCAATCTGCTGACCATTCGGGGCAACCTCGCCCTCGCCATGTATCAAACCGGCGACTATGCCACGAGCGAGGCCGAGTACCGTGCGGTGCTGGTGGCGCAAGAGAAAGTCCTCGGGCCGGACCACGAGTCTCTGGGCCGGACCCTCGGCGCCTTGGCGGCGCTACTGCTCGATGCCGGAAGATTCGCGGCAGCTGAAGAGACGATTCGACAGTCGATCGCACTGCTCGACTCGGGAGGACATCAGGAGAGTAGCCTGCAAATGATCGCGGCACGAATCAATCTGGCCCGCACCCAGCTGGAGCAGAAACCTACGCTGGAAGCAACCCGTCAACTGGGCGAGCTACGGGATCGCGTCGGCGAGCTGTTCAGCGAGCAGCCCGGCTACGTTGCTGTGGCAAGGCTACGCAAGGGCGAAGCCCTGCTCGCTCAGGGCCGTGCCGAAGCCGCCCTGGTCGAGCTGCAACCCGCTCTCTCGAGCGCCGAGCAGAGCTTCCTCGGTCGGCAGAGCGGTGGGCTCTTGCAGTTCCGATTTGCCGTCGGAGCAGCCTTCGCCGAGATCGGACGCTGCGAGCGTGCGCTCCCCTACCTGGAAGCCGCAGGCGCCGAGGCTGACACCGCACTGCCGCCCAACGCCTGGCGCCGTGGCCTGATCGATGTCGAGCTCGGCGTCTGTCGTACTCAAGCCGGCGATTTCGACGGCGGCCAGCGGCTGATCGAAGGAGGTCTCGCGACGCTGGCCACAACGCGCGGCGCCGACGATTGGCGGGTGCGTCGAGCGCTGCGCCAGCAGCAATCGGCAACGGCTCAGGGCTCCGTCGGAACTCCCTCTGTCGACTCCTCGGAAGCTTCACTCAAGAACCGGTAGAGCCACGCCCTGGCTTTGACCCACAATCGCCGCACCGTGCGATCCGAAATGCCAAGGATCTCAGCCGTCTCCGGCTCGGTGTAGCCGGCGAAGAAACGGCACTCCACCACCTGGGTCATGCGAGGGTCGATCGTGTTCAAACGCTCGAGTGCCGAGCTGACCTCAACCACCAGCTCGGCCTGGTCTTCGATCGACAGCTCGCTGAGGTCGAGATCGAGGCGTTGCAATGCGCCACCACGCTTGACCGCCTGGCGCTGACGGGCATAGTCAACCTGAATGAAGCGCATCGCGCGGGCAGCCACTGCAAAGAAGTGCCCGCGATCGGCCCATTCCGAGGGCCCGCCACCGATCAAACGCAGGTAGGCCTCATGCACCAACGCGGTGGTAGCGAGGGTACCACCCCGCACCTGCTTTCTCGCCACCCGAGACGCAATTCGGCGCAGCTCGTCGTAAACCAGCGGCAGGCACTCATCGAGGGCGGTGTCGTCTCCGTCGTGAGCGCGCTGCAGGAGAGCGGTGATGGCTTCCGATCCGGTTTCGGGCATGGGTCTGGATGTTAGTCGATCCCACCTCCAGTCGAGTCATGCCCTGCCCGACTCGACCAAATCTCTCTACTTCGGACACTTGGCGGGCGGCACAGCGGCGGCAAGCTCAACCTCGACAGTAACGCTGCCACCGTCCAAATCGGACAGCATGGCCTTCCCACGGGCCTCGACCCACTCGGGATCCAGTCTCTCGATACTCAACATTCCAGGTTCACCGCCCTGGTCGGCCGTCTGAAACGGACTGTAGTCACCACCGTCGATCAGGGTGAGCGAGATCTTTCCCTGTCCTTCCTCGTAAAACGGCACGTCGCCAACTCCTGCGACCTGAGGTATCCCCAGCCAGAAGGTAAACGGATGGTCGCTCCCGACGATCTTGTTGCCCATGACGGCGATCCAGGGTTGCTCGTTCTTGTTGCCGACGTTGATCGAGTACGAAACGTCCGACGCTTCGAAGCTCACGTCGCCATCCACTTTGATCGACAGGTTGCAGGCCGTTCCTTTGGAGGTTCGACTCTTGCCGGAACTTTCGGCGGCGGCTCCAGAGCCGGAGCCGCAGGCCACGCTCGTCGATATGAACAGGGTCAGAAACAGGCCAGAGATTGCTTTGGGAACGAGATGAAATGCCGCCATGAAAGAAGCTCCTCGAGTTGGTGAGCCCGGCCGTTGGCCGAGCGGCAGCGCATCAGGAGCTCGAGCTCGCACGAAGACGCTGTCTTCAATACGAGAATCGGAGTTGGCACTTCAAACCGGACAGCGGCTCTGGCTTTCTTCAGCGACGAACCTCAGCGGCGCCAGTCCATCTCCCAACGGATGGTGGCCAGGAACTCGTCGGCACTCTCGTTGCGACCGGCGCGCACGAAGGTGTTGTCGTTCCATTCGACGGTGAGATCCACCATGTCATCGAGCATGCCGATGCGGACACCAGCGTCGATCTTCTCCCAATCCCACATGATGCTCGGAGCCGGAAACATCGGATGGGTGCTGAATTCAGGGTCGATCTCGGAATAGCGGAAGGCGGGGGCGATGTAGGAGAACAGCTGACGGCCACCGATACCAGCGACGTAGGGCAGCTCGAAGGCGTAGGAGACCTCAGTCTCCCAGCCCTCACGACGCAGCCCCGCCGTGTCCTGGGATACCGCCTGTCCGAAGAAGGTGAAGTCGCCGATGTAGAGCCAGAGGTTGGCGCCCCACTCATTCTTTTCGTCGCCGGAGAGCGCTGGTGGGGCAAAGTTGCCTCCCGGGCCCAGCAGTATGTCGAGATCACCGCCGTAGAACGTGCCCGTCAAATCAACCGTGTCGGCGAGATCACGGCCGTAAGCGAAGGCCAGAAAGTCGCCACTGAAGAAACCCGACTCGGTACCCAGTCGCACGCCCACGCCGACCCCGAACTCCGGATGCTGGAAGTCATAGTCTTCAATGTCGGCGTCGTAGAGAATCGGGAAACCGACCTCGAGGTCGGGATCTGGATTCAGTTGAGCTCCCGGGCGGAAGATCTCGATGCCGTGGTCGCCCGCCAACGCGTTGGGATCACGATAAAACAGCGGGTTACCCGAGGTGTAGGTGGTCTTGAAGTACAGACGTCGGCCGATGTCGACCCCGCCTTCGAAACCGAAATCTTCGGCACGGTTGAAGGAGGTCGAGATCACACCGTAGCTCTCGAGGTGGCGATCATCCTGGCGCTCGAATTTGGGGAACTTGCCGATCTTGAGATAGGCCGTCCAGGGCTGATCCGGAAGCTCGCCGGGCTGAGTCTCCTCACCGAAACGGACCCACGCTTCATCGACATCCCATTCGTTGTCTTCGGATGTCGGATTGCGATCGTAACGATCGATCAGGTCAACTTTGAGCTTCCCTGAGAGCCAAGGCTGCCAGTGGGCTTCGAGCCATAGAGTGATCACCGAAATCTCGGCATGATTGCCCGCCTCGACGGTGCGCAGAAAAACTCTGTCCTGGCCCGGAGGGATTGACTCGGGCATGAACTTCAACGGGCTGGGAAACTCGGCAAAGTCCGAGTCTCGATAGTGCCCTTTGAGCTCGAAGCCGTAACGATAACGCGGCGGCTCCTCGGACTCAGAGTCGTCGGATTGGGCGATGGCGGGCATCGTCCACAAAGCGATGAGCCCACAGACGGCGAGTCGTCGTCTCCAGTCAGCGAGTAGAACGTCGCGACACCGCGCTAATCCGTGCCGCACGTTAAGACTTGGCTCCATTAACCGCCTTGCTGATCGACTTCTCCGGCGTATTGAGGTCAGCGCCGGAAAGCCGCCCAACCTCTTTTTCGTCGACAAAAACCACCGCCGTCGGAACGCCATGGATGTCTTCGCGTTTGGCTTCGGGATCCTCGTCGATCTGAGTCGGCAGACCATAATACTCGAAGCTGACTTTGGAGCCGTCGAGCTCGTCCGCCAATTTGATGATACGAGGCACCAACCGGCTACACACCGAGCACCAGGTACCGAAGTAGATCCGGACCCGGACGTCTTTGCCCTGTGCCTTGAGCGCCGCGAGGGCCGGAGCTGTCGGCGTGTAATCGTTGGCCAAGGTCTCATACTCGGGCTTGTAGCTGCGCAGCGTCTCGGCCCGATGCTCACCTAGGAGTGGTGGCTTGGGCCTCAGCTTCGCGTCCTGATCCTTGATCTTGAAGTGGACCTCTTGATTGGCCAGCTTGAACGAGCCTAAAGGCCGGAACGTCGCGTCGGCCAGGATATCGATCATGCCGTCGTCCCGCTTCGAGACCTTCATGAAGCTGACGCTCTCGACGGACTGCGCCCGGGGGTTGACGATCACTGGGGAGGCAAGCTCCGGGGCGATGATCAGATAGGCGGCAGCGCGGTCGGAGAGGTAGATCTCGGCATGTTCCAGCGTCTTGCCGTCAAGATCGAACAGGAAGTCGCCACTCGGTTTGAAATCGCTGAAGACGGCGTCCGCTGGGATTTGTGCACTCGCCGTCACGGCGGCCAGCACCGCCAAAGCCACCAACAGGAACCCGCCGGCCGGTCCCCGAGCAGGTCGGCTAACCCGCGTATCGTTACTTATCTCATGTCGCATCTCGTGTCGCATCT
>JAJCXQ010000802.1 GCA_029263355.1 Acidobacteriota bacterium | reverse complement strand
ATCGCCGCCGAGACGCCGGACTATGTGATTTTTCCCCACACCTATCAATCGGTCGACTTTGTACCGCGGCTGAGCCAGGAAGTTGGCGCCGCGTTGGTGCCGGAAGCCATCTCGTTCGAGAGCGTGGACGGTGACCTGATTTGGAAGCGGCCGATTCTCGGTGGCAAGTTGCAGGCAAGGGTTCGAGTCAAAGGTGAGGGTACCGTCTTCGTGACGGTGCAGAGCGGCGCCTTCTCGGCCGACTCAGCGGCGACCGGCGTCGCTCAGGCGGAAGTCCAGACGCTGGCCCTCGGCGACCTGGTCGCCGACCGCGAGATCCTGGGTGTCGAGCAGGCAGGCGAAGAGGACGTAGACCTCACCAAGGCCGACATCATTGTCGGCGTAGGCCGTGGTGTCGGCGGACCGGACAAGCTTGGGCCGCTCGAGGAGCTGGCCGCGAAGCTCGGCGCCGATATCGGCGCCAGCCGGCCGGTGATTGACAACGGTTGGTTGCCTCGGGACCGCCAGATTGGCTCGAGTGGTCAGACGGTGTCGCCGAAGCTCTATATCGCGGTGGGCATTTCCGGAGCCATCCAGCACCAGGTGGGCATGAAAGGCTCGAACTGCGTGGTGGCGATCAACAGGGACAAGTCGGCGCCGATCTTCGGCATCTCACAATATGGTCTGGTCGGTGATCTCCACGAGTTGGTGCCAGCACTCAACGCGGCGTTGGACGAGTTGGAATAGCATGCTGTTTCAGCCTGCGATGTCCAGGTTCTGAGTTCGGGGTCAGCCGCGCGTTGCGATCGAAGACTGGGCGCACAGCCGTGCGCCCCTGCAATGGACGTTGACGTCAGACCGCGCCAGCTTCTTTTGCTAACAGATCTGCGAGGAGCGCGATACGGCGATCGAGAGACGCCAGCTCAACATACTCCTCGCGGGTGTGCATCCCATCGCCAACCGGTCCCAAGCCGTCGAGGATCGGGATGGCAGACGGATCCGGTAGGAAGTTCGAGAACGAAATCCCACCTCGGTCTTCCTCGATGTCGATCGTCCAGCCGGCTCGTCGGGCGAATTCGACCGCAGCCTGAGATTGTTGACGGCTGGGGCCCGACGGGTCGACGGGGGGGACTATGGGACCAGGGGTGAACTCCATCTCGAGGTGATGTTCGGCGGCCAGACGATCGGTGAGCTCGCACATCGTGGCGCGCAGTTCGTCGCCCTCGGTGCGGCCGAGAAACCTGGCTTCGCCATCGACGATGGCCCGGTCCGGGACGACATTGACCTGACGGCTGGTTCCGACGAGATCAGCGCCTGCGGCCAGAGCTTCGACGAAGCCGAGCTCACCGCCGACAATTCGGCCGATATTGACGGTTGGACCTCGGCCTCGCTTCGCCAAGCGTCGAGCCTCTAAGCACCACTCTGCAGCGGCGTCGATCGCCGAGCGGCCGGTCCAATAGGCGTTGCCGGCGTGGGCCGATTGGCCGCGAACCTGGAGATGCCAGTCGAACATGCCGCGGCGGCCGGTGACCAGCGTCTCGGTTGCGCTGGTTTTGATCGCGTTGGACTCGACCGCGCTGGTTTCGACCGCAGCCGCGTCGACGTTGGAGCGAGGGCTCCCGGGCTCCAGTACCCACAATCCACGGGCCCTCGCGCCGTGGCGCGCTACCACCTTCTGCGACAAGTAGCCGGCAACTTCCTCGTCGGGCACTACGATGAGCAATAGGTCGTCTGGTGGGGCGCTGCTGCGCCTTGCCAAGAGCTCGAGGGCGCCGGTCAAAGCTGCCAAACCGCCCTTCATGTCGATCGCGCCGGTAGCGAACAAGCGGCCGTCTCTGCGCTGCGGCTCGGCGGCTGGCAGAACGGTGTCGAGGTGACCAATCAACAGCAGATGTCGTCCAGACCTGCTGCTGCGATGATCCCTACCAGACCAGGCATAAAGCACCGGCTGCTCAACGTCGTCGGCGCCGGCCTCCGGTCGAATCTCCACCTGCAGCCCCAGCCGGCGCAGCTCCTCCGCCAGGCATCTGGCCGTCGAGCCCAAGCCTTCCAAATCGCCGCTCGGCGACGAGATGGCGGTCAAGCGTTCGAGGAAGGCGAGGGTGGAGTTGAAAATGTCGACAGGGGTGTGAATGGGTTGCATCGTTTAGCGATCTCCAGCTGGCGAAGGTGCAGAGCGAGGATTGATCCGTCGCGGGCCATGTGAATCGTTGCGAGTCCTACGAATAGAACCAGCGGGGTGGACGAATAGATCCGAGAGACACGGATCATAACGATTCGACCAACCTCGCAGGTCATCGCACCACATGGGTCATCGCACCACGTGGGTCATCGCTTCATGTGAGGCATCGAACTGAAGAGGTCGTTGATACACTGGATCCACGACCTTCATCCTAAAGTTTCGCATGGACATCGCCAACCGACGCATTTGGAGTAAAAACTTACTATGAGCGACAAAGTCTGGCATATCGCCGTGGGCAGCGACCAGCAAGGCCCTTTCAGCCTCGATGAGATCCTTCCGCGTTTCACTTCCGGGGAGCTCGCTTCTGAGACTTACGTCTTCACCCAAGGAATGTCCAATTGGGCGGCAGCGGCTACCCGGCCGGAGTTCGCGACCGCTCTTGGCGGCAGCACCGCGGCACCACCGCCCGCGCCACAGGTTGGGGGGACCGCCGATGTCATCGACTACAAGATCCACGGTGAGGAGATGCAGTTCGTCGAAGTGACTCTCGATCCTCGCGAGGCGTGCATCGCCGAGGCCGGTGCCTTCATGTACATGGATCCCGGGATCGAGATGCAGACCATCTTCGGTGACGGCTCCGGGCAAGGCGGCGGTACGTTGTTCGATAAATTCCTGAGTGCCGGCAAGCGTGTTCTCACCGGTGAATCGTTGTTTATGACGATGTTTGCCAATACCGGGCATGACCGGCAGACCGTGGCATTCGCGTCGCCCTACCCCGGCAGTATCGTGCCGGTCGATCTGCCGGCCCATGGCCATCGCCTGCTGTGCCAGAAAGACGCGTTCCTGTGCGCCGCCAAGGGGGTCTCGGTCGGAATCGCCTTTCAGCGCAAGCTAGGCGCGGGATTCTTTGGTGGCGAGGGGTTCATCTTGCAGAAGCTCGAGGGTGATGGCCTTGCCTTCTTGCATGCCGGGGGGACCGTCGTGAGTCGCACCCTGGCTGCGGGGGAGACCCTGCGTCTCGACACCGGCTGTTTGGTGGCTTTCGAGCAGAATGTCTCCTACGACATTCAGGCGGTGCCAGGCATCAAATCGAAGATCTTTGGCGGCGAGGGCTTGTTTTACGCTGCCCTCACAGGCCCCGGCAAGATTTGGATCCAGTCTCTGCCTTTCAGCCGTCTGGCCAAGCAGGTTTTTGCTGCGGCGCCGCAGACCGGCGGCAAACGCAAGGGCGAAGGCTCGGTACTCGGTGGACTCGGCGACCTGGTGATGGGTGACTGAGTTCGGTGAGTTAGCTCGGAGAGTCAGGGACGCGTCACAACCCCACGGGCTCTTCGGCCCGTGGTTTGCCCAATCGTCTTCTAAGCTACTGGCGCTTCGACTTTGAGCATCCGGGCCCAGGCGGTCTGCAGGTTCTCAGGCAGATCGAGCTGGGGAAAAATCTCGCGCACTTCGTCGCGGCTCACATAAGTCCAAATATCGTCCCATTGTGCATAGCGCAATAGGTACGAGATCACCCATGCGCGTTCCGCCAGCGATCCGTGTTGGAGGATGGAGCGCACGCGACTCTCGGAGATCTGCTGATCGGGAAAAAAATAAAGCGATTCGTTGAGATCGCGGTCTGACGCCTCAGTCTTGGGATCGGTCGAGGGTCTTTCCGGGTATTGCATGGCTTCTCCAGTATAGCTCGCACGGCTAGCTTGGGGAATCGAAGTTCCCCTGAATTGCTGCAAGACGCTCTCCAAGGGGTGTGACCCGCGCTTCGACACTATCCGTGCCGCGGTGAAGTCATGGTCGATCGATCGCCGACTCGACTTGACCAGCAACTGCGAGGTGGGCTAAGTTTTCGAACTCTGGCTCCAACACCAAGGAGCTTGGCCGTGTCGGTTCCCAGGCGGGCATAACTCAGTTGGTAGAGTGCAAGCTTCCCAAGCTTGATGTCGCGGGTTCGAGTCCCGTTGCCCGCTCCATTACACCCCTTCCACGGTCGAGTTCGTCTATCTCTCCGAGAATTCAGGAAGCCGCCTTCTATCCATCCCCCAGAAGTCGAGGATACCTCCCGATGTCCATTTTTCGCCGCGACAATGATCCGCCGCCCGAGCCCAAGCCGACGGCGAGACCTGCGATTCCTACGCCGCGTCCCTCCGGCAAAGCGAAGGCTGAGCCCAGCGAGTCGACACATATCGCCAAAGGATCCAAGGTTATAGGCAAGGTCTCCGGTACGGCGGATCTCGTGATCGATGGTGTTGTCGATGGCGAAGTCGATCTCGAGAGCTGTGTTGTGATCGGCTCGGAAGGCCGTGTCGAGGGTAAGGTCTTGGCCCGTTCCGTAGAGGTTGGCGGCCATGTGCTGGGCAATGTCAAGGGGCTGGAGCGAGTCGAAGTCTTAGCGACTGGCAGCCTCGAAGGTGATGTGCTCTCTCCCCGGGTCGTAATTGCCGAAGGAGCTTTCTTCAAAGGCAAGGTGGAAATGACCGACAACGTCAGCCGGTCGCCCAAGCAGCCTCCCCAGCAGGCAGCGCAGCCCACGACACCAGCGAAGGGAGAAAACCCGGCGACGGTTTCCCCGGGAGCGCCGACCCAGGGTGGTCCTAGTGGACAAGGCATCCCGGGTGGTCACGGTGGTGGCCGCAAGCAAAAAAGATCTGGCCGATGAAAATCGGAGTACCCACAGAGCTGAAGGACCGCGAGTACCGTGTCGGTATGACACCGGCCTCTGTCCATACGTTGGCGTCCGCCGGTCACGATGTCGTGGTGGAGAAGGATGCGGGACTCGGCAGCGGTTTCAGCGACGAGGAATACCAACAGGCCGGGGCGGCGATCCTGCCGACGGCCGACGAGGTCTATGCCGCGGTCGAGATGATCATCAAGGTCAAAGAACCGATCGAGGCTGAATATCATCGCCTGCGTGAAGGGCAGATTCTCTTCACCTACCTTCATCTTGCGCCTCTGCCCGAGCTGACCGATGTGCTTCAGAAGCGTAAAGTTGCGGGTGTCGCCTACGAGACGATCACCGACGCCCGCGGTGGACTGCCGCTGCTGACGCCGATGTCCGAGGTAGCGGGGCGGATGTCGGTATTGGTGGGCTCCACCTATCTGCAGCGAGCCTATGGTGGACGCGGCGTGCTGATTTCTGGCGTGCCGGGAGTGCCGCCGGGTGACGTGGTGGTTATCGGCGGCGGTATCGTTGGGCTCAATGCGGTCAACATTGCACACGGAATGCGTTCGCGGGTCACCGTGCTCGAAGCCAATCCCGATCGGATGCGTTTTATCGACGACCTTTTCCAAGGTGCGGTCACCACCTTGGCGTCGAATCGCTTCAACCTCGAGGCAGCCATGTCGCGGGCCGATCTTTTGATCGGCGCCGTGCTAATTCCCGGCGCAGCAGCCCCCAAACTGGTTACCCGTGACATGTTGAAGTTGATGAAACCTGGGGCGGTGATCGTCGACGTTGCGGTTGACCAAGGTGGCTGTTTCGAGACCACCCGCCCGACGACCCATTCCGATCCGGTCTTCGAGGTCGACGGTGTGGTGCACTACTGCGTCGCCAACATGCCCGGCGCGGTACCTCGCACCTCGACCTTGGCGCTCAACAACGCGACCCTGCCGCTGGCTACCAAGATTGCCAATCTCGGGCTCAAAGACGCGGTACGATCCGATCCCCATCTCAAGAACGGGGTCAACACCTACGCTGGCCACATCACTTGCAAGCCCGTCGCCGAGTCGCAGGGGCGACCGTATACTGATCTCGACGACCTGCTTTAGGCCGGGAGCGGGAGGACTGAGGCGCTTTCGCTTCCGTCTTGCTGGCCCGAGCAGGCCGGTCTCAGCCCGTCACCCATTCCCGGCCTGCCACTGCCAGCCACAGCTGACGCATGTCCGTTGGCAGCGGCGCCTCGACGGCAATCTTTTTGCCTGAGATGGGATGAGCGAAGGCCAACCGCCAAGCGTGGAGTGCGGGGCGGGGAAAGTCGCGCAGGGCGGACTGGACGGGGCGAGGTAAGTTCCGCCAGCGGGCTTCGCCGTACACCGGGTCGCCAACCAAGGGGTTGCCTAGGGCCTTGAGGTGGATGCGGATCTGGTGGGTGCGACCGGTCTCGAGATCGAGTTGGAGACGGGAGATGCCGGTGGTGCTTTCCAGCGTGATGTAATGAGTGACAGCAGGGCGACCGTCGGACCGAATCTGCATTTGCTTGCGATGATGGCGATGACGACCGATCGGCAAGTCGATGCGATTCGCCGGCTCGCGCGGAGTGCCGTAGGCGATGGCGAGGTAAGTTTTGTCGACGGCCCTGGCAGCGAAAGCCGCTGTCAGTTTGTGATACGCCGCGTCGGTGCGAGCGACGGCGATCGCGCCGGTGGTGTCGAGATCGAGGCGATGGACGATGCCGGGACGACCCTCGCCGCCGACGCCAGCGATGTCCGGGTAGTGTGCCAGCAATCGATTGACCAAGGTGCCTTGCTCGCGCCCGGCGCCCGGGTGCACGGCGAGGTCGGCCGGTTTGTCGAGGATCAACAGGTCGCGGTCCTCGTGTAGCACTGTGAGATCGCCGGCTTGCGGTTCGAGACGACTATCCGCTTGGACTGCGGGCGGCGTGCATTCCACACGATCGCCTTCGCGTAGCGCCAAACCTGGCTTGGCGGCGCGATCCGACAACTGGAGCCGGCCGTCGAGGATCCAACTGCGGATTTGGTTGCGGGGCAAGTCCAGCCGTTCGGCGACAAAACGATCGAGCCGCAGGCCGACATCCTCGGTGGAGACCGTCCAATGCAGGTCTTGACTCACGACGGTGTTGGCGTCGGCTTGCTCTCCACAGCCTCCGCGTTCTCGTCGGTGCGACGGAAGGTGCCGAGGATCATCAGGCCAATGCCGATCGAAATGGCGGTATCGGCGATGTTGAAGGTATGCCAATGATAGGTGCCGCGATAGAAGTCGATGAAGTCGGTCACTCCACCCTGCATGATGCGGTCGATGAGGTTGCCGATCGCGCCGCCGATCACCAGCGCCAACGCCACTAACAACGGTCGGTCGTTGCGTGGCACGAGCCAGAAGTAGTAGCCCACGAAGATCAGAGCGGCGAGACCCAACAGGGTCAGAACCAAAGTGCCGGTCGCGTTGCCGTAGGAGGCGAAGAAGCCGAAAGCGACGCCGGTGTTGCGGACGTGGGTGAAGTTGAGCAACTGCGGAATGATCTCCATGCTGGCATGGCGCGATAGGTGACTCTCGATCATCCACTTGGTCCATTGGTCGAGCACCAGGACCACCACCGCTAGGATCAAATAACGCCACTTGACCCGCATGTCGGCGAGTCTCTGAGCGCGTTCTTCCTGGGGGCTGATAGTTTCGGTCTGCGCCGCACTCGAAAGTGCATCGGCGTTTGGCGTCATCTTAGTCTCCATGCCTGGGTCCAGACCGAGCGGTCCGTCACCTGAATTCTTGCGGATCGAGCTTGCCCGCGAGGCGCCTAGGTTATCTCAATACGGGGGCGTCTAGACCCCTCTAGAATCGCTACCGCGGCAGCGTGCCGGCGTTCATGAGTGATCGAGAGATGGAAGCTCTCCACGCCGAGGACGTCGGCGTGCTCGGCGGCGGCGCCGTGTAGGCGGTAGCTCGGGGCGCCGGTCTCGAGATAGATGATCTCCACCTGGCGAAATCCCACACCCTGCCCCCAGCCGGTGCCCAGGGCCTTGAACATCGCTTCTTTGGCCGCAAACAACCCAGCCAGATGTTCGATCAGCGCTTGGTCTTGGTAAGGTTTGCATTCACCGTCCTGACAGATCCGGCCGACAAACGCCGCCCCGTGGCGCTGGTAAATGCGCCCGAGACGTTCGATGTCGACAAGGTCGAGTCCGAGTCCGAGAATCGGCATGATGTCAGTTAGATTCCTTCCAAGAATGCCCCTCTGCTGGTCGCGCTGGTTCGGTCGGTGCGGCCCGCGGCCAGAGTCGGCGCGCCTCTCGCGCCATGAGCTCCACCGTGGCGCGATTCTGTAACGCGCGGATACCGGCTACTCCTACCGCCCCGGCGTCGGCCACCTCTGCCATCTGGTTGGGGCCGATGCCACCAACCGCCACGGTCGGCAAGCCAAAGGCGGATGCCCGGCGCAAGCCATCGAGCCCCGGCGGCGGACCGTAGGAGGCTTTGCTCGGGGTCGGGTATACCGGTCCGAAGATCACGTAGTCGGCGCCAGCGTGCTGAGCTGCCGCGACCTCTTGGGGGCGGTGGGTCGAGCGTCCGATGAGCAGTCGGTCACCGAACGTCGCTCGCAAGGCTGAGATCGGCAGGCCGCTCGATGGCAGATGGACGCCGTGGCAATTCGCCGCGAGGGCGATATCTGGACGACCGTTGACCAAAACCGTGGCTGCGGTTGACGACCGAGCCAGGATCGCAAGTTCGAGGAGCTCGAGATCTGTGGCCTGTTTCTCACGCAACTGAACGGCATCGATCAGACCTTCGATTCGCCGCAGCCAGTCGGCGAGCGAGTGATCGGGCAGCGAGCTCCGGTCGCTGATCGCAATCAAACGCGGAATTTGCGGACGGCAGACTACTGAAGCCGCCATCGATACGATCTCAGCGGCGTGACTCACAGTGACTCGCCGGGACCTGCCGGGGCGCGTCCCCGTCGCCGAGTCTCGTTTTCGACCTCGGTGCGCAGAAAGAGCGTGAGATCGTGCATGCACCACACCAAATGCACCAGCCCGAAACCACTGAGAGCGCTGCGCAGCAGTGGTTGGCGTAGGATCTCGAAGGCCATCGGCAAATGGGAAACCATCCGTTCCCATCCTGGCGACCAGGGGATCAAGACCAAGACCGCTCCTACCGTGGCACAGTAAAGAACAAAAACGAACCGGACGAGTTTTTCCATATCCATGAACGAGCGATCTTACGCATTCGACGCCTCGGGTGCCACTGGACAAGAGGGGCCTGTCGCTTCAGCAGCTTTGGCCAGTGGTACCCTCGAACGGCGAATCGTTGGCCCATCGCCGGAAGAGATCAGCTATACTTAAGTCTATAAGGCTAGGTTTTTACGCTGACCAACGGCGTTGACGTCCGGATCGACCTTGTCACCTCGCCGAAGATTGGCGAGGCCGAGCGTTTTCAGGAGAGTGACAGTCTGTGCTGAAGAAGATGTTTGGCCGTGGTCGCAAACGGCAGCCAGAATCTGACGATCGTGAGCTGACCATCGAGGATTTGATTACCCTCGAACGGTACGAAGAAGCCGAGGAGAAGCTGAAGGCCCGTCTCAAGGCGGTTCCCAAAGATCTTCATGCTCACCTGCGGTTGGCAGAAGTTCACGTTGCGCTCAAGAACGTTCACAAGGCCCTCGACGAATATATCTTTGTCGCCGATTCCCAGGCCGACGACGGTTTCTTCGACAAGGCGATCGCAGTGCTCTCCAAGGCGGCGAAGCTGGCGCCAGGGGACGAAATGCTGCCCAAGCGTCTCGAAAAGTACAAGCGTATGAAGCAGCTCGAAAAGCGGCGTCAGTTGGCCGTTGAAGGCCTAATGAGCAACACCAGCACCCGCAAGCAGGCCGCCGGCAACCAGAAGCTCGAGATCGAGTTGTTGTGGAACAAGATCGCCAAGAGCCATCTGGTGGAGAAGCTCAGCGCTGAGAGCCTCAAGAGGCTGTTCTCGGTGATGAAGATGGTGCACAGTCGGAGTGGCAAAGTCCTCGCTGAAAGCGGCAGCCAGGTCCCCGTCATGTATTTGGTGGTCGACGGTATTGTCGAAGCCTACTCTGACGTCAATGGCCGCAAGGTTTCTATCCGCAGCTTCTCAACCGGCGATCTGATCGGTGAAGCAGCACTCCTCGAACGCAAATCATGGCCGGCGCAATACAAGGTCACCGATCAGGCAACCCTATTTCAGCTCGACCGCAAAGGGCTGGAAGAAGCCATGGTCGGTAACGATGACCCGATCGCGTTCCTCAGCGTGCTGCGTTTGCAGGCCAACGACCGTGACGTCGCTGTTTCCATCCAGCGACTGCACGCCACCTGAATGGCCATCCTGCCGATTCGTACCTACCCGGACCCTGTGTTGCGGGTCCGTTGCTCCGAGATCGACGCCTTCGACGCCGGTCTCCGGCGTCTGGCGGGCGATATGATCGAGACCATGTATGCCGCTCCCGGTGTCGGATTGGCGGCGCCACAGATCGGGGTCGAACAACGCCTGGCGGTGGTTGACATCAGTGTCGGCAAGGAGCGTGCGGCACTCAAGGTCCTGGTCAACCCGGAGATTGTCGAAGAAGGAGGGCGGGAGGTCGATACCGAGGGCTGTTTGTCGATTCCGGATCTCACCGAAAAAGTGGCGCGACCGACGATGGTCAAGGTTGTAGCGCAAGATCTTGAAGGCAGCACGGTCGAGATCGAGGCCGAAGATTTCGAGGCGCGTGCGATCTGTCATGAAGTGGATCACCTGAATGGTGTGCTCTTCATCGACCACCTGCGGGGTCTCCGCCGTGACCGGGTCCGCCGCCAACTCAAGAAACTCGGTCGCGCCTAGCAGGCCACGCACGGCGGCGAGACTCGTATCCGAGGTAAGATTCTTCCTGTTATGCGAGAGATTCGTTTCTACAACACCCTGGGTCGGACCTTGGAGACCTTTGTGCCGCTGCAAGCCGGCGCGGTGCAGGTCTACACCTGTGGTCCCACCGTTTACGGTCACGCCCACATCGGTAACCTCAGAACCTTCGTCTTCGAGGACTTCCTGCGTCGCAGTTTGAGCTACCTCGGGCTCGAGGTGACTCAGGTCATGAACCTCACCGATGTTGATGACAAGACCATCCAGCGTTCCAACGAAGCTGGCTTGTCCTTGGACGATTACACCGCGCCCTTCATCCAATCTTTCTTCGAGGATCTCGAGACGCTGCATGTCGAGCGCGCCGAGCATTATCCACGCGCCACCGAGCACATTCCCGAAATGATTGCGATGATCGAGACCTTGCTCGAAAAAGGTTTCGCCTATGTCAGCGACGGCTCTGTGTTCTTTCGCATCGCGGCGGACGATGACTATGGTCGCCTCTCTGGCATCGATCTCTCGCAACAGATGCGTGGTGAGCGGGTGGCGAGCGACGAATACGAAAAGGAAGATGCGCGCGATTTTGTGCTCTGGAAGGCAGCCAAAGAAGGTGAGCCGTCGTGGGATTCACCGTGGGGACTCGGCCGGCCCGGATGGCATATGGAGTGCTCGGCAATGAGCATGAAGTACCTCGGCGAGAGTTTCGATATCCACTGTGGTGGCGTCGACAATATCTTTCCGCACCACGAGAACGAAGTTGCCCAGAGTGAGTCCGCCACCGGCAAACCTTTTGTCAAGACCTGGATCCACTCCGAGCATCTGATGGTCGACGGCGCCAAGATGTCGAAGTCTTTGGGCAACCAATACACCTTGAAGGAGTTGCTCGAGCGTGGCATCGAGCCCCGGGCGATCCGCTATCTTTTCGTCTCGGCGCACTATCGACAGAAGCTCAATTTCACCTTCGATTCCGTAGCGGCGGCAGCCAATGCCCTAGAGCGGGTGGACAAGATGCGCTTTCGCCTGGCCAGTGCGTCGGAGAACGGCGGCCCGTCGGCGACTATCACCGCTGCTATCGAACGCCTCGGGCAAGATGTTGCCAACGCCTTGGCCAACGATCTCAACGCTTCGGAGGCGCTCGCGGCGGTCTTCCAACTGGTGCGGGATGTCAACAAAGTGATCGAACAAGGCGCCGTCGGACAAGGGGATCGCGAGCGAGTGATCGCAGCCCTCGCCGATGTCGACCGTGTGTTTGGCGTGCTCGATCCTGGCGACTGGCAGCAAGATGATGATGCCGCAGACGGTTTGAGTGACGAAGCGATCGAAGGCCTGCTGGCCGACCGTCAAGCAGCACGCAAGAGCCGCGACTTCGCCGAGTCCGACCGCATTCGTGATGAGCTCCAAGGACAGGGCATCTTGATCGAAGACACTCCGCAGGGTCCCCGCTGGCGCCGGGGCTGATGCGCGACGACGCCTTCCGCGATCAGCCCCACACCCGTGCTCAGGGCAACCTGGGTGAAGATGCCGCCGTCGAGTGGTTACGCCAACAGGGGTACCGCATCCGCGAGCGCAACGTCTCCAGCCGCGTCGGCGAGATCGACGTCATCGCTCTCGATGGCGAGACCCTGTGTTTCATCGAGATCAAAGCGCGCTCGTCGCGGACCTACGGCGCTGCCGTCGAAGCCGTGTCGGCGGCCAAACAGCGTCGCATCGCCCGCGCCGCTGCTCTCTACCTGGCGCGAAAGCCCTACGACGGACCTTGTCGGTTCGATGTCTTGGCACTGGATCTCGGCGACCAGGGCTGGCGTTACACCCTGGTTCGAGATGCTTTCATGGCCCCTGGATGAAGCGTTCGCCGTTGTGTCGAAAGCTGCTCGAGAGAAGGGTTGACACCCACCGTGCAGGTCAATATCCTTGCTCACCCCGGGCGGGAATAGCTCAGTGGTAGAGCACAACCTTGCCAAGGTTGGGGTCGCGGGTTCGAATCCCGTTTCCCGCTCCAAGTTTCTCTTCTGGCCGGCCGATCCGGAAGCTCAGGCGACGTGGCCAAGTGGTAAGGCGAGGGTCTGCAAAACCCTTATTCGCCGGTTCGAATCCGGCCGTCGCCTCCATCTTCTCGCTCAGAAGAGAGCCCAGCACCAACTGGGGAGAGCTCAGGCAGCAGCCGGAGAGCTGGCTCCTCTGGGTCTCGGTAGATCGAGCTAGCCAAAGAAGACGCCGCACGAGCCGTGAGCTGGTAGGCTTTCGCTATGGCTTACCAAAAGACTTCGATGCCGCACACCGGCATCGCCACCTTCTGCAAGAGTCCCTTCGAGCCCGATCTCGACCAGCTCGACGCCGACGTTGCGGTGCTCGGCATTCCCTACGACGAGGCGACCGCCATGCGTCCCGGTTCGCGGCAGGCGCCGCGGGCGATCCGCGACGCCTCGACCCGCTTCGGCTTCTTGGGCCGAGGCGCCGAGTCGACCGGTTTCTTCGATATCAACCGCGACCGCAACCTGATGCGTGGCGTGCGCATCGTCGACTGCGGTGACGTCGACGTGATCTACTTCGACCAGGATCGCAACTTCCGGTTGATCGCCGAAAGCGTCAGCAAGATCCTCGAGCGTGACGCCGTGCCCGTAGTGCTCGGCGGCGACCACTCGATCTCCTATCCCGTGCTGCGCGCTTTCGAGAGTCGTGACCCGCTACGGGTCGTGCTGATCGACGCCCATCTCGACTACAAGAACGAGTTGATGGGCCTCAAATACACCAACAACAGCCCCTTCCGTCGCGCCTTTGAGCTGCCGTTCATCGAGCAGATTCTGAGCTTCGGTATCCGCGGTATCAAGTCCACCGACCAGGAGCTGCGGGAGAGCCGAGAGCATGGCAACCTGGTGTTCTCTAACTACGATGTCTTCGACAACGACATCAGCACCCTTTTCGAGCAAGTACCGGACGACCTCGGCAACTACTACGTCTCGATCGATATCGATGGCCTCGACCCGTCGATCTGCCCGGGCACCGAGAGCCCGGAGGCTGAGGGCTTGACTGTTACCCACGTCAAACAGATCCTGGCTGCCTTGTCCGAGCGCGGCAACCTGGTGGGAGTTGATCTGGTGGAGGTCAATCCCTATCTCGATCCTGCCGAGTTGACCCCGCATATGGCGGTGCAGTTGTTGATCGAGACCCTGGCGACGCGTTTCGATTGAGGGGTCGAGAAAAGGCGACCTCAGGTAGGACAACCCGGCAGCTCCCGGCCAACGTGGCGAGATCGGCACCATGGGTGCGCCCCTACATCCAACCGGCTACGCTGAGTGTTGACCGGCGAATCCCAACCCAATAAAATAGCGGTAACTGAGCGTAAGCGCTCACCGCATCACGACCCAAACGTTTTGGGTCGCGAGTCCTAAAAACGGGCACGACGGGGGCTGCAACCCCCACCGCGCCCTCGACCACGCTAGGAGAATCATTCCATGCGCAACCGTACCGTCGACTCTAACACTCACCTCGACACGGCAACCCCGTTCAACTCCGTAGACCACTGGTTCATCACCGAGAAGGGTCTGCGCGCTTCCGGCGCCGCCAGCATGATGGCGTCCGCCGCGAGCCTTCGCCAAGCGGCGAAGGAACTGGAGCAAGCCGCGAGTCGGTTGAACCAGGAAGCACCCCCGCCGCAGGGCGGCTCGGAGGTTGCGGCCCCGCTGGACTTTCGCCGCATGACCGTGTGTGGGCGCTACCGCCACGAAGTCCAAGTGCCGGATCTGCGGCTCTGCGGCCAATGGATGCGAACCGCGGGGTTCGATCTTGGGCAGAAGGTTCAAGTACAGGTGGGCGAAGGTCAGTTGATGATTTGCGCTGAGTAGGCTTCAGTCGGCGTCGCCCGGGCGGCCCCGGCGCCCCGGCGATCCCGATGGCCCCGGTGGAGAGTGGGTCAAGGGGTGAGGGCCTCCGCGTCCGCCAGCAGCAGGAAGTGCGACCGCGCCGGCACCTCGCGATCGATCTGCGCCGCCCACGCGCCGGCATCGAGGCTGTCGACGTCCAGAAACACGTCGTAGCCCCGGTGCGTCAGCTCCTGGGCAATCGAACGGGCGAACGACTTGCCGGCGGCGTCTCGGCGGTAACTGATGAAAACGGTCTTGGCGCTCATGCGGCCTCCCAGATGAGGCGCAGGATAACATTGAACCGTTGACGCTCGAGGCGAGAACTCGGACTGATCGACCAGAGAAGACGCAGTTAGATATTTTTCGCCGATCACGCGACTCGTTAGAAAAGGGCGTCTGCCGATCGTTGACTCGTTCCAGGTTTCTGTATATCTTCTGTACATGAAACGGAGATCGCCATGCCCCAGCTCAATGTCCATCTGACTCCCGAATTTCAAAGAAGCCTGGCCGAGTACATGCGTCTGCGCGATCTGAAGACCAAATCGGAAGCGGTTCGCCAAGCGGTTCTCGAGGCTCTCGAAGTGCAGATTTCTCGTCGACGGACAGCCGATTTCGGATCCTGGTTGGGGCTTGGCAACCGCGCGCCGCAGAACCCTGAACCTCGGTTCCGCCGCGACGACGATCTGTGGACCGAGTGAATGGTCGTCGACACCTCGGTCCTACTGGCGGTCTACTTCGCGGAGGCACACGGCGAGTGGGCAGCCAGCAAACTCGAGGAGTATGGACCGGAGCTGCGAATGAGCACGGTCAACCTCACCGAGACCTTGATCCGCATCCGAGACCGGCAACCGCAGCTCGCCGACGAAATCGAGGTCGAGCTCCTGCAAAGCGGTATCCGCTTCGTCTCGCCAGACACAAAGCAGGCACGCATCGCGGCCCAGGCCAGGCTGCGTTACCCGCTGAACCTCGGCGACTGTTTCGCCTACGCCCTGGCGGTGTCTGAGGATTGCGCCATCCTCGCTCTCGATCGCGATTTCCGCGCCGTAGACCGCCCCGTGATCTCGCCTTGAACGAGTTGCAGCGACCGACCACCACTGACGAGCCACTTGTGATGCAGGTCTCCCCTCGCCCGGGCGGCATCGGCGACCCTGACGGAGAGTGGGT